>JBNMNW010000017.1:0-40209 GCA_051278165.1 Planctomycetota bacterium | reverse complement strand
TCGCGAGCTCATTCCAGGCGCGCTTCGGAGCGTGGCAGATCAGCACGAGGAATCGATTATCGAACGGAATCACGTCGATCATGGCACGGTCGACATTGCGCGAATCCGTCGCCGACATGCGCACAGCCTGGCGACCGCGCACTTGCACGCTGTAGCGACTGTCCACTTGCAGGTGCGGGTAGAGCAACAGGAACCAGTTCGAAACAGAGTCCGCAGCCGTGTCCAGCACGGTGTCAGGTGGCAAGTGGTCGAGCAGCGACAAGCGCACTTCGGCTTCGTGAGCCGCGCACTTCAGCATGAGGTGGCCGGGCGGCAACGGGTCGACCGCGAGCCAGGCGGGATTGGGAATCCACAGGCCAAAGCGACCTTCGGCCTCGGCAACGATCGCGCTTTGGATGGTGCTGACCCCCACTGCTCCACGGGCACTCGCGGCACTGCTCGGCACCGCCACCAGCGCGGGACCGGCGAGTTCACGACGCACCGTCTTGTTGTTGGCGTCGACCCATTCACGGTTCTGACTGCCTCCGCCGGTGGCATCGGTCACGGCGATTTCGCCGATGCGCTGACGCGTGCCCTCGAGCATGATTTCACGGGCACCGGTGCCATCCACTCGACGGACCACCAGCTGTTCGTTCTTCGGGTCAAACATCGCCACCGGACCAATCACTAGCACGGCTTGCCGCGCCAGCGTTCGCGCCAACAGTGGGAAGGTCGACCCCTTGCTCCACGGCAATGGCCGTTCGGTGCGGCCACGACCATCGAGATGCGTGACAATCAACTGCTCGCCAACGGCGACGGCTTCGACAATGCGCTCGTCCTCGATGCGATCGGACGACCCCATGCGGTCGACGCCTTGCATCTGACCCGCGAGCTGCGGTTGACTGACACGTTCGCGATAGTAGCAACGCACGCCGCGGCCGTTTTCGTCGGCCGTGCACTGGTTGGTGATCTGGTAGCGACGGGTGCCGTTGAGGAACTCGTATTCTTCGTTGACGGTGAAGGTGCCATCCTTCGCGGTCGTGATCGACGAGTGCAACCAACCGACCGACGTGCCATCAGCGTCATGTAGCACGAACCAAGCGTTGTCAGGACGCACGACGGCGGCCATGACCGGCGCGGCCACCGAGTTCCTTAGGATCTCAAGGACCTGGGCACGGCTGACACCGATGGTCGCGCCGTCCTCAATATCGATCTCGACATAGCCGTCGAGCTCGGACGTGACGTGACCAACCAGTTCGTCGCCGTTCTTGAGCTTGACGACGTCGAGCCGGGCGTTCGGATCGGCCGGCAAGGGCACGACTGGTTGGGGATCCTGAATGAGACAGGCGAGCAGGGGTAGCAACAGGTTCATGATGAGCGGAGACTCCGCTCCATTCATCGAACGCGCGATGCCATTGGCTTTACCCGGCTCAGGAACTTGGTGTTGCTGATTCGTGCGGTGCGACCGGATCTGGCGTAGAACTCGACAATCCGGCAAGTTGACGCCAGCCGAACCAGGCCAGCAGCGCGCCGAGCGCGGCGATCGGGAGCACTAGCAACCAGCCGCTGATGCCGTAAAGATCGCCCCAGAAGCGCCACCACAAATGCCGCCCAGAACGATCCGCCCAGTGTGCTGGGACTTTGCCGTGGGCCTCTTCGTCAACGGCAGATACGCCGTAGACCGGCACGATGCTGTTCTTGCTGCCGTGCCGGGGTTGCTGATGCTCGTCTTCGAAGAAGTTGATGCGCGAGTGCAGCGCGTAGAGCCAGTTCGCAACTAGCGGCGTGAAGTGCGGATGCCAGCCGCCGTAGTCGGCCGGATCGACGTTGGCTTCGTCGTAGGTCATGCGCCCCTCGGCGACGGCGCGCGTCAGGTCAGCCGTGACGGCCTGGTGTGCTAGCTGCAGCTGGCCGCGCACGGGCGCGATCACGCTGGTGATGCTGACGAACCAACCGGCCACCACGAGCGCGCGCCATAACCCCGGCCACTTGTGCCACGGCGTGGTCTGCGGCAAGACGATCACCAACAGCGCCACGATGCCGGGTGTCACATAGCGGATTGCCCAAGCCTGGCCGCCTTGCCAGCCGGTGACCTGCATGAAGAGCAGCAGGGGCGTGACGAATAGCACCCAAGCAAGCCAACGTAGCTTTACCTGATGACTCCGCAGCACGGCACACGGTAGAGCCAGCCACAACAGCGGCGAGAACCACATCACTCCGCGCCCAGCACCAAACAGGATCTTGCCGAGACCATGCAGAGGGTTCGCTTTGAACCAGTCCCCCACGGCGGGATAGCCGGTGACCGTCGGGTCGCCAAAGCGCAGGTAATTCGTCAACAAGAACACCAATGCCAGGGGCGCGCCGCCGGCTGCAAACAGCCACAGATCGCGGTAGTTCTTGCGGCGACGACAAGCGAGCACCAACAGCACAGCGAACGCGGCAACCGTTAGCGCGGTCTGATACCGCAGCAACACAGCACAGCCCGCCATCGCACCGCCCCACCACGCGGTGTGCCGCGTTTGAGTGCCTAGATGCAACCGCACCATCGGCAGCAAGGCCGCGAGCATGAACATCAAGCCCGGTCCATCGGACAGCTGTTCACGCCCAACCGAGAACGCCTGCGTCGCGAGCGCAATCGCGACTGCCGTCCACACCGCATCGCGCTGCGCCGCACCAAGCTCGCGCGCAATGCGGAACAGCAACAGGATCGAGGTCGCAAAGCACAACGATGGCAGCAACATCGAGATCACCGCCTGCGTAACCACCGGACTGCCCTCGACCCACGACCGCATGAACGGCTGCACCTTCTTCTGCAATCGTTCGTCGGCGTCCGGGAGCGCGCTCCCGACCGCTTCGCCTAGTGGGATGAACGGTGTCATCAAGAAGACGTGGCCAATCGGGTACCAGACGTAGGTGCGGTCTTGGTAGGTCAAACCGCTGGCGCGCGGCCCGTTCTTCTCGCTGTTACGGATGTATTCGGCGCCCTTAATCTCACCAATGTGATCGCCACCCTGCGCCTTCGTCAGCAGCGCACTGTCACCGCGGTGCCACAGGGAACGCGCCGCCTGCATGGTAAAGCCGGCATCCGTCGTCTCGAAGTTGCCGTGCGCAACACAGACAAACAGTAAGAACGTGCCGAACCAGGCAAGCCACGTGCCCTTCGCCGGCTTCACGCCTGCCTGGTTTGTTGCCGGTTTGCTGGTCACTTCGTGCCTTGCATCAGTGCATCCATGTCGACGCCAAGAAGCGGCAACGCCCAGAACCATAACACCGGTAGCAGCACGAGAGCGGACAGCAGATTAAGCCCGACCCCGGCGCGCGCCATCTGGCCGAAGCGGATCTGGCGTGAGGCAAACACGATGGTGTTCGGCGGGGTCGAAATCGGCAGCATGAAGCTGCACGAAGCGCCAATGACAACGGGCAACATCAACACCAATGGGTCCATGTTGGCAGCGATGGCACCTTCGCGAACGATCGGCAGCGCCAAGGTCGCGACGGCCGTATTGCTAGCAATCTCGGACAACAACGACACTGCGATGATGACCGTCAGGATCAACAACACCGGATGCATCGAACCGATCAGCGGCCGCAACAGCTCGCCAAACGCCGCCGACAAGCCGGTCGAACCAAACGCCTGCGCCATCGCGATGCCGGCACCGAGCAGCAGCAACAGATCGAACGGCATCTGACGCGCCGTCTCCCAATCACACAATCGCTGCTTGGGTCGTTCGCTCGTGCCGGACGGAATCAAGAACGCCAAGATCGCAATCAGCACGGCGACCGAACCATCGGCGAGGAAGCTATCGCGTTCGCCGTGCGGCACCAGGTAATGGGCCCAGCCGTGGATCACCGAGTCTTCGCCAAGAGGCAGGTCGCCGCGCGTCACCCACAGCAGCACGGCCGCAGCAAACAACATCGCAGTGCGCTTCTCGGCGGTACTCCAGCGGGGCAACGAACGCGCCTCCTGCAGCAATTCGTCACCGCGTGCAAAGCGCGTCTTGGGCAACCAAAGCGCCACGCGTGCAATCACCTGGCTGGCGAGAATCGACAACAGGATCGAGAACGGCGCGAACGCCGCCAGCCACAGCAAGAACGACACCGGCTTGGCTCCGGCGTCGACCAGCGGTTCGTAGTTGGTGAAGAAAAGTGCGTTCGGGGCGGTGCCGATCGGCGAGCCCATGCCGCCGATGGTCGCGCCAAACGCGATGCCACACATGATCGCAGCGCCGAAGTTCGACTGCAGCTTCGGAGACAGTTCGCCAAGCTCGGCGGTGCGCCGCACGAGCACGGAGCCAATCGGCAACAGCAGCAGCGCGACGGCGGTGTTGCTAATCCACATGGACGCAATGGTCGCCGACAAGCAGAAGCCCAGCACCAGCCGCCGCGGATACGGCCCGAGTGCCGAGACGATCTTTAGCGCCATACGCCGGTGCAAACTACATCGCTCGACAGCCTGGGCGAGCACGAAGCCACCGCCGAACAACCACAGGATCGGGTGGCCATAACCAGTCGTCAGATCGGCCGTCGAGCGCACGCCGAGCATCGGCAGCAACGCCAATGGAATCAGCGAAGCCGCCGCGATTGGCATGGCAGCCAACAACCAGGACGACGTCGTCAGGCCAACACAGAACAACAAGCGGCACGCGGCCGGCCCGATCGGTTCTTGGCCAATGGGCAAATCGGACGAGCTTGGAAACGGCAGATAGTGACCGAGCCACCAACAGATCAGGCCAATACCAACAGCCAGCATGATGCGCCCACCATGCACTTGTTCGATGAGCGCTGCCGTTCCATCGGAATGCGATTCGTTCGGCTGGGACACGTGAGGGTTCTCCTACGGACGCACCGACTCCACCACCCACGACAGGTAAGCGGGCAAGCCGGCAGCAATGGGTAACGCGATCACCTCGGGCACGTCGTATGGATGTAGCGCGACCAAGCGGTCCTGCAACAACGCAAACGCGGCGGCGGTAGTCTTAATGACCAGCAAATGCTCGTCGGCAGTATCGACCTTGCCCTGCCATCGAAAGAACGAACGCACGGCAGGCACGACGTTGACGCAAGCACACAGGCCTTCCTCGACGACCGTTCGCGCGAGCAGTTCCGACTGAGCGACTGGCACCGTGGCTAGCACGACCAGGACCTCGTCGTTGCTGGAATCCCCCAGGGCACCAGAATCTCGGGCGTCAGAGTCCAACGCGCCAAAATCCAACGCGCCAGAATCCGCCAACGCTACTTACCCCGCGCCAGCCGTTCGGCCAGTGCCGGGTGCAACCCAGCGGCAAGGATCTTGGCTTGGGTGCGGCGGAAGTCGTAGGGCACGCGCTCGATTTGCACGCGATCGCCGCGCACGACGGCGAAGCTCGCGCGCGGATCGCCGTCGCGCGGCTGACCGACACTGCCAACGTTGACGATGCACGGTCCGTCGATCAGGAACTCATTCTGTTCGTCGGTCGCCTGCGTGAAGCGAAAGTCCGGACGGTGCACGCCCGGCCAGTGCGTATGACCAACGAAGCACGGACCTTGCACATGGGCAAACAGCTGCGCCATCTTCTCGGGCTCGAGGAAGCCATCGCTCTTGAGCACGTATTCCATCACCGGGTCGCGCGGCGAGCCGTGATAGAAGTGGAAGCCGTAGTCGGCCATGCGGTCCGGCAGGCCGCGCAAGAACTCGTGTGCTTGACGTCGACGAGGACGCAGGAAGAACGGCCGCAACTGCTGCCGCGTGAACATCAATGCTTCACGCGCCAACGGGTTGAAGTCGTCCATGCTGTGGAACATGCCCCAATCGTGGTTGCCTTGAATGGTCCACTTGCAGCGCTTCATCACCAGCAAGGTGACCGGCAAAGGATCGGCGCCATAGCCAACGACATCGCCGAGGCAGACAACGTCTTCGACGCCGAGTTCTTCGATACGGGCGAGAACTGCCTCAACCGCTTCGAGGTTGCTGTGGAGGTCCGAGATGATCGCGAAGGTCGCCAATGTGAGCCTGTCTTTCGGGTGCCAGTGTTGCGGGTGCCTGTATTGCAGTTCCTGTATTGCGAACGCCTGACTCTTATTGCCCAGCTTGGGCTACGAGAGCCTGCTGCACCGCGTCGTGGATTGCACGCTCGGCGTCAGCCAGTCTCATCATCATGGTAGCCCCGGCAGCTTTCTTGTGACCGCCGCCGCCAAACTGCGAAACAATCGCCTGCACGTCGATGTCGCCGCGCGCTCGCAGCGAGCACTTAACGTTGCCGTCGAAACGCTCCTTGAGCAGCGCAACCACCTCGACGCCGCCAATCGAACGCAACGGCTCCATCATGACATCGGTATCAAAGTTGGCCTTGGAGGTGCGCTCAATCATCGCCTTGTCGAGGCTGAGGCGTGCCAACTTGCCATCCAGTAGCAGGCGGCTCGTCAGCAACGCATCGGCCAAGATGCGCGGGGAGTCCTTGTGGTTGCGGCGGTTGATCGCGTCATACATGCTCGAGCTATCGACGCCGAGCGCCACCAACTCGGCGGCCATCGAGAACACTTCCGCGTTGGCGTTGGAGTAGCGGAACCAACCGGTGTCCGAAACAAGCGACAGGAAGATGCCCTCTGCTGCCGGCAAGGTTAGTTCCACGTTCAGCTCGGCATACAGCCTGCGAATCAACGCACCTGTCGCGGCAGCTGTGACGTCGACGTAGAACACGCTGCCGTCGCCATCTTCACTGCCTACGTGATGATCGATCACGGCGATCGTCTTGTTGCGAGCGGCGATGCGCTGGCCAAGCGAACCCACCCGCGACAATTGCGAGCAGTCGAGCAGCACTGCGACATCGAACTCAGGCAACTCATCGCCGTTCTTCGCCGTCGCAAACGACGTGTGCTCGGTCAAGAAGTCGAAGCTCGACGCGATCGGGTCGGGGTTGACGATGTGCACCGTCTTGCCCATCGAAAGCAACAGGTGGGAAAGCGCTGTCTGGGCACCGACGCAGTCGCCGTCCGGGCTCTCATGACCAGTTAGCAAGAAGCTCTGCTGCGAGCGAATGAGATCAAGAAGCGTGGTCACGTAGCGCACACTCTAGGCACGCGACTGGCGCGGCTCAACGATCGGCGTAGATGCGGTGCGTAGTGCCGGCGAGAACCACCCTCGTGACGGGCACCAGATTGTGCACAAATGCGCCAAGTGTGTCCGCCCACGAGCCTTGAGCGGCCACCGTCAAGAAGTCGGCACGACGCCCCCGGCGTAACCCTCCAAATGGGCCGTTGAGCGACCGCCCGCCGGACTCGGTCGCCATCCTCAGCAGCTCCCGCGGCGCCAATTCCGGCCAGAAGGCGGCAGCTCGAGCCAATTCTAGGCGCATCGACAGGCCGCGATTGCTCGCGTGGGAATCCGTGCCCAGGGCGACGGGTATACCCAGCTTTAGCCACTTCGACACCGGCGGAGGTGTGCGTGCGAAGTAATCAATCGTGCCCGGGCAGACGGCAATCGACGCGCCGGACGCGGCAATGCGGGCGGCATCGCCGCGCTCGAGTTCTTGGCAGTGCACGAGCTGGGTGCTGGCTCGCAACATCCCGAGCTGCTCCAGCCATCGCACCGCGCCACAACCGGGCGCGGCAAACCCTTCCGGCAACCGACCTAGCCTGCGCAGCAAGTCCTCGAAGGGCCCCCGCCCCGTTCGCAAAAATTGCTGCTCTTCGGGCAGCTCGGCACAATGGATCGCCAGATTGCGGGTGCGTGCGGCGGCCGCTCGCATCAAGTCAGGCGACACCGAATACGGCGCGTGTGGTGACAGTCCCGGCAACATGCTGCTGACGCCGCTTGGAAATCTCTCGCGCACCAAGGCACGCGCCTCGCGATGCTGCAGATGAAAGCCAGTCAGTTCGCGATAGCAACGGCCCGCCATTGGTAGACGGCGCAAGGCAGCTGTGGCTTGTCCGGTCGAATCGATTTCGCCGATCGCGGTCGTGCCCGATCGCAACAACTCACGCATCGAATGCAGCGCGATCCGCCGGTGGTCGGCAGCCGAATGCTCGCCTCGTGACGCGATCACGGCTGTGACCCAAGGTAGGAATGCACGAACCGGCTGAGCTAGAGGCTCGAGCTGCAGGTGCGCGTGAGCATTCACCAGGCCCGGCAGCACCGCGACGTCTCGCACCGGTTCGGACTTGCGGGCGCGACGCAAGGACACGATGCGCCCAGACGCGTCCCATTGGATGCAACCGGGCGACAACACGTTGTCGGCGTCAAGCGCGACGTATCGCGCGACGAGGCTCTTGGCGCTCGTTCCCAGGCTAGCTCCTGGATGGCATTGCTGGCACCCGCCGCTGGTAAGCGGCGGTGCCAACTCCACGCAAGATCACGATTGGCCGAAGACGCGCAACTCTCTCACAACCAAGTTAGGGAACAGCGCGCGGTTGTAGATGACCGTGAAGCGGAAGCCCGTCACCGAGTCGAGGTTGATGCCTTGGCCGCCGCCGGCACCAATGCCGTCGCGCCACTGACCAACCGGACCGACCGGCGTGTTGCCAGCCTGGTTCAGGTTGGCGCCTTGGAACTGAATGACCAACGGCAGCGTGATCGGACCGTTCGGCTCGCTCGCCTTGATGGAGCCAGGTGCCCCCGTGTCGTCGTAAGTGATGTCGACGACGCCGTCACCATCGGTATCGACGTCGAGCTCGTAGTGGCTCCACGACGGCGGGAAGACCAGGTTCGTCGTGTACCAAAGCGAGGTGTCGCCCGACTTATCATCGCGGTCGGTCAGATCGCCTTCCATGTTGGCACCGAACACCGGAACGCTTGTGCCATTAAAGGCAACATCGGCCGACGGTGCTTCCAGGCGGAAGAAGCCACTCGAGCCACTGCCAGCCTCAGCCGACAGAGCCTGAAGCGGGTTGGTTAGGAAGCCATTGCGACTGCCTTGGCCACCACTAGTGTCGACTAGGCCCGAAACCGCGACCGACTGGCCCGATTGCACCAAGAACGAGCCACCCGAACCAGCGCCACCCGGCGAAGAGTTACCCACTGCAGTGTCATTCGTGATCCAAACACCCTCACCACCGCGTGACGACAGCACTGCGTTGGGACCAATGACAACCGTGCCACCCGCACGAATGGCGACAGCACCACCACCACCCGTGCCACCATGACCCGCAATCCACTTAACGGCCGGGTTAGAGATCGCAATGATGCCGTAGCCGTGGGTTCCGCCACCACCACCACCCGAGCCACCAACGGTGAAGTGCTCAAGTGATGTGTAGGTGCTCGGCACGCCAACCGGCGGGAACGGCATCAGGTCGAAGCCCAAGCCGCCGGGAACGACAGGCGTCGTAACCATCGAGCCGAGGCCGGTGCCGGTGTAGAGAGGCAAAGCCGGAGCCGATCCGGGCGACGTGAATCCGCCACCGCTACCACCGGGGCTGAAGTATGCGCAATACACGATGCCACCGACGGTCGGCGTGGGGATAGCCCAGATGCCGGTATCCGGTGACAGCACGCTGCCCGAACCACCTGTTGAGGCGACTGCGCCAAGGTAGGCGTGTCCGGCGGGGACGCTGAGGTCTTGGCCCGGTTGGCCGTTGGTCAGGTTGACTCCACTAACGATCGTCGGGCCCAAGTTGTCGCAACGATCGGCACCGTTGCCGCCTTGACCGCCGCCAGCGCCACCAATCGTTCCTGGCTGGCCAAACAAGCTCGCGAGCGCACCAAAGTTCGAGACCATCTGACCAATCGCACCACCAGAGGAGGCAATAAAGCCCGGAGCATCCGTGCCGTTGACCTCGATGGTGCCATCAATCACCACCTGGCCACGCACGTGGATGACTGGCGGCACGCTGCCGACGAAGCGAATCGTCGTGCCTGTTGGGATGTTCAGATCGGTGAAGAAGTAACGGCCATCGGTCACCTGGTACTCAAGACCAGTCAGCGACATGGCCGCGGGGATCAGCGTATTGTCGACGTTCCAGACGAACACGCCGCCACCAATGGGAGTTCCGATCGATGGAACAAACGAGCCGTGACGGCCATCGCCGCCAACCAGACCGGGACGTGCACCGGGGCCCTGCGTACCACCCCAGATTCCGCCGGAGATGAGTGTCTCCTGCTTGGAACTGCCTGCGAACGACTCCGTGATTTCGATCGGCGTCGAGATGCCTTGCTCCGTGAGGAACACAAACTTCGCGGGGATACCCGAGGTTCCCGCCAAGTCGCGCAAATCGGCCGTCACGCGAACCGTGATGCAGGAATTGCCTGGCAACTGCACTGCTGGCTGGAAGGTCACGACGGTTACTTCGCGCTCGCCAACCACCTCGGTGGACAGCTGAGGAACGCCTTCGAGTGCGACGCCGTCACTGTCGTTGTCACATCCGCCGGTCGGCAGGGTGCCACGCAGAACCACGCGAATTGGCGAAGCTTCGCCGAGCGAAACTTGCAGCGGCGTGGTGTCGATCAGCTCAGAGAATCGCAACACGATCGTCGGGTTGACCGGAGCGTTGACGAGCACGGTCGGCGACAGCAATTCCACCGTCGGCGGCGCGCTGTCTTCGTCCTGGATGCCCTTCGATGCAACGACCGTGCAACTGAACTCCTGCGACAAGCCATCGCCGGAAAGGTTGGTCACGCTCTGCGCGATCGACTGACCACCTGCCAACGAGATGATGTAGCTCTCGTTGCGGGTGAAGCCGAACGTGCTGACGCCGTTGACCGTCGCAACGCGTGGCCGGAAGACCACCTCATTGCCAATGACTTCGAAGTCACCTGCAGGCGCAACACCGGTTGCGGTGCGAATCGAAATGCTTGATCCGGTCACCGTCGACGCGTCGACCGCGTCGGAGAACTTGAAGCGCAGCTGCTGGTTCTCGGCGATATCGGTCACCGCGCACCCGGTCTGGTTGCAGCCGAGGTCACAACTAATAATGCAGAAGCTTTGACCGCCGAGACAGCGGATCCGCAACGAAGACGACGACGATGTGCCGCTACCGCTGCAGCCAACGAGCACTAGCGCGCTGGCAAAGAGAAAAATCGAGAGGGCGTTGCGCATGATGAAGCGGGAGTGTGCGTTCGATTACTGAATGCGAATCAATCTGAGTAAGCAGAGCTAGCGTCTAGCAAACTCAATTGCGGTAGACCACGACAACGCGGTCAATTGTGATGGAGGTCGCGAGCGTCTGGTCAAAGAACAGCATAAAGCGGTAGCCGTTGAGACCGTCGGAAGCGATACCGGTTTGGTTGGCGGCACTGCGCACCGACGTCCGCCATGGGCGCACGGAGAGCACTTCGCCAGTCACCACGTCGAGGTTAGCAGCCTGAAACAGGGTGCGAATCGGCGAACCAACAGTAGCGGCCATCGGCGAGACCTCAGGATTGTCGCTGAAGGTAACGGCCAGGCCATCGACCGTCGCTTCGATCACGTAGTGCGAGAACTGCGGGCCAAAGATCAGGTTGGTCGAGTAGTAGAGCGAGCGCATGCTGACCAGGTCATCGACCTCGGTTAGCGCGGCGACACTCTCGGCCCCCATCGCGGGGCTGACGTTCGCCAACTCAGAGAGCGGCGGAGCGATTGGCGTTTCCAAGCGAACGAATCCGGGCGAACCATCGCCACCCTGGACCTTGATAACGCCACTGACCGGGCCAAAGGCAGTGTTACCTCGGCGGTCAAAGTAGCCGCCACTACCGCCTGCGACGTTGATCAAGCCGATGATCTCCGTCGTGCCGCCACTTTGCAGCACAATCGAGCCACCGGTGCCACCGCCGCCGGGCAGAGCTTGGGCACCAGCAGACTGGCCGATGCTGTCCCTGGCCGAGCCACCGGTCGCTAGCAGGCGACCACCCGGGCCTAGGCGGAGTGAACCACCAGCGCGCAGGCCCATGGCACCCGCACCACCACCACCGGCACCTCCGGAGGACCAAGTGCGGTTAAGCGCTAGCGACAAGGTGCAGCCACTGGCCGCGCCACCGCCACCAGCACCGCCGATCAAGAAGTGCTGTGAACTCTTCTGCAAGCCAGTCGGCGCCGGGAATGGGAACAGTTGCATCACCGATCCACCCAGTGCCGGAGCGCCCATGAACGACGCCATGTTGACGACTGGGGTAGTGCCACTGAAGACACCTTCAACAAAGCCATCGCCACCGGGTATGCGGAAGCCACCACCACTGCCACCGGCACCAGCCGCCAAGCAGTAGTAGAACGCCGATCCGGGGTTCGGGATGCCAAACAGCTGGCTCGAGTTCAGACCATCCGTGGGGAAGATCACTGAGCCTTGGCCGCCGGTGCTGCCAATGGAGCTGAGGTAGCCGTGACCGGCCAACACACTCACACTCTCACCCGCCCTGCCATTGTTACTCGGCACGGAACCGACGAAGCCATTGCAACGATCTCCGCCTTGACCGCCGTTACCGCCAAAGATGCCAGCAAGGGCACCAGTCTGGCCAGTCGGCGACGACGCGACATGATCGAGAATGACGGAATCACCCATGATCTCAATCTCACCCTGCACGTCGAGGCGACCAGCAACGGTCAGCACCGGCGGCGAGCTACCGATGAAGCGCAGGCGCACGTCACTCGGGATCACCATCGTGGAGAAGAAGAAGCGACCGTCGGTAATCGCGATGGCGGCGCCAGTCGTCGTGTTCTCTGGCAGGATGATGGTGCTGTCGCAGTTCATCTCGAAGAGACGCTTGCCCTCGACCAATCGATCCTTGTCGATGGCGGTCGCCGTCGTCCAGACGCCATGTCGGCCGTCACCACCAATCTTGGCGAAGGTCGCGAGGCCGCCTTCCCACTTGCCAGCGGACGCTTCCACGTCGAGCTGCAGGTTGTCATCGAACTCTTCGATGATTTCGAAGTTGTTCAATGGCACGACGACCGTGCGGAAGATGAATACTTGCGGTTGCGCCGGACGACCAGACAGGTCGGTCACGCCATCCGTCACGCTGATTTCAACGCAGACGTTGCCGGGCAGGCTTTGTGACGGCACGAAGTTGAGAACCGAAACGCCGCGACTCGGATCGAACGTCAACTGCTGCGAGCCGCCCAGCGTTTGCGGGGTGGACTCAGGATCGCACTCGAAGCCGCCGCCGATGCTCGGACGCGTGCGGCGAACGGAGAAGGCAACCGGGCTCTGCGTGCCGGTCAAGAATGGCGTCGCATCGATCAGCTCGTTGAACTCAATGCGAATCTCAGAGTCGAGCGGTGCCGACGCCAGCTGACCGGAGGTCGGCACGACGAGCGACGCAGCCGGCGGGATCTGGTTGAGATCGACAATGCCGAGCGTTGACTGCAGCGTGCACGTGATCGAGTTGCCGAACGGACGACCCGTCGTGCCGCGCACAACGGCCGGCTCATCAGTGCCGCCCACGATGGTCATCGTGTAGGTCTCGCCGCCGGTGAAGCCGAAGAAGGTTTGGCCACCAGAGATCGACAAGGTGGGCACGAACTCGACTCGCGAGCCGTTGACGAAGAACTCGCCGACTGGCTCATCACCGCTAGCAGTGCGGAAGCGGATCGACGATTCGTTGACCGAGTTTGGGTCGACAGCCTCGCTGAAGGTCAGAATAATGATTTCGTTCTGCGCGATATCGGTGCGGGCGCATCCGGTTGTCGAGCAGCCGAGGTTGCACTGCTCAAGGCAGATGACACCAGTGGAGTCGCCAGCGCAGTCGAACCCTGCGCTACCAACAGAACCACCACCGCCGCTACAACTGGTAAATGCAAGAGCAACCAGAGCAACGAGTAGCGCGAATCTTGTCCTTAGACCAACAGTCATATTTGCTCCGTATCGAGAACTGGCGGACTCAGTCTGTTCAGAAAACTTGTGATCAGCGGAATGCTGATCGGCCCCACCGGCGAATTGCCGGTCGAGAACATGGGGAACCTGTGCACAGGCAGATCCGACGGCCGAGAGGGGAGAACGGCAGACGGTGGGACGAGGGCGCAGATTGGGCAAGGAAACCATACCGCAGGAGTTGCTGCAAGGTCGGCTTATGCCGACAGATGGGAGAACAGACAGAGGGCGGGCTTAGGATCTCTCGACAATTTCCATGCCGGACGCGCTCGATCTTGGTTCCGGGGCTGGCACAGGGCACCAACCCGCGGCACCATCGACACTTGCGGCCTACCAGGACCGTGAGATCCTGCCCCAGGGCGAACTGTTCGAGACCGCTCACTTGAGGTCCAAGTGCACATAGGCACGTCGTATTGTTCGACATCGAACACTCCGTGACGCCCGGCATCGGCGCTAATACTCTCCCGCAAGATGACTTCGCCCGCAATTCAAAGTGGCCGCTCGACGGTCGCCCTTCTCCTCGCCATCGCCCTGATCGGAGCCATTGGCTTCGCTGGCTACACCTGGCTGCAGACCGAAACGGTGCTCGCGGCCCAAAGTAAACAGCTCAAAAAAGTTGACGAGACACTCGAGAAGATGCTCGGTGAAATCACTCGGATGCGCCTCGAGCAGACTTCGGAAGGCCAGGGGCCCCAAGCATTGCTTGAAAAGCTGAAGGTCTACGCGCCGCTGACTGCCGACGCTCGCATCGCCGAACCGGACTTCCAGAACGCCCTGCGCGAGCTGAAAGCGATTGTCCGCGCGTTCGAGTCATGCGGCGACACAGCCTGGGAGCCGGTCACCAGCCGGCTGCGCGAAGCGGATGTGAAGAAAGACTTCAACGAGATCAAATGGTTGATGGAGATCGCCATCCGCCTGGATGAGAAGGCCGGCAAGCAGATCGCCAAGGATGTGCTGCAAGGTCACCGCATGCCCTTCCCACGCTTGCGTTGGTGGGCAGCCGACTTGCTGCTGTCGCACGACCCGCAATTGGCCGGCCATCTGCTGCGCCAGATCTTGATGACCGAGTCAAGCCGCGGCATCAACCTAGACCGGGCGCAAGGCGCCGGCATGCAGATCCCGGACAAGGCCGCCTTTGCGAACACCGGCTTCAACAACTTCGTGCAACGCTACATCCGTAGTGACGACAAGAAGCTCGAGCAGACCCTGACCCTGTTGCTGACACGCGTTGAGCACGATGCGATCACGATTCAGGAATGCATCAAGGAGCTCGGCAAGCGCAAGACGACCGCGGCGCTCACATCGATCAAGAAGGTCTACGACAACCCGCCGCTCGAACAACAGAACCCGCTGTTCATGAACATCTGCGTGCACGCCATCGATCAGATTGAGGGTGCAGCATCTGTCGCATGGCTAGAGGAGCGGCTGAAGACCGCGCCGACAGACTCGATTGCTAAAAACATTCAGGCCGTGCTCGACAAATACAAGTAGGGCTAGCGTTGCCGCGAGGCGACTCGAGCGCGGCGGCCCATAGCGCGGCGGCCTGTAGCGCAGTGGCCTGTAGCGCAGTGACCTGTAGCGTCGCGGCTAGCTCTGATAGATCACCTCGACGCGCTGCACGATGACTTGCTGCTGCGCGAACTTGCGATCAACGACTAGGCGGTAACGGACGGCGGCAGTTCGTCGTAGTCGATAACGCCGCGACGAGACTCCAACGTGCACGACAAGGTCTGACCAAACGGTCGACCAGACGTTCCGCGCACAACCGCTGGCACATCATTCGTACCGATGATCGTCATCACGTAGGTCTCGCCGTTGGTGAAGCCATAGAACGTCTGGCCGCCAGATGTCGACAACGTTGGCACGAACTCAATGCGATTGCCGGAGACCAAGAACTCGCCCACGGCCTCCGCACCGGTTGGCGTGCGGAATAGGATCGACGCTGACGACACCGTGCTTGGATCGATGTCTTCACTGAAGGTCAGCACGACGAGTTCGTTCTGGGCGATCTCGGTGCGACTGCAGCCGGTCTCCGAGCAACCGAGGTTGCAGCTTTGCAGACAGAGCACATCGACCGCGCCGCTAGCACACCGGAAGTTCGCATTGCCGGTGGACTTCTCGCCACCACCGGAACACGCCGACATCAGCAGCAAGAACGCCAGGAACGCCAAGCACACGCACCAAGAGAAGCGTTCGCTAATCTCTGGATCGGGCTCATGCGGAACGTTTGGCGAGACAGAACGGGAGCGCTTTTGCATCACGCGCGAAGCAGCGGTACGGGCAGGCATCGAATCCTCCGAGGGGACCTGGCGCACCTTTGGTTCACGGGCGGCAACACGTTCGCCAACCGCGCTGCGCGATCGACATCGCACGGCACGAAGCAAAATCGTGCTGCCCGATCCCAAAGGCTCGCCGTTCGGATAGGGGCTTACCGATACCTAGCCACGCCAAACATCACGGTGACGGACTGAGCGCGAAAATCACCGATTGAGCGAGTCCGCTCGGGGCGCGCCTCGCCGCATTGCGACGATCGCCTCAGGCACTTGCTAGCGAACCGTTACAGGAACTCGATCTTGCCGCCGGGCAGGAAGTAGAGGATCAACATTTCGCCGTCGGTCACGGTCGGGACGTGCTCACTGCCCTTGCCATACACGACCCAACCTTCGGGTTGGCCATCGAAGCGCGACGCCCCCTTAGTTGCGAAGCACAGATCGATCTCGCCGTCCGGATGACGGTGGCGCGGGCCCGGGCTGTTCATGAACACGCAGTCGACGCTGAAGCCGCACAGTTCTTTGGCAACACGACCAAAGCGAACCCCACCGGCTTCCTTCGGCAGCAACCAATCGGAATCGATATGCGCGGTAGCGGCGGCCCGAATCGCGGCAATGGTCTTGCCGCCAAAGGCCGCGATCTTCTCTGCTTGCGCAGCAGCATCCGCGGCGTCCACGTCAATCGCCTGCAACGCCTCGGCTAGCGGGCGCAACATCTCAACGAACTGTTCCTTGGTCAACGTGTCAGTCATGGTCGCAGTCTTCAGCTTGGAATCGGAAATCAAATGTGTGTCGCGTAGCGCGCCACTTAGTGGCGCTACTTGACGCGTCAACGAGTGGCGGCCAAGACTCGCAACGAGCGAGTGCTACTTGCCCGGCGGTCGGAACACTTGCACAACGTCGGGGTTGCCTTCCAGACGAGCGCCGCCGATCAGATCGATGCAGTATGGAATCGCAGGAAACACTGCATCCAGACAGACCCGGATCGAGCCCGGCTTACCCGGCAACGTCACGACCAAGGAGGTATCGAGAATCGCCGCCGTTTGCCGCGACAAGATCGCCGTCGGAACACCAACGTCAAGCGATGCGGCACGCATCTTCTCGCCGAAGCCCGGCAACTCTTTGTGGCACACGTCGCGAATCGCTTCAGGCGTCAGGTCGCGTGGTGATGGCCCCGTGCCGCCGGTCGTGCAAATCAACGAACAACCGGCTGCAGCCAGCTCGCGCAACGTCGAACCAATCAGTTCGCGTTCGTCGGCGATGACGCGCGTTTCAAACACGCATTCGTTGGCCAAATAGTCGCGCAGCGCCGCCTCAATCGCGGGGCCGCTCTTGTCCTCGTACACACCAGTGCTCGCTCGGTCGCTGATGGTAACGATACCAATCCGCGCCTCACTCACGCCTGCGGTTCCCCGGTGCCAGCATCGCTACCACCGTCCGGCTTCGCAGGATCGCTGGCGTCCGTTGGCGGTGTGACTGTTGGCGTTACTGGAGCAGGCGGCGTTACCGAGGCTGGCTGGGCTGGCTGGGCTGGCTGGACTGGCTGGGCGGCTGGGGACGAACCCGCAGCTTGCTCCGGCACCACAGCATCGCTTGCCGGATCGTCCTTGCCGGACGCGATCAGCATCTTGATCTGGATCCGGAACTCACCGCGCTCTTCCGGCTCGGCAAGACGCCACCTGCCTTGCTGGCGGCGACGTTCAATAGCCGGACGCTGCATCGAAACCGAAGTCACATGCTTTGCCTGCGGTGAGAACACGTGCACCCGCCCCTTAGGCCCCAACACGACCACCGTGCTCTGGTCGATGTCCCAAAGGATCGAAGCATCATTGGCTTCGCCCGCATCGGGATACGCCTTCGCGGTCGGGCGCAGGCCTTCTTCGCTGCGCTCGGTGCCGTGCTGCGTGCGCCGGCCCGTGTTGCGGGTGCGGCTCTGCAGTTGCTTGGCAAACTCTTGCAGCAGCGGCAAGACGAACTCTTCTTCGTCGACTTCGCCGGCCTTCAGTCGGCCTTCCAGTCGCAGCGCCTCGGTATCGAGCTTGCGCTGGAAGCGACTGAGGATCTGCAACAACGCAGGATCGGCAAGGTCCATCGGATCGACCGCGCCAACCGGGTGCAGACGCAACCGCACGCGACCTTCGAGAGTCTTGCCGCGCAGCAACTGGAAGCTGAAGGCACAACGACCCGCGTCGCCAAGCACACGGAACAAACCCGCGTTGACCTGACCGAGAATCTTGAACACAGGCGAGTTGCCGCCGAACTCCGCAAGCTGCTGGGTGCGCAAGACGCGGCCCATGGTCACGTGCGTCAGCACGATCTCTTCGCCAGAGAGCATGCGCTCGATCTCCGGATCCTTGCGCTCGATCGCGACCGTCACGAAGTCCGCGAACTTCGGCTTGCCCGTCGAGGAGTAGCCATCGAACACGTGACGCGGCTCGATCGGGCGGCAGCCTTCTTCATGTGAACTATCACTGAAGTAGCTGTAGACCGCGCCGGGGCGCATCGCTTGTTCGTGCTCGCGCACTTCACGAACGCGTTCCAGAATCTGCTCGACTGCGGTGCCGGCCGCATGCCGGACGTCGTTGCCACCATCGAGCGGCACGCGCAACTGCAGGTCGAGGTAACGCGGCATCGCCAATGAGTCAACGCCTTCGATGTGCAACAGCGCGCGGGCCATCTCGGCGAGCGCCCGCACGGCAACTGTCGCCGAGTGTTGCGAGTCACCGCCACGACGGCGATCGTTGCGACCGTCATCACGACGGGCACCGTCTCGACCACCGCGCTCGTTGCGACCGCGTTCGTTGCCAACACGTTCGCTACGGCCACCTTCGCTGCGACCACCTTCGTTGCGACCGCGCTCCTTCTTGGGACGTGGCTTGCGAACTCGCTTTGCTCTCGCACCGCCAGCCGCGGGCTGGTCGCCAGCGCCTTCGCTATTCGAGCCGTCTGCGGTTGCACCATCGGCCACACCTTCGGTTGCTCCGTCAGCTGACGACGCCGCATCGGCGCCACCTTCGCCGCCTTCACCCTCGGCGCCAGTCTTGCGGCGACGACGACGGCGGCGGCGGCGCTTTTGGCCATCACTGCCTTCACCTTCGCCATCACCACCGGCTTGGCGTTCGCCGCCGGCTTCACCAGCGGGTGCCGTTCCAGTGGCATCGGCTCGGCTGGAATCCGCACTGCTAGCAGCAGGCTTATCGGCGGCGGAAGGACTAGATGCGGCTGCAGACGAATCCGACGGGACCGAAGCTGCAGGCGCTGAAGGGGCCGCGGACGGCTCCCTAATCGGCTCGCTCGGCACAGGGGAATTGGCTGGAGGGACGCTGTTCGGCTCAGACTCGTTCACGGGCCGAAAACGATGCGGGCAAAGGGGGTAGCGAACAAGCGGCGTATCGAAAGAAACCACCTTCTAGGACCCTTCACCCGGCCTACGGCCGATGCGCAGCATTCCCTTCTTGCGCCCGTCCTGCTTAGATCAAGGACATTCTCGCAGCCCATATGACGCGCATCCACGATTCCATTCTCTCTACGGTTGGCAACACGCCAGTCGTTCGCCTTGCCCGAATTGGTCGCAACATCGACCAAGAGATCTACGGCAAGTGTGAGTTCCTCAACCCCGGTGGCTCCGTCAAGGACCGCATCGGCGTGCGCATGTTGCTCGACGCAGAAAAGTCTGGCCGTATCAAGCCAGGTGACACGCTGATCGAACCGACCTCCGGAAACACCGGTATCGGTCTCGCTCTGACGGCCGCAGTGCGCGGCTACCGCGTCATCATCACGATGCCGGAGAAGATGTCGCGCGAGAAGCAAGTTGTGCTCGAAGCGCTCGGTGCCGAGATCATCCGCACCCCCACGGAAGCGGCCTGGGACTCACCGGAAAGCCACATTAGCGTGGCCAACCGTTTGCGCGATGTGATCCCCAACGCACACATTCTCAACCAATATGGCAACCCCTCCAACCCGCTGGCGCACGAAGAAGGCACGGGCGTCGAGATCTGTGATGCGTTTGAAGACAAGCTCGACGCAATTGTCATGACGGCTGGCACCGGCGGCACGCTGACCGGCGTGGCGCGGGCGGTGAAGAAGCGCATCCCGAACTGCAAGATTATTGGCGTTGACCCGGTCGGATCCATCCTCGCCGGACCAGGCGACATCAAGAGCTACAAGGTCGAAGGCATTGGCTACGACTTCATCCCCGACGTGCTCGACCGCGACCTGATCGACCAGTGGGTTCGTTCGAACGACCAGGACAGCTTCCGCACTGCGCGCCAGCTGATCCGCCAAGAAGGCCTGCTCGTTGGCGGTTCCTGCGGTGCGGCAGTCTGGGCAGCAATGCAAATTGCGAAGGACTACCCCAAGGGCGCGCGCATTGTTTGCATCCTGTCCGACGGCATCCGCAATTACCTTACGAAGTATGTCGACGACCGCTGGATGCGGGATAACGGCTTCCTCGAAGAGTCCTGGACCGTCGGCACCGTCGAGGAGTTCCTGCGCGCCATGCCCCAAAGGCCAGTCGCAACCGTCGACGTCGCCGACCCGCTCAGCAAGGCGGTCACGTTGTTCAAGGATGGTGGCATCTCACAAGTTCCTGTTACCGAAGACGGTAAGCTTGCGGGTATCCTCACGGAGGCAGACGCTTTACGCGTTCTCGTCGACGGCGCATCGCCAAGCACCTCGATCGCTGAGATCATGGTCCGGAAGGTATCTACGATTGCGCCCCATGCGGACGCTAGTGAACTACCGCACATCTTTGAACGTGGGGAGGTGGCTTTGGTCGTAGATGACGATCGCCATGTGAAGGGGATCATCACCAAGCTCGATCTGATCGAGTACCTCACGAAGAAGCCATCTGTGTGACTGTAGCTGGGTGACTGTAGCTGGGTGACTGTAGCTGGCTGACTGTAGCTGGCTGAAACTAGCTGCCCGACACTACTAGCTGCCCGACACTGGCCGCCCGACACTGCCTGCCCGACACCATCAGCTTGAACCCATCGGCTTGAGATTATGAGCATGAACTTCGGACGTGAGCAGGCGCTGCTTCGCCAGCGCCTTACCGCGAAGGGTTCGGAAGAACTTGCCGCGGAGCTAGTCGCTCAGTTCGGAGACGCGGTCAAGTTCCTGGGCGCAGACGACCAGGAAGTGCTCGCCGCGGCGACCGACCTGGCGGCTCAGTATCCCGACATGGGGCGTGCTCAGATGACAGCGTTCGTGCGCACGCTTTGGGGTAGTAACACCCACGAGCTTCGCTGTGTGGGGATCGAGATCCTGGCGATGCGCGCATCGCTGCTCGAGCCGCCAGACATGCCGTTCGTCGAAGGTCTGCTTAAGGACGCGACGATCGAAGCGATCAATGAGCGCATCGCCTCCGACGTGCTCGGCCCACTGGTCTGCAAGAACAAGAAGCTGTGGAAGGATCTGAACAAGCTTGCGCAGGGCACCAACGAACAACTTCGTCGGGCAGCGGTGCGCGCAGCCAAGGCACCGATGACCACGGATAGCACCGTGTTCGCTCGCTTCGAAGAACTGGTGACGCCACTGCTACCCGAGGCCGACACGCTGCTGCAGGCGGCAATCGACGAGGTGCTGGTGGCGGCGGTCGAGACGCATCAGGACGCCGTGAGTGCCTTTGCGGCAGAGCACGGCCGCAAGCTCAAGTAGAGATTCGCGCTGGCAGCAGTGGTCTTGGCTGCGGTCACACTGGCTGCGAGGGAACTGGCTGCGAAGGAACTGCCTGACTACGCCGGGCCGACGCCAACCATCGCCGCGACCTTGCGCATCTTGACCGCGTCGCTCATGCGCTTCTCGAGAGCCTTCTTCAAGAACTCGTCGGTGCTGCTCGCACGCTTGAGCATGTCCGGGATCGCGGCGTGGAACAGCTTGGACCACCCGGGATACGGATCGTGACGCTTCGCCCACAGTGGTTTCGAAAGTGGCTCGGCGGTGCTGCTAACAAGCTCGACAACCACCATTGGGTCGTAGTCGGCCAGCGCCAGCATCATCACAACCTGATCGCGCAATGAGCTACCTGAGGACGCCTGCTCGTAGCGCTGCAGGCGCTTGGGCAGCGGCACGTCGGGCGGCAACACCAGCGATAGCGCCAGCGCCTCGCGGAAGGCGCGATACTGGCGGTATGACAAGAACGCATCGTGCAAGGCGTCATGCGATGCGTTGAGCCCCTTCTTCACATCGCGCGAAGCCTTGTCCTTGCCATTGACGAACTTGACCACGAAGTCACCGATCATCACGTCGTAGAAGAACACGCTGTCCTTGGTTCCCGCGGTGCGGTCCAGCGCCTCATAGAAACTCTCATCGCCGTTGCGCCAGGCCTCTAAGAACGCCGCAAACTCATCCGCGCTGCGATCGTTGTCGAGTGCTCGCTCTAGTTCTGCCAGCGCCCGATCAGTCTCTGGCATCATGCCGAGCAGCGTCAACTCCAGCGCAGCCCGTCGCGCCGACGCCTGCTTCTTTGAAGCGGCCCCGGCGGGTTCCTCGATGCTCCTGCGGCCGTAAATGTAGGCCACGGTCGCGGGCATCACCCACGAGGTGGTATCCGCCTTCGGGGCGCGCTTCTTGGGCCTCTTGGTCTTGCCCGCCTTCATGGCCGCTTCGTTGCGCGCCTCGCCCGCCGTGACGATCGCGCGGATCGCATCGAAGGAGTCGCCCCCCACCACATCAACCGTCTCGAGCACTTCCTTGACCAAGCGCTGCTGCGATGACGCGGACCTTTTGGCGAATCTCTCAGCACCGCGAGCCGCATCTATAACCGGATTCTGAGCGAGCAGTGGCGCGCAACACGCGATCACAACGGCAGCGACAACGCTCAGCATGCGCAGACGAGACCTTCCTGATCGAGGCCTTACTGATCGGGGCCTTACTGATCGGGGCCTTCCTGATCCATTCCTGCTCCTCGCTCGGTATGCGGTGCAGAACGCCCTCTCTAATCCATCATCCTCCATGCAATAGTCACCCATCGTCTTGTGAGTTCCTGCAACGAACGTCATCGCGTTTCGGGCCACGCATTCTTCGCATGTGACACACGCGAGACGTCCATGCAGAACAACCGCCGCGAAGCTCCCCAGGTTCGGGCCAAATCGGCCGGTGCGCTAGTGGTGTGATGCAGACAGATGGGGTCTTATCCGTGAGTCGTCGCCGGCCGCGGATAAGGCCGCAGATCTCTGCATCACACCACTAGTTGTTTAGCTTCGCGCGCAGCTCGGCACTGTTCGGGTGCCGCGTCAAACCCTGTTGCCAGTACGTCCGGGCACGCGCGGGGTCCTTGTCGGCCAGCATGTTGCCGAGATACAGGTAGGTCTGCGCCTCGTGATCTTGCGCCGGCGTATTCTCCTGCTGCTTGATCAACCTTTCGAATTGGCTGATCGCATCTTTGCCCTTGCCGAGGAACGGCGGCCAGAACGTGTAGCTGACGGCCTTGGTGAAGCGCGCTTCCCAGTGGTTCTCGTCAAGCGCCAGCACCTTGTCGAACTGCCCATCGGCCTTCATCGACATGTCCCACTTGGTGTTGTCCATCTGCAGGTAGGCCATGTAGGCATTGGCGAGGTTCATCTGTGACTCCGGATCATTGGGATTGGCCTTCGCCAACGCTTCGATCTCGGCGATGACTTCATCCATCTTGCCAGCCTCGAACGCGCGCTTCCAGGCATCCGGGTCCTCGAAGAAACTCGCGCCCAGAAGTGCGCGCAGGTCCTCGTCGAGGTCGAACGCCATCGCGTCCGCAGCGCTGCCAGCAGCCGCATCCAATGGCTTGCCGCCGCGGTTGCTCAAGTAGACCTCGACGGCCGCCGCAACTTGTTCGGCGGATACGATCGACGCTTCGCGGCGATCGATACTCGCCGGCGCAACCGCGTTGCTTGGGCGCTGCGCCAATTCATCGAGCCGGGCCGAGAGCGCGGCGTTGGCTTGCCATGTTTTCTGCAGCGAGGACTCGAGTTGGCTAATGAGCAACGAGTCGGTGGACGTGTCCGCAGGCTGCATGGCGAGGGTCACGCCGACCGCGGTCGCAGAACCGGCGAGAATGGAGACCACAATAGAGGCGACTGTATTCATAGGCGTAGAGACGTGAAACGGCACTCGCCGTGGCACGGACGTCCACTACTGTAACGGATCGGAACTATTTCTAGAGCGCCCCCTATGCAGGTCTACGACTCTCATTGCCACATTGGCCTCGACGGCAAGGTTGCCCCCGAAGATGACCATTCGCGCGCAGTAGCCGCTTCGGTCGGTGCCCTGCTCGTGGTTGGTATCGACGCGCCGACCAGCCAAGCCGCCCGCGAACTCGCCCGCTTGCCAGGCGTGCGATGGAGTGCCGGACTACACCCCAACGACAGCACCAAGTTCGACGAACAGTGGCCCACGATTGACGAACTCGCGCGCGACCCGAGCTGCGTCGCGATCGGCGAAACCGGCCTCGACTGCTTCCGCGACACCACGCCATTAAAGCAACAAGAACACTCGCTGCGCGCGCACCTCGCCTTAGCACGCGAACTCGACAAGCCCGTAATCTTTCATTGCCGCGACGCGTTCGAGCCGCTGTTCCGCCTGCTTGACGACGAAGAGCCTGTGCGGGGAGTCATGCACTGCTTCTCGGGCGGCATCCCCGAGGCGAAGAAGTCGCTCGAACTCGGTTTACACCTATCGTTCGCAGGCCCTCTCACCTACCCAAAGAACGACGTGTTACGCGAAGCGTGCGCGTATGCGCCAATCGACCGCATACTCGTAGAGACCGACGCGCCGTTCTTGCCGCCACAATCACGCCGCGGCCGTCGCAACGAACCAGCGCTGATCATCGAAACGTTGACCCGCCTAGCGGAGGTGCGCGGCCTATCACTCGAAGACGCCGCGGCAGCAACCTACGACAACACGATCCGCCTGTTCGGCTGATGCTACTTGGGTGGTGTACTCGACGATGCTGCTGCTGACGATGCTGCCGACGACGATGCCGACGACGACGATGCTGCCGCTGGCACGATACCGGACGAGACCGCCCGCAGGCCTGCCTGGTTCGGCACGTGCGCCGTCGCAAAGTGGCGCAAGGCCCCAATGATGCGCGGGTCCGTCGGGTTGCTACGTTGCACTTCAAAGACGACCCGGCGCGCTTCGTTGGTTCGCCCCAATTCGTGCAACAACCGCGCACGATCAAACTGAACTTCGAGCGAAGCCAGACCAAGTTCGACACTCGTGTTGAGATATGCCAACGCTCCCAGGACGTCACCTTGACCATGTCGCGCACGCGCCGCGAGCTGATAGACGTAGCCCTTCGGAGTAGCAATCTCGAGGCAACTGAGCGCCATCACTTCGGCAACCGCCCAGCGCTGCTCGTCGCCCGTCAACCGCGCCGCTTGCAGGTTCGCCTGCACCACCAGCGTGCGCACCCACGGATCATCGGGCGAGCGTTCCAGCAACTTCGCGCCGACGGCTAACGAACGCGCGGGATCCGCCTGTTCGTCTGGCACCGCAATCAATGCTTCGACCAAGTTGCGCAACGCATCCGGGTGCTCAGGATACAGATCGTGCGCTCGCTGCAGCGGTTCGACGGCCAATGCGAAATTGCCGTGCCGCATCTCGCAGGCACCGGTGCCCCACCAACCGCGGAACGACTCAGGGTTCTGCGCTAACTCGGCGCGCCACAGGTCCCGTTCGTCCTGGTAAAGCAACGAGCGATGCGCCGAGCCAACCACGAACAGCATGAGCACGCCTGCGAACGCACCATGAAATGCCGGCCGTGGCACAAGCGCGAGCAGGGTGCGCAACCGCGGCAATGCCGTCACGGCAACCGCAGCCAAGCCGAGCATCGGACCGTAGAACCGGTGTTCGGCAAACGGCACGTTGAGCGGAACAATGATCCAAGGCAACGCGATCGCCCAAGCCATGGCGGTGCCGATGCGTCGCACGCGTGCATGCACGCCGCGCCACGCGCCGGCGAGCGTCAAGCCAAGCATCGTGGCCCAACCGAGCAAGACCGTTGGGTCAAGGAACGAGTCGCGGTAGACAACCACCGGATCGAGCGACAACTGCGTCGGCACGATGCACTGCCACAGCATGCGCGGCAACAGCGTGCCCATCGTTGCCAATTGCATGAGTAGCGTGCGACCGTGACCACTGCTTGGATCTTCGCCAGTGCGGCCGAGCAGCTGCACGGTGGCCTGCCCAAGTAGCAGCTTGCGCACAACCAAGTAGCCGACGACCAGCAGGATCACCGGAGCGATGCCTGCCATGGCGCGACGCCAGTCAGCTGCATTGGCCATGCGGTGGCGCAAACAGAACGTCTGCACCAGCAACAGGCCAGGAATGACGACGCCGGTTTCTTTGCTACCGCACGCGATGGCGGTAGCGAACACCATCATCAACAACGCCGAGAGATTGCCACGACGGCGCTGCCAGTTCACGTGGGCGAACAATGCCATCACGATGCCGAGTGCGGCCATCAGTTCGCTGCGTGCCGAGACCAAGTTGATCGCTTCGGACGCGAGCGGGTGCACGGCAAACAATGCGGCGACCACGAATGCGCCACGGCTGCGACGCGTCAAGCGGAACAGCCACCAGAACAACATGCCCGAGACCGCCGCGTGGATCAAAACGTTGCCAAGCTTCAACGACCAGGCAGCGGGACTGATGGCCCAGTTGACGGCAAAGGACGTCAGCAGTGCCGGTCGGTACATGCGACCCGGCCCCGCACTGAACGCGTCCGGATCGGTCCAAAACTGGCCGAAGTTAGCCAGGCTTTGAACCGCCGGATTGTCCGAGACCGAGTGGACATCATCGAAGGCATACTCACCAAACAGCGAAGCGCCATAGGCGCACATCGCAAGTATTACGACTAACCAACCCGCACGTGTAGCGAACCGATTGCTCATGCCGTGTTGGCGTGGTGTTCGCCCGAGAACCGAATCGGGTTCATGCGCATCAGAACTTCGCGCCACCTAGCTGCCAACTGAGGCGTGCCGAAGTGGCGGTCATATGCGGCCCGCGCGGCGCCAGCTGCTGCCGCCAACGCCATCGGGTTCGAAGTAAGCTCGCGCAGCTTGTTGGCAAGTGCTCCAGCATCCGCAGCTTCACTCGTGAAGACCACGCCACTGCCATCAAGCCAACGAGCGACGGCTGGTGTGTCGGCGGTAATCACCGGACGACCTGCTGCCAACGCGTGCACGAGCTTGAACGGTACGACCCGCTGGGTCTTGTTGCTCTCACCAAAGACCCCGGCGACCAAGTGGCATGACGCCAGCAGGTCGCACAGTCGCTCACGGTCAACAAACGACGGGCCAATCATCACGCGCGTGCCGAGCTTCTGCTTGGCCAAGCGGCGATGGTCATCGGTGCCTCCCACCAACGTCAGCTTCACGTTCGACACTTGGGCGACGGCCGTGATCAATGTATCGAGGCCGTGCAGCGGCACACCCGTGCCGAAGAACAACAGCTGCAGCACACCGTCTTGCGGCGCCTGCCACGGTGTGATGGTTTGCGGCGCATCCGGATCGTGCACCGGCAACCACGTAAAGTGATCGGCCGGCAAGCCGGTCAACGACTGCACGTAGGACGCGTTTTCGGGCGTATCCAAGACCACCAGATCGGCGGCAGCACAGGCCTTGGTATCGAGTCGCTGCAGGTAATTAGCGATAACCGAACCGGGCCGGACCATCTGACGGTCCTCGACGATGGTGTCGTAAGCGGACAAGAACATGTCGAACGCGACCGGCGCCGCAACCCGTTCCTTGATCGCTCGCACCAAACCGTGTCCCGGGTATGGCACGACCACCGCATGCGGCCGAACCTGTGCAACCTTGGCTTCGAGTTCTTCCAGCAGGGTGGCGCGTTGCTCCTTCTGCTGCCACCACGCATACGGCCAACGCCACGGCTTGCGCAGCATGCTCTGCTTCTTCTGACCAAGGCCGGGCACGCGGCATTCGCTGACTTCAATGCCAGCGGCTTCTAGTCCTTGGCGCAACGAACGCGTGCGTGGATAGCCCGCGCCTTCGTCCCATGCACCACACAGCAGAACGCGATCACTCATCGCCGCTTTCCTGCTCGTCTCGACTGGTCCCCGGCGTTCCAGCCTGAGCCAAGCCTTGGAATCGCAGCGCCGCGATTTGCTCAGCGATCAGTCCCAACGCGAACAACAGCATCGCTTGGGTCAACAACAGCAACGCCATATTGGTGAAGCGACCGTCGGTCATCCACGTGTTGATGTACCACACCACCCCGATACCGCCGGTAAGCAATGCAGCTGGCATGAACACGCGCAGTGGTGCGAACATCGTCGCGATCCGCAGAATGATCACGAAGAACCGTGACCCGTCCGCGAACAGGCGCACGTGACTCTTGCCGAGTCTCGGGCGCACTTGGAACGGATGGAAGCCAACCGACCAACCACCGCGCAGCATCGACATGGTGATCGTGGTTGGATAACTGAAGGTATTGGGCAGCAGCCAGACGAGACTCTTGGCAACGTCGGCGCGCATCAATCGGTAGCCACTGGTCAGGTCCGGAATCTTGCGACCAGAAACGTAGCTCGCGAATCGGTTGTAGACCTGGTTGGCAATGTTGCGGTGGATGCTGCCGCCCGAGCCGCCGCGCGAGGCAACGACCATGTCGTATAGCTCGGCTTCGCGAATCATCGCCGGCAACTCGTGCGGCGGATGCTGGCCATCGCCATCGAGCAACATAATCCAATCGCCCTTCGCTTCACGGATGCCGCGCTTGACTGCCGCGCCGTTGCCAAGGCCTACCGCATGGGTCACGACCTTTGCATCACGATCGCGGGCGAGCTGAGCGGTGTCATCGGTCGAGCCATCGTTGACGACGATCACTTCATGGAACGGCAACTCGAGTTCACTGAGCACTTCGTTCAGTTCATCAAGAAGGCCCGCCATGTTGAGGCTCTCGTTGCGCGCGGGCACGACGATCGACAAACGCTTGATGCGCGACGTGCTGCTGGTGTGCAACAACGGTGGCGTCAACGTATGCGGCGTCACAATCGCTGGTTTGGCACCATCCGCTGTGACGCCGTCAGACTGCCGCTCGCGCACCGGAGCCACGGGAAAGTCGCCGCCCGCCATCAGCGAAGCAAGCTCGTTGGGACGGACTTCTAGCTCAGGACCCTTCAGTTGCGTCGACATCGTCCATGCTATCGGCATTCCGCGGCCACCACCTTTGGCGATTAGGCACAGCGGCGCAGGCTTTCTGCGACCTCATCACGGGCCCAACGCAGCCAGCGGCGAAATCGACCAGCCGAACGGATCGACAGACGAACAGATCTCCACAAACGAACAACGCCTGCGCGTGGCCGAAGCCGCGCGCAGGCGTTGTTCTGTGGGCAGTGATCAAGCGACCACCGCGACACCGTGCAGTCGCGTTTTACTGGACGACGACCCAGGTGTTGGTGTCCTGGCCGGCCGTGTTAGCCGCGACGGGGACACCCATCGAGATCGTGCCTACAGCAGCCGAGAAGGCAGCGCTGAACACCGGAGCTTGCCCAACCGTGTTGCTGTATTTCAGGGCCGCGCCGTTCGTGGCGAGCACGTCGCCCGTCTGGTTGATGAAGAACGTTCGGTTACCACTGTTGCCAGCGGTTGCCGGCCAGGCGTAGCAGCACCAGAGCACTTCTGCTTGGCTAGCGTCGACGCCGTTGTCGTTACCGACGTCACCGCCGCCCACGTCTTCGGCGATACCGACAGCGAGCAAACCCGGGAGGAACATCTGGAAGATGTAACCCGAGCGCGAGACGACCGACAGGTCGACGTTGCCGAAGGCAGCCGAGAGCACCGGCGGGGTGATCGACAGGGTGCTACCCCGGATCAGCTGGCGACCCGACAGCTCGCCGAAGAAACCATACTCGCCTTGACCGTTGCCGTTGGCGTCAACGACACCCGAGGCTTGGCACTGCGACTGGCCGGATGAGATGTTCTTCAAGGTCGCGATTGCGGCCGACTCATTCGCGTTCAAACGCGCACTGAGAAGGTTCGGAATAGCGATAGATGCAATGATGGCGATGATCGCAACGACGATCATCAATTCGATGAGGGTAAAGCCCTGTTCCCGCTTAGACATTTGGTTCTCCATGACAACCTTTGATTGATGCGACCGATGTGGCCGCGTTTCGTTTCCCCTAACTCTTCTTTCTCGAAGCCGCTCTCAGCGTCCAGGAGACGCTGGCAACAACTTCGAGAGTTTTTGGAAGCGCGCGTCCTCTGCTACCGCCGACCAGGCATCCGCTTCTTTACGAAGCATTCGCCTCACCTCGGTCGGCCGTGCTTTGGAAACACGCTCCAACAACTCGATGCTGATATCGGTCTGCCCCTGACGCAACTTGAGTTGAGCAAGGTAGTAATCAGCAATCGGAATCTCATTTTGAATGCCCTTCAGCGCATTCTCGCCAGCCGCGAAGTCGCCGAGTTCGGTGTACTCGCGGCCCGCTTGCAACCGTGCCATCGGTGATGCGCTCGCATCGTTGGTCACCACTTGGAGACGGGTAAACGCCTCAGTCGTTCTACCTAGGCTGCGCAAAATTGCGGCCTCTTCCAAACGACGTTGGTGGCCGTAGCGCGCGTCGAGAGTCGACTTGTTGGCTGCAAAGACCTCGAGTGCTCGCTCACCGCTGCCTGCTTGCACCCACATGCGCGCTTGATTGAACGCCAGGATGTCGCGCTGCTCGTCCTCGCAGTCCTGGCGCGTGCTCGCGTCTTGGTAGCACGCCGCCGCCTCAGAGAACTCGCCCTGCAGCATGTGTGCGAAGCCACGGAACTCGGCGGTGCACGCCATGCCAGGCTCGATGCGCTCGACCTTGACCAGCTGATCGATCGCATGAACGATCATGTCGTCTCGCGTCTCGAGCCGCTTGCCTTGCAGATCGACTGGCGGGATCGCGTGCGCCATGCGCAACTGTGAGTCCGCACTGCTCAACAAGGTCATCACGTCGGCGTCTGTCGACGTGTTGGACCAAGCAATGGCAATGCCGGCGATCACTACAACTGCACTGCCGTAGAGCAGCACACGACTCATTGGTTCGTTCATCTTCTTCCCTTTGCCTGACTGGCGTGGCACCCAGAACGTTCCGCCTGAGTGCCCGCGTTGACTTTGATAGACCAGACTCGCCGAGCGCTAGCCCGACAGCTTTTCTTGCAGCTTGAAGATCGGCAGGAACACCGCGAGCACGATGCCGCCAACGATGATGCCCATGACTGCAATCATGATCGGCTCGATCATCGCCGTCAGTCCCTTGACCTCGGCCTCGACCTGTTGGTCGTAGAACTCGGCGATCTTCTCGAGCAACGCATCGAGGGCACCGGAACGCTCACCGATCGCCATCATCTTGACGACCATCGGCGGGAACACCTTCGTGTTCATGAACGGCTCCGACAGACTGTCACCGTTGCGTACGCTGTCGCGCGCTCGGTCGACGATGCCCGAGATCACCTTGTTGCCAGCGGTGTCGGAGACGATCTCCATCGCGCCGAGGATCGGCACACCACTCTTGATCAGCGTCGAGAACGTGCGTGCGAAGCGCGACAGTGCGACCTTCTTGAACAGGATCCCGAAGACCGGGATGCGCAGCATGATCGCGTCCTTGATGTACTCACCCCGCACGGTCTTGGCCGCGGCGCCGGCGCCGAAGATCAGGGCGCCGATGCCACCGAAGATCAGATACCAGTAGTCCTTCATGAAGAACGCGATATCCATGATCACGACCGTCAACTGCGGCAACTCGACTTCGAGTGATTCGAACACCGGCTTAAAGGACGGCACGATGCCAATCATCAAGAACGATGCGATGCCGGTGACGAGCACGAGCGAGATGACCGGGTAGGTCATGGCCGACTTGATCTCGTTGCGCAGGTGAGCTGCGGCTTCGAGGTACTCGGCCAAGCGTTGCAGAATGATGTCGATCTGGCCGGAGACTTCACCGGCGCGAATCATGCTTACATAGATATGGCTGAAGACCCTCTTGTGAGGCTCCATCGCCTGCGACAAGTCGGAGCCGTTGCGGATCGATTCAACAACCTTGTCGAGACAGAACGCAAACCCCGGGCTCTCAGCCTGGTCCGCCAGGATCTCGAGCGCCTCCAACATCGGAATACCGGCACCAAGCATGGTCGCCAGCTGACGAGTGAAGACTTCGAGTTCACCCTTCCTAGCCGAAGACTTCTTGGCCATGCCTTTCTTGCCACCCTTGGGCTTAGAGAATAGGCCGCCAAGACCAGCGGACTTATTGACCTCGAGCGGTGTCAGGTTTCGTTTGCGGACTTCAGCGATCGCCTCTGACTGAGACGTCGCCGTAACCGCACCTTTGACCACCTTGCCAGTCGCATCGCGCGCTTCGAACTTGAACTTCGTTGCCATAATCCCGATTCCCTTAGTTGTCTCTCAGTCCCTCAATTGCCCACGAACCCGGTCATTCCCCACCTGGTCAGTCCGCCATCGTCTGCGCCTCAATTTCCTGCAGACTGGTCATGCCGCGCGACGCGTTGAGCAAGCCACAGCGTCGCAGCGTCAACATGCCTTCCGACAGCGCTTGCTTCTTGATGTCTTGAAGGTGCGCGCCATCGACAATCATTCGCTTAACGGCTTCCGTCATGCGCATCGTTTCAAGCAGCGCGAAGCGGCCCTTGTAGCCATTGTTGCAACGTGGACATCCGACGGGGTCAAAGAACGTCATCGGGATTTCCGGGTCGTCGAAGTCCGCTTCCTTGAAGCCCAGACGTATCAGCGCTTCCTTCGAGATCTCCGCGGGCCGTTTGCAGTTCACGCACAGACGACGACCAAGACGCTGCGCACAAATCAGCAGCGTCGAACTCGAGACCATGAACGGATCACAGCCCATGTCGACCATGCGCGTGATCGTGGACGGCGCGTCATTGGTGTGCAGCGTGCTCAACACCAAGTGACCGGTAAGCGCCGCCTTGACGGCGATCTCAAGCGTCTCCGCATCACGGATTTCACCGAGCAGCACAACGTCAGGGTCCTGACGAAGAATGGAGCGAAGCGCGCCACTGAACGTCAGCCCGGCCTTCGGATTGACGGGCACTTGGTTGATGCCTTCGAGCTGGTATTCGACCGGGTCTTCAACCGTCACCAAGTTGATTTCCGGCGATGCAATATGGCGAACCGCCGAGTAGAGCGTCGTCGACTTTCCAGAACCCGTAGGACCGGTAACGAGGATCATTCCGTAGGGCTGTGCACACGCCCACAGGTAGTCCTCCATCGACTGCTTCTCAAAGCCGAGCGCCTTGATGTCGGTCGCGAGGTTGCTGGAGTCGAGAATCCGGAAGACGGTCTTCTCGCCCCACACAACCGGCAGAATCGACACGCGGAAGTCGATCGCCTTGCGGCCGATCTTCATCTGGAACTTGCCGTCCTGTGGCTTGCGCTTCTCGGCGATGTCCAGCTTGGACATGATCTTGATGCGCGAAGTGATGTTGTTCTGCATCCGCTTCGGCAGGACCATCGCCTCCGACATGATGCCATCCTTGCGATAGCGCACGATGACCTTCTTCTCGAACGGCTCGATGTGGATGTCGGAGACGCCCTGGTTACAGGCATCGAGGATCATCTTGTTGACGAGCTTGACGACTGGCGAGTCCTCATCGCTGATGGCGCTGAGGTCGGTGCCGTCTTCTTCGATCTCGTCTTCCTTGAGCGAGACGTCAGCGTCGTCGAACGAACCGAGGATGCCGTCGACACTCTCACTCTCCGTCTGGTAGCTCTTGCCACGGGTTCGCTCGATCTCTTCTTCCGTGCTAACCACCAAACGCAGCTGACAACCGGTAACGATCCGGATGTCATCGAGCTTGAGAACGTCGAACGGGTTGGCAACCGCGATCGTGATGATCGAGCCAATCTTGTCGACCGGGAACACGCCATAGTCGCGCGCCACGTCTTCAGGAACGGACTCGAGAACTTCCTTGTTGAGCGTCAGCTTCGAGAGATCGATCGGCGGGATGTTGGCCGACTTTGCGATCAACGCAACGAGCTCTTGCTCGGTCGCGACACCCTTCTTAACGAGGATTTCAGTGAACGGACGCTTCTGCGCCTGCGCCTCAGCAAGCAACGTGTCGCCAGAGCCGTCTTCGAGCTTGCCAGCCTTCTCGAGGATGGCACGGAGTTTCTTCGCGAACTGCGACATGGCTTAGCGCCCGCGCCTCGCACTGCCACCCATGCCGGCACCGGCGCCACCGCCGATCCCAGCGCGCTCCATCAAACGCTGGAAGTCTGTCTCATCGCTCGTGTGAGCAATCGCATCGTCATACGAAACCGTGCCGTTGCGGTAGAGATCGAACAACGACTGGTTCATCGTCTTCATGCCACTCTGCGCGCCGGTCTGAATAATTGACATGATCTGATGGGACTTGTTGTCGCGGACCAGGGCGCGAATGGCCGGGGTCGCGATCATGACTTCCGCCGCCAGCGCTCGTCCCTTGCCGTGCTGCTTGGGCACGAGCTGCTGACAAACAATCGCCTGCAGCGTGAACGACAGCATGGTTCGGATCTGCTGTTGCTGGTGCGCCGGGAACACGTCAACGATGCGGTTGATCGTCTGCGTCACATCGGACGTGTGCAGCGTGGCAAACGTGAGGTGACCGGTTTCCGCCAATGTCAGCGCCGCTTCGATCGTCTCGAGGTCGCGCATTTCGCCGACCAAGACAACGTCCGGGTCCTGACGTAACACCGACTTGAGCGCCCTGCCAAACGCGTGAGTATCACCACCAACTTCACGCTGGTTGACCAGACATCCCTTGTTGCGATGCAGGAACTCGATCGGGTCCTCGATCGTTACGATGTGACCCTGCCGCTGTTCGTTGATGTAGTTGACCATCGAGGCCAACGTTGTCGACTTACCAGAACCGGTTGAACCCGTGCAGAGCACAAGCCCCCGCGGCAACTTGCAGATCTTCTGGCAAACGTCGGCAGGCAAACCGATCGTTTCAAAGTCGAAGACCTCGAACGGGATCACCCGCAAGACGGCCGCGACGGTGCTGCGTTGGACAAACGCGTTGGTACGGAAGCGCCCAAGGCCGGCCACGCCAAACGAGAAGTCGAGCTCGAGGTTCTTCTCGAACTTGGCGACCTGGTCGGCACCAAGCACCGAGTAGACGAGTTTCTTCGCCGCCTCGGGCATCAACGGTTCGTACTCCGTATCGATTAACTTGCCATCGACACGGATCCGTGGCGGCGAACCAACCGAAATGTGAAGGTCAGAACCACCACGCTGAACCATTAGGTTCAGCAGCTCTTCCATTGAGACCATGCTGTCGCGCTCCTGTGCTCGACCAGTCGGCGTGACTGGTCACAGGGGTTATCGGCGCGGAGGGTGGCGCGGATGTAGGCCGGCGAGTGACAGTCTCGCGGAAGTCCCTTAGTTGGCACCCTATCCAGACACCGCAGCGGCCCAACAATGGCCTCCGCCTTGCCGCCGCGGCATGCGCAACGCTGCGCCGCTAGGCCTTCACTGCGAACTTGCGCTTCGCGACAGAATCCTGAATGTGCCCTGGTAGTGGCTCTAGGAGCGAATCCCGCATCGAGAACGAGCCTTCACTGACCTTGATCGAACGCAGTGGTGTTGCGTAATCCAACATCGCCGAGACCGGATTCTGTGACTGGATGCGCTGGATGCCGAGGCCGTGATTCCGACCTGACAATCGACCTCGATTCGGCGAACGCAGGCGCATCACGTCACCGACAAGCCAATCGCACACCTGGAAGTTGGTGCCCTGCATGCTGTGCAGGAACGCAACCCTGTGCGTCTAGACCGCCGGGTATCAACGATGTGCTCGTCCCCGGTGCAACTCGCCACGACAGGCACTCAACGACGTCACGCGATCGAGTTCGGGAGCCGAGACAACCATCGAGACCTTGGCAGCATAGCGGCCTTCGTCTGGGCGATAGGCGTAGCACGGCCTCAGAAAGATCCTGGGCGCGAGAAGGGCCAGTCTTGCGGCGTGAGGCATCGCGAAGCGCTGGCCGAATTGCCGCGCTGGCAGCCAGCTTTACACGCAGATGCGGACCGGGCGCGGCAAATCAAGTTGCCAGCGCGAGACAACACCCCTGATGAGGGGCGTCGCTACTTAGGGCGTCACTAGAGCATGTCGGTGACAACAATCTCAACGCGACGGTTGGCAGCCTTCTTGCTGCGATCCAGCGGATCGAACTGGCCGAAGCCAACGGTCACGATCGCGGACTCAGGCACGCCTTGCGAGATCAGGTACTTGGCAACCGAGTCCGCACGCTGCATCGACAGGTCGCGGTTGCTGGAGTACTTGTCCTTCGTCTTCCTGATCGGGTCCGTGTCGGTATGGCCCTCGACGTAGAACCGTCTACCGGAGAACTGCGACTTCAACACCTTCGCGACTCCACGAAGCACTTGGTGCGACGAGTTCTTCAGCGACGTGCTACCAGACGAGAACGTGACGCGGTTGTTGACGCCAATGCTGATGCGACCGCGACGGTAGCTGACGACGGCATCGCTGCCAAGGTCACGCTGTATGTCGTTGATCAAGCTCGAAGGCTCGGGACGAGTCGTAGTCGCTTCGGTCGGACGCGGTGCGGCGGTAAGTCGACCCTGCAACTCGTCGTTCTCACCACGCATGCGGGCAAGGTCGCCGTTGAGCGAACGGATCTGGTCGTCGCGATCCTTCAGCATGTCCTGGTAACGAGTCGTGCAACTCGTCGCCAACGACGTAGCTACGAGCGAAAGAATGAGCAATACCTTACGGAACTTCATGATGCCTCCCTAACGGATGCAGCCGTCGAATACCGGCTGTCGAGAACAAGCGGACAAATGACTCGGCGAGAGCGCGCGAAGCACACTGGCTCTATATGAACTGGCTCCATACGAACTCGCGAAGATGAAGAATGGATCAACGGCGCCCCCGCCGGATGACCCATAAGAGACCTATCAAAGCAGCCATGCCGATACCCAGCACGACCATGACCGACGATGGATTGTTGCGCTGCCACTCGGGCCAGTCGACAAACAACCAAGTGAGAAGAGTGCTTTGGCCAAACAGGGTGACCAACGCTCCCATAGCTAGGTATGGACCAAACGGGATGCGAGCACCGCCGCCGCTGCGCAGCGTCATAACACTGCCGACGATGGCGCCGAAGATGCAACCGAGGAACAGCGTCAACAAGCTGCCTTGCCAACCAACGAACGCACCGATCATGCCCATCAGCTTGACGTCGCCGAAGCCCATCGCCTCCTTCTTGAAGACGGCACTGCCGGCTATGCGCACGCCCCAAGTCACGCCGCCACCTACCAGCAACCCAATCAAGCTCGCGAGCACCTGGCGCAACTCGAGCGACACCATCGAGTCGTTGGAGATCACGCCGGCCATACCAGGCCAGACCCCGGCAACCAAGCCGATCACCATGCCGGGCTTGGTCAACGCGTCGGGCAGTAAGTAGGTGTCGAAGTCGATGAAGGTCAAGGCGACCAGCATCGATGCGAAGATCACGCTCGCAACGAACTTGCCCATTGCGGCGGTGTCGACCGACATCATTCCGGTGGCCGCATCCGTCAGGAACACAGCACCGAACGGCGGCCAAGAGGCCAGCGCATAGAACAACGCTGCGGTCAGTAACTCGACGAACGGGTAGCGCGGCGAAATCGTATTGCCGCAGCAGCGCGCTTTGCCGCGCAGGAACAACCAGCCGAAGATCGGCACATTGTCGAACCAGCGGATTTGCACTGCGCAACTGGGACAATGGGACCTGCCGCCGAGCTTGCGACGTGCAGGATCCTCCTGCGGAAGTCGCCAAATGACGACGTTCAGGAATGAGCCGATGCACGCCCCGAAGAGAGCTGCCCCAACCTCGAACACCGCCGTGCCCATGTATGACCTGAAGAACGCCGCGCACGCGCGACTCCCTGAATGACCGTTTGCCGATGGGACGCGGCCCCTATGGCCGCCACATCATGCTGACCCATGATGCGTGTGACCGCCCGTCGGCTGCTCAGAGCATACGGTCTCGCCGAACCAATTCCAGCGGGCGATCAGTTCTCGACGAGACGCAATTCGCTAACGCTCGGCAGTCGCTCGCCGTGGCGAACGCGCGCCGTGATGCGCATGCGAACGAACGCCCCACCACCGGCGACTAGGACATCGCGATCGCGAGCATATTGCCAGCGCCCGATGTGGCCTTCGGTCAGGTCTGGCAGCTCACCGCGAATCGCATCGGCGCTGGTCGCCTGCCAAACAATCGACAGGTCGCCTGACTGGGCGCCGATCTGCAGCAGACCGCTGTCCAGGTGCGGCGGTAAGCGGCGCCACGGCAGCACACCCTGCACCTCGAAGTCTGCGCCTTCCGCGAGGCCGACTTTGAAGGAGGCCGGGTATGGCTTGGATTGGCCGCGCACACCCTCGATACGTGAGCCGGAATCACCACCGCCAGCCTCGGCCACCAACACGCTCTGGAACGGCAAGCTGCCGTGGAGGCGCAGCCAACCGGCCGTCGCGAGTAACAAAGCCGTTTCTGATCCGGAGATGGCCGTAGAGCTCTCGATGTCGCCGCGCACGTGCAGGTCGCCAGCGGCCACGACGCTGACTCGCACGGCATCGATCAGGTCCTGCAGCGGCTGCTCAATGAACGGATGCGTCGGTAAGGGCGAGGTCGGGCCCATCAACTGGAGCGAACCATCGATACGAACCCCACCACAGCTCAGCAGCCGAACCTGACCCGCCGTTGCATCCACGGTGACCTTGACACCAACAGGGATCTCGATCGACGAGAAGTGGAAGTCGCTGCCGGTGCTGACCAGCAGCTCACCATCGCCGCGATCAAACATCTTGCCAGGCCGCAGCGTCATGTCAGACGTCGGCCGGAAGGCGCCGAGGCTGCCGTTGCCAGCTTCTACTCGGACGCGCGGCTTGATGGTCGAACCGCTGACCTCAAACCCTGCGCGCAAGTGGTCTTCACTGGCGTAGCTGTATTCATCCGAAGGCCATTCGCAAATCGGCACGCTGCGTCCGGCGACCACACTCCAGAACTGTGGCAACGACGGCAACGGTGCCCGGCCGGCGTAATCCACGAGGCCCGAATTGCCGAGCAGCTCGACGCTGATGAAGTCGGTGTCGGCCAGCGGTCGGCGCGTGCCGTCTTGGTGCACGGGCAGCGAACCGAGGTCGATCTCGACCGTTGTCCCCGGGAAGTCCAAGTCATCCAGGGGCGAGGTCACGACTCGCACCGAACGCGGCACCACAACACCTGCGCCCACCACTCCGATGCGAAAGGCCTCGGGTCGCAAACTAGAAGGCAAGACCGGCAGCGTGAAGTGCAATTGCAGCCGCGGGGCATCCGCGGCCACTTGCTGCGTCACATCGGACGTGCGCAGCGCCAACGGCAGGTCACTGGCAGTAGGTCGCAGAATGGCCGGAAGTCCCTCGGGAGCCTGGTCGTGGTCGGCGATGTAGATATCGAACGATGTGCTACCACCAAGCGAACGGCCATTCTGCGAACGGACACGGTCCACCCGCGGCTTGCCGGCAAGCACCAGACGGTAATGACCGCCCGGCCGGAAGGATCCATCGCTCAGGTCCTTGGCGAGCGGCGGCTCTGGCACCCACGCCACCCAATTCGTGCCAACTCGGAGCGGAGCTCCAGGCACGTGATGGCCGTTCTCGTCGATCAAGGTCACCGAGTCCTCAGTTACCGACGTCGGCCGGATTGGCTCCGAGAAGTAGATGGTGACGGCGTCGTTGAGCAGCAGCGGTGCGGTGCGGTCGCCGAGCGCTGGTGAGGTGCGATCAACGGTCAGTGCGGCTCGAGCTGGACTCTTCCCCCAACAACCTGACAGCCCGACCAGCAGGGGCAGCACTATCAGGTGTTTGGGCCAATGGGATCGCATGCGTGCCATCAATGATATCGGAGAATGGGCGGCCTGCCCCAAAGGCAACTGCCGAAACGAGCCGCAGAGCAATTAGCTCCCCAACAGACGCAATGCGCCGCCGCGAGCCAGAGCTACCGAGCGAAGCAGTTCTCGGACAGTTTACGGGGCACTAGTGGCGTGTGTCAGGGGTTCATGGCATTCGTCGGCGAGTCATGGGCGTCGCTCGGGAGGATCCGTAACGAAGGCACGTTACAAACATCGGGCGCGAGGCACACGGCAACGCCGCGAGCACCGCTCAAGGCCGTCGACTCATGCGCCTAAGGCCTGACGCGACGCCCCAGCGGACATGCAAACGGGCCGCCCTGGGGGCGGCCCGGT
>JBNMNW010000016.1:0-40740 GCA_051278165.1 Planctomycetota bacterium | reverse complement strand
GGAGCTGCGGCCTAGGGAGATTGGCAAGAACTGGAACAGGCGCAGCGTTCGTTCGCCAGTCTCGTCTTCTTCGTAGTTGAACAGGAACGGCATGCTCGCCGTTGTGCCGTCCTGGCGCGAGCGCTGCGTGTAGACGCGGCCAACGACATCGACGGCATGGTCGTGCTTCGTACGCTGCACGCCACGCGCAAGTTCCCAAAGAAACCCATAGGCCTCGTGCAAGCCATAGGTCAGGCCTTTGTGGCCGAACAGCGGTGACAGCAGGCTCCAGTCGGCCGTCACGGTCTCACCATTCTTGTCCGTCAGTTCGTCAGTATGGAACAGCGGCCACAGCGCCAGGAAGCGCTCCTTCGAACCGTCCTTGTTGTCCTTGGCGATGCGCGAAAAGAACGGCACGAGCGTTTGTTGCTCGTGCGTGCCTTCCGGATCGCGGTAGTGGCGCCACCAGATGAACGGCCACAGTGCGGTCCACGAATCTTGGTCGTCACTGACGACGCGGCTGAAGAACGGCCAGACCCACCAGGCGGTGACGTTGTCTTCGCGAGCGTTGTGGTAGTAGCGATAGATCGGCCACAGCACGTTGAGCACGAAGAACTGATCGCGCATCGTCGTTGCGCTGAAGAGCGGCCACAGCGCCGTCCAGCCGTTGATCTCGGGGCCGTTGCGCCAACCGAAGAATGGCCACATGAAGAACGAACTCACCGGCCCGGACTTCGCATCGAGGTTCTCATCGCTCCATGAGAAGAATGGCCAAAGTGTGAAGCGGCGATCGTAGCGGCCTTCTTCAATGTCGTGGCCGTAGAACGGCAGCACGCGGAACCAGCTGTGCGTACCCTCGGCGCAGTCACTCCAACCGATCAGCGGCCATAGTGCGAGCTGGTGGTAGTGGTCGTTCTTCTCAAGGCCGACCCACAGCGGGAACAGCACGGTGCGGAAGCGGCGGTAGCTGAGGAACTCAGGGATGTCGGCGTAGAACGGCAACACCGCGAAGTAGTTCTCGTCGTCTTCTTGGCTCGAACCGCCCCAGATGAACGGGAACAGCAGATACCAGTCGTTGTCCCACTTGCCGTTTTCGTCCTCCGCCGTGCGCCAGCTCCACAGCGGGAACAGTCGCGCGTGGGTCTGCTTCTCGTAGGACTGCACCCGCCCAAGCGGCCACAAAAACTGATGATCGACGTGCGCGTCTTCGGGCAGTTCGGGCGAAGGCTGGGTGACCCGTCGGTAGAGCGGCCGGACACGGAAGTCATCACCGCCGTCGGCAGTCTGCTCGTAGTGCAGGATCGGCCAAGCCGCATCCCACTCCAACATGTTGCCCTCGGCATCCATGCGGTGGAACCAAACCGGGGTCAGGTTCAGCTCGCGGGGCATCAGCGAGCACGAGCTAGCCAGAATGACTAGCAGGAAGGCGATGACGGATCGGCTCGGGCGCACCATGCGGATGGTCAGGAGGATGCCAGAGATGGGCGCGCGCCGCACGTTAGAAACAGCGTGCTGGAGATCGGTGAGAACGGATTTCGCAAAGCGGCGCGCGACAGCGCAGCGTCGCCAGAAGTGTGGCGGCGGATTTTCGGAAGCCGTATCCCTGGTTCTTGAGCCGCGATGAAGCAGCCGCCGCCGCTTGGCCAACTAGCGTGGGGCGGTGGCGCGCCAGGCGCGCGCGGTTCTTCGAGACCGTTCGTGCCAGCCGGCTAGGAGCCGAGCGTGATCCTTAGACCGTCGCTTGTTACTAGTTCGCCTCCGCTCAACAACACCAGCCATTGGGCATGGAACGAAAGGCCGACAAGCCCAGCGATGGGCGGGACATACTGATTGATGCCTAGCATGCCGCTTGCCGGGATGGCCATCGGTTGCGACAATGTTGACGCTTCGACCCAAATCATCGATCCAGGTGCAATCTGGATTGGTTCGAAAGGCGCGAGTTCGGAATACCCGACTCCGAGCACTGCGAACGCGACGGAGCTCGGTGGTGGATTGATCGCCAGCTCGATTGGAATTGCACTGCCGATGGCTGCGCTGCCACCAGTCGGGCCAATCGCTGGCTGGTGGTTTGTCGCGCCAGTGCTCGCTGTGCCATAGGTGCGGCTGGAGCCAGTCGAGTAGAACTCATCCGCGCCGATGTCAGGTGCCGTTCCAGGCGCGGGATACGAGTCGCCTTCGTAGTCGTAGCCAACTCCGCTGGCGGCGCCCGCGTCGATGCATGGTGAGTTGGGGGCCGGCTTGAAGGACGGGCGGAGCAGCTGCATGTTCGCGGTCACCGTGTTGTTGGTGCCTGCGAGGTTGGTGCCGTCCGTCATCGATGTCGAAACGGTTGCTGCTAGGTCCAGGTCAGCAGCGTTGTTGGTGAAGGCATTGTTGGTAGCGCTGTAGGAGATTGGGAGAGATGCGAACGCCATCGCGCGACCGTTGTCTGCGAGCGTTAGATGGTGGAAGTAACCGTAGGTCTGGGCCGGATAACCAGGTTGGCCTCCGAATGCGCTATACGAGATGGCATCGCCATTACATCCAGCGATCACACATGCTTCGAGTCGGACCCTGGAGTCGGGGGTCGAATGCAAAACCATCTCGAGCCCGTTGGTGCTGTTAAGAACGCGGCATCTCTGCAGGTCGACTTGAATGCCGGCTGTGTCGCCACCAGCTCGGGCGCCGATGCCAGTGACGTTGTTGGACCAAATTGTGTCGGTCGCGAAGAAGCTGTCGTATCCCCTGAAGCTGGCGTAGATCGTGGTGCCGGTATTGCAGTCCGCAATCGCGGAATCCTTTATGTGGGCGACAGTGGTTTCGGCGTCGAAGCCATTTTGACCCAGGGGGGCACCCACTTGGATGCCTGTGGCGCACGAGTGGATCCAGCAGTGCTCCACATCCAGCGTTTTGTCGCCGTAGGCGCCGAAGGTCTGTGAATCGAGAATACCAATGCCGACGTCGCAAGATGCGACGCGAGTTCGCGTCACGGCGTAGGTTCCGATGCTTCCGGTTTGCGGAGGGTGCCGAAATTGCATGCCGTAGTTGCAGTCCTCGAAGTCACTGCGCGCGACGGTTGATTGCATCAAGCCGTCGCCGAGGATGAACCATGTGCTCGCAGTGAGGAGTCCGTTGTCGAGGCCACGGAAGCGGCATCCTGCGACTTCGATGTGGTGGTCACAATTGACCGCAAGCATGTGAGCCTCAATGCCGTTTGCGACTCTTCCGACGCCGAGGAACTCGCAATTGAATACTGCGAGTTCCAGTGCGCTGCCGTCGGATCCGACATAGATGCCAGCGCCTGACTGATCAGAGAAGCGGCATTGCGTGATCGAGAGTGCGTGCGACTGAAGGGGCGCGGCCCCGCAGTGAATGCCATAGATGCCGCCGTTAAACCAGATGCCTTCGCATAGCAGGTAATCGCCGGGGTAGGTCGATGTGGCAGCCAACTCGATTGTGGTTTGACCTGCTGAGGGCATGAATATCGGTGACGCCCCAGCGCTTGCTGGGTCCGCCCGCAATGTGATGCGCGGCGGCAGCGCGAGCGGAAAGACCTCGCCGTTGGTCGCGCTCCCGTAAGCTTGATTGCCGGCAATCCGGAGTTCCATGGAGCCACTCGCCGGTGCCGTTACTTGCGTCATGGCGTAGCCAATGGTCCTCCATGGGGTCAATGCACTTGATCCTGCTGTAGCAACGTCGTTGCCTGTTTGTCCGTCGACATAGTGGACCTGTGCGTGGAGAACGTTTGTCGCGAGCAGGGCAACAAAGACGGCGATAGGCTTGCAGGGGTGCAATGGGGTCTCCGGTGTCAGAATCCGATTCGCAACTCTAACCCGTTTGACGTTGTGGCGCCGAACGCGTTGATCCCAAGGTCGAGTACGAGCGCTTGTGCGTAGATACTGCGGCCACGAATCAGGGGCAGGTTCGGAATCGGGAGGGTCCAGGTGCGTGATGGTCCGATGTAGAGCAGCGACTGAACAAAGGCATACTGCAAATCGACGTAGGCGACGCATCCTGGCAAACCCAGCGGTGCGAGAGGGGCTGAGAGCTCGACTAGCCCGGCAATGCCATAGGCTATGCCAAGGTTCGGTGGCAGGTTGTCGAGCGTCATCTGCACGGTCGCACCTGGCGTTGGAGCAGGGCTGTTGATCGATTCGGACAGCGATGGCGTTCCGTTCGATCCTGGGCAACCACTGCCGAACGGCACTGCCTGGGGCATGGGCTTCTCGATGATGGCGGGTTTGATTGACAGGCCGTCGCCATCGTTCCACGTGCCAGCGGTCACGCCATAAAGCGGATTTGCCGTCCACATCACCAGGTAGTCCTCTGCTCCGAGGTTGTTGTCAGGCTGATTGGGAGCCCAGTTCGTATACTCCAGAGGCCATCCGGCTGGCGTGTTCCATGCTCCTTCGATCGCTGCGTCTCGACCTCCGATGTAGCTCGAGAACAGCAGCAGATTGGTTGCGACCCACTGGTTCTCAGCTGCATCGTCGATGACGACTAGATGGGCTCCGACCGCGTGAGCGGCGGATTGGGCCGAGATCCAGGTCATTGGTGCCAATACCATGTACTGGTTGCCCGTAGCTGGGTTGGTAATCCACTGTGCGGCGGCCGTGGAGCACAGAATTCCGACGAGGCTTGCGATGCGTAGCATGTAATCTCTCCGTTGCGGGTGAGGGAAGAAGCACCCCCTCAAAGCCGTGCTGGAGACATGTGTGACAGAGATCTACTGGAATGATCAGGGGCCGCGCGCAGGGAATTGGCGCACAAATTGTCACGCATCGATAGTGGTCGGCATTCGGGTTCAGGATGAATAACGGCGCGCCACAGGACGAGACGCAGATCCTTTGTGATCGAACCACATTCCTGCAGGAGATGTTCGCCGATGAAGAACGTGGCCAGATGCGCGACGAAGCCCACTACCTCGCCAGATACCCCATGCTCGAAGAGTTCGTGAGGGACGAATACGAGGCCATGCATGCGGACCCGGCCCCCGAGGATGTGCCGTTGCGGCACGCTCAATACGGGCGGTATCGAATTGTCCGTGAGCTGGCCCGGGGCGGGATGGGCACGGTCTATGAAGCGATCGACCCCGAACTGAAGCGTCGTTGCGTGATCAAGATGCTTCATGCGGCGATGGCCATGGACGCGATGGCGAGGGAGCGCCTGCGACGTGAGGCTCAGGTGCTTGGCGGCTTGGATCATCCAAGTCTGCTGAGCATTACCGACGTCGTAGAAGAAGACGGAGAGCTCGCTCTGGTGATGCCCTACTTCGAAGGCGCGACGTTGGCGGAGCACATCGCGAGGGCGCGGGCCCGGCGTAGCACAGGGGCCGTTGGGCCGTGGCTGCAACTGCGTGAAGAGACGCCTGATCGAGCCAGTTGCGTGCGCGATCTGCTCCGCTACTTCAGTCAGGCCGCAGCGGGACTGCACGCTGCTCATGAAGCTGGTGTCGTGCATCGCGACATCAAGCCGGACAATCTCTTGGTTACCGAAGACGGCAGCGTGGTCGTGCTCGACTTTGGTTTGGCCCGGATGCTCAGCGAGGATCGATTCACTTCACCGGGCGAACTGCTTGGCACGCCGCTCTACATGTCGCCCGAGTCAATCGAAGGTCAAGATGTCGATGCGCGCAGTGACGTCTATTCCTTGGGGCTGACGCTGTATGAATCTCTGACTCTGAAGCATCCGTTTGCAGGTGGCGACAATCGGGCTGCGACGTTTCAGAAGATCCTGCAAGGCGGCGTTGTAGATGCACGCAAGCTGCAACCGCTGCTATCCCGCGATCTGGCGGCGGTCGTCATGCGCGCCATCGAACGGGTACCGAATGATCGCTATCCCACAGCGGGTGCGTTTGCTGCCGATCTACGCCGGCTTCTCGACCTAGAACCGACGCACGCGCGACCGGTTTCGGGCATTGCGGTGGCTTGGCGAAGAGTACGCCGCCGGCCCCAATTGCCTGTTTTGCTGACGCTGCTGGTGCTGGTGTGTTGCGCGTTCGCGATGCTGTGGGATCAGCACTTGCACGTGATGAACGAGGTCGGCAAAGCCATGGGGGATTTCGAAAATAAAAACCCCGAACAAGCTGAGCGACGCATCAAAGAAGTGATGCGCAGTCTACCGGCGACGGTTGCGAGTGGGGGCATTCTGCTAGTGCATCCGCGCGGCTTGACGGCGTCGTTCGATCAGTTTGAGTGGCTTGGCAACGCACCAGGTGGCGGTCCTGACGGAGAGGTCTTGCAGCATCGCTATCGCGTCGAGCTGTTCGCAGACGGCGAACAAGTCTGGCAAAACGAATGCACGCAAAGCACGGACAGTCGTTGGTGCGCACTCAAAGCGCCGGTGTTGAGCTTTGACCCTGGCGATGGACGCGTTTGGTCGTGGCGGGTGGATTGGTTGGGCGATGGACTGCCGGTGTCAGATGGGATGCGAGCAGAGTTGCGCGAGGACCCCGACGGACTGGCGATGCTTGAAGCTACGTGCGCGTTCGATTGGGCCAGCGTGAGCGAGTCGAAGTCGGCACGTCTGAGTAGCGCGACCACGTTTGCCGAACTCAATGCCTTGATCGACGCTGGCTATGCGAGCCTTGCGCTGTCTCGGTTGTCGGCGATGACCGCAAAGCCTGACCCCGCATTGTCCGAGCGAGACCGCCTGAATGTGCAGTTATACGCTGCACGCAAGTTGGGCGCGAGCCGCCTTGAGAAGGCCGCTGCTGATAGCCTTCATCAGTTGAAGGTTAAGCGATGAACCATTGGTTTCGTGAGGTCGTGATCGCCACGGTTTTGCTGAGCGCGGCGGTGGGACAATCCATCTCGGTGGCCAAACTCGTAGCGCAAGCTGCCGAACTGAAGCGCTCGACGGAAGGGGTGGGCGAATTGCACGGCGATGCTCGTCGTGTGGCGACCGATCGCTATCGGGTGTTCGCGCAGTTGTTGCTGCAGCAACCGGCGGGTAGGGATCATGTGTCGCTGACCCGTGCGGTGGACGACTGGTTGATGGGTTGTGGGGCGACCGACATCCGGCTGGATGAACGTGAACAAGTGTTGGCCTTCTACGAGCAGCGCTTCCTTCAGGAGCCGGGCGATCCGGCGGGTCGCGCGAGGTTGTTGCACCGGCGGACCAGGCAGGCATTCGACCGGCAAGAGGGGGGCACGGTTGCAGCGCAGTGGCGAGACCTGTTCTACTCGCACCCTGACGGGCCGCGGAAGGTATGGATTGCGGTTGCCGCAGCGCGAGACTTGATCAATCTCTGCAACGCCCCTGAAGATGCTGAGGCGATTCTCGATCAGGCATTGCAAAACTTGCAGTCGATGCCTGCCTGGTCGCAGCAGCAGTGTCAGCGCTTTTGTGTGGATCGCGATATCTGGATCACGCTTCCCGGCCGCGACGGGGCCGCTTCCAAGAACGATGCTCTTGGGCATGTTTTGTTATTGCGCGGGTTTGCGCGCATCCGGCTTGGGCGAACCTTGGCGGCGATCGCTGATCTGGAGGCTGCGCGGTCGCCATTCGAACTCGCGAACAATGAGCATCGATGTGCCAACATTGGCCACAATCTGGCCTTTGCGCGGCTGCAACTTGGTGACTACGTCGGTGCCTTGGATGTGGCCAAGCGCACGGAGGAGGCGTATCTCCGACCGACGTGGAATGGCGATAGGGGGCCCGATCTCAATGGGATTCTTGCCATGCATCTGATGCGTGCGCGTGTCCTGTTGGATCGTGCGAACGAGGGGGATGAGGTCGCGGCGATTGCGTTGTTGCGTGAGATCATGACAGGCCTCGGGTCGCCGGAGCGCAACGAGACCAATGGCGGCGCTTTGTTTGCCCTGATGGAAGCACTGCTTCGGCAGCCGGCAACTTCAGGGCGCGACCGGGAGTTAACCTCCTTGTTGCCGAAGGCTGACTTGTTGGCGACGTGGGGGCCTCGTGCGGCGGCCGAGCGCGATGTTCTGCTTGCGAACTTTTTCTTGCAGCAGGGTCGCCTAGAGCATGCAAGGGGCGCCGCACAGAATGCTGTCCGTCGCTGTCGAGATCGGAATCAGCCGCGTCTGCTTGTGCGCGGCTTGTTGGTGCTCGCCGAACTCGAGCGGCGAGCGCAGAGGTTTGATGAAGCGATGAGCTTCTATGAGCGGGCCGCTGACGAGATGAGGCGGTTCATCCTGGATCAACAGATTTGGCGCCTGCAGGGATCCGTCCCGGAGTTCCTGCGGCGTTTTGACGAGATTCTCACCGGGTCGCTGGCTGTGTTCCGTGAGACAGCTAGTCGTGGCGACTTGCGCAAATTCTATGAACTGGTTCAGCGCTTCCATGGCTTCGAGTCCTGGTGCTGGCTACTTCACCAGGATCGCTCTGCTGAATCGGGCGCGCTAGCAAATCCCAAGACGCAGGAGTTGCGGGACTTCAAAAATGAGCACGCGTCGCTGCTCGAAAAGAGTCGGTTACTCGATGAGCTGCGGCCTGGTGAGCCTCGCGGGTTCCTCCGCCATGGCAAGCTGCTGCGCGAGAATGCGGCTGCCGTGAAGCGCCTCGATGTCTTCATTGCCGATCTGCAACGGCAGCTTGGATATTCGCCTCCTGCGTCAGTTACGCAGCCGCCTTCCTTGGCTGATGTTCAGTCGTCACTCCGCGACCAAGAGATCCTGGTTCAGTGCCTTGAAGTGAACGGCGAAGCGTTGGCCTTCGTGGTTACCAAGTCTGAGGTTTCGCTTCGCGAATTGCCTCGCGGCGATGCGTGGCGCACGGCCCTTGATGAGTGGCAACATTGGACAAAGTCCGGAACGGGCGAGTTGGATCCCACCCGGATTCGGCCACTGGTCGCGATGAGTGAGCAGCTGTTGCCGCCAGGAGGCTGGTTGGCAAAGGCGCTTTATAACATCCCCTCGGGCCGTTTGCTGTGGTCGCCGTCTGGCTCGTTTTGCCAAGTGCCGATTGCCGCGTTGCTGCTGCGTGACAAGCCGCTAGCCAGTGAAGTGGCTGTCGTGCACGTGCTCAGTAGTGGCTTGATGGTTAGGAGTCGTCAGCGGTCTGGCTCGGGCCCTCACCTCGAACGGCCCCGGCGCCTGCTCGCTTTTGGCAATCCTCGCTACCCGGAGTCGGTCGTCGCCGGACTCGTGCGGCGCTCCATGACCGTTGGCGGCCGCTTCCCAATGTTGTCGGCGACCCCTAAGGAAGTGCTGGCGGTGGCTCGTTTGTTTGCGTCCGATTCAGAGCGCGAACGCCTTGCAGCGATTACTGCGCCAGCAGACTTTGATGGAGAACTGAGTGGCGAACGGTTTCGGGTGCTGCTCGGAAGTTTCGCGAAGAAGAGTGCGTTGACCTCTTCGGCACTTTCACGGGCATCCGTACTGCACTTTGCCTGCCATGGTTGCATGGACCCGGTCGCTCCAGCGCGGTCGTTCTTAGCTCTGAGTCTTCCCAAAGCAAATGATCTCAGCGAGACCGATGGTCTGCTGCGTCTCGCCGAGTTGAGTCGTATGCGCGGAGACTTTGAGCTGACGGTTCTTAGTGCTTGCGAGACGGCGTCGGGTCCACCGCGTCCACACGCGTCACCAATGAGCCTTGCCTGGGCCGCGCGCCTAGCGGGTGCTCGCAATGTGCTGGCAATGGGCTGGAAGCTCTCTGACCAACGCGCGGGCGAACTGGTGGTGGCCTTTTACCAGCAGTGGATTGAAGAGCAGCAAGCGCCCGCGCGAGCACTGCAGTTAGTGCAGCAAGCCGCGGTGGGCAACGTGCCCGTTCGTGATTGGGCGGCGTTGCAGTTGTGGGGAGATGCGCGATGAATGGCATTCCTGGTCCGACTGCAAGGCTTGTTGGCGCGGCAAAGGCTGGCGACCAAGTGGCGATGGAGGAGTTGTTTGCCCGCTACTTGCCGCGTGTCGCACGCATGGTGGCGGTGCGCTTGGGGGTTTCGCGGAATGCCCTGCCCGCGGATGCCGAAGACCTGGCGCAGGATGCGTTGACCAAGGCGTTCTCGGCTCTCGATCGGTTCGAAATGTTGACTCCGGGAGCGTTCGCTCACTGGCTGGAGGCAATCGTGCTCAACTGTGTGAGGCAGCGGTACCGTCGTTCTCAAGCGGCCCCGGAGCGATCACTCTGGCAGCGCTACGGTGACATCGATCTCCGTGAGTCGTTCTTCATGTCTGGGGTGGCTTCGCCCAGCGCTGTGGTGCGTTTGCGCGAACAGAATGAAGAGGTGGAGCAGTCGCTGTTGGCCTTGCCCGAAGTCTACCGCCGCGCATTGGTGGGACGGTTTGTTGGTGAGATGAGCCATGGCGAGTTAGCGATTCATCTCGGTCGATCCGAAGTCAATGCGAGAAAGATCGTGCAGCGTGCGCTCGAAATGCTGCGCGCGCGTTGTGGTGTGCCGCTGGACGCTTAGCTCACACTTGGTGCGCCCCGCTAACCGCGGCAGAGCGTTGCTCTCGCGACGCGGTCTCCGCGCCGATGCTGTCCGCGTGCGCAATTGCCCTGCATGAGGCGCTCATTGGCCTCTGCGTGCTGGCGGACCTGCAGGACGATGACAAGTCCGTGGGAGATCACGGCAACCGGTTGCCTAAAATCACTAGCGCCCTGACTGCAGGTCGGAAGATCCGTTGCGGAGCGGGCGTTGGGCTCGCAGAAACGTTGCGACACGAACAGTTCGCACCACGCGGCCGGCACGCTACAACGTGTGTATGGTTCGAACTTTGTCCGGTATCCAGCCGACTGGCAATCTGCACATCGGCAATTACCTCGGAGCCCTAGTCAACTGGGTCAAGCTGCAGGAGGAATACGACGCATACTTCTGCGTGGTCGACATGCACGCGCTGACCCAGCGTCCCGACCCTGACGTGCTGCGCAAGGCCGTTCGCGAACTCGCGATCGGCGTGCTTGCCAGCGGCGTCGACCCTGAGCGGGCGACGTTGTTTGTGCAGTCCCAGGTGCCGCAACATGCCGAACTGGCGTGGATCATGATGTGCCTGACGCCGCTCGGCGACCTCAACCGCATGACGCAGTTCAAGGATAAGAGCACCCAGCAGCCGGAGAACATCAACGCGGGCTTGTTCACCTATCCAGTGCTGCAGACGGCCGACATCGCGCTGTATCGGCCCGAAGCGGTGCCGGTTGGTGAGGACCAGGACCAGCACCTCGAGCTCGCGCGCGAGACCATCCGCCGCTTCAACTTCACCTACGGCGGCGACGTGTTCCCGGAGCCGAAGACCGTCAAGAGCTTGGCGCCACGCGTCATGGGGCTCGATGGTCAGAGCAAGATGTCGAAGTCGAAGAACAACGAGATTGGCTTGTTCGAGACGGAAGCAGAGACTCGAAAGAAGCTCAAAGGTGCAAAGACGGATCCGGCCCGTGAACGTCGCAGTGATCCGGGCACGCCGGAAGTCTGCAACATCTACAGCTACCACGGCTTCTTCTCGACGTCGGAGCAATGCGCCGAAGTAGCCGTTGGCTGCCGAACGGCGACGCTTGGCTGCGCCGACTGCAAGATGATGCTTGGCACCAATATGGAGTCGGTGAAGGGCCCGATTCGCGAACGTGCGGCAGATCTCCGCAGTAAGCCGGACATGCTCGATCAGATTCTGGCAGCCGGTGCTGAGAAGGCGCGTCGAACGGCCGAAGAAACCATGGTTATGGTTCGTGAGCGAATTGGACTGTCAGGAGGCAAGTAATGGTGAAGGTGACGAGACGGATCGCAGCAGTTGCGATGGTTGTGTTCGGCATGGGGCTGTCGGGATGCGGCGGTGTGCCGGCGACGTCCGAGCAGAGGCGGCAGGCGGAACGTCAGTTCATGCTGCCATTCCTGCAGAACACCGAAGTTGCGTGCTCCGAGCTTGAGATCGACATCACGCCTAACTTCCACCTGCACGTCGGCCTTCCTGGTGAGAAGAAGGGTCTGCACCGCTTCGACAAAGAAGACAAGCAGGCTCTGGTTGTGAAGACATGGCGCAACCTCACGGGAAGTCCCGCTGGTTGGTTCACCGTAACCATCTCCGAGCCAAAGGATCCGACCGACGTGTCGAGCAAGCTAACGCCGCGCACGACCTTCACCGTGACGCACCAGTTCACGCTGCGCACTCACGAGCGATCGGCTCTGAAGTTGTCCGCGCGCGCGACCGGGTCGGTCGTGATGGTGCGAGAAGCGGGCGGCAAGCCTCGTGATGTGCAGGAATTTGCGGTCGAAAACGGTGTTGTAAAGAAGTGATGCGACGCCGCCTGTATCCCCTGTGCCTGTATCCGCTGATGCTCCTGTCGGCATCGTGCGAGCTGTTCCAGGGTGGTGGTGGCGGCACCCAGATCAGCTATTCTGAGTGTGCCGACGCCGAATCCCAAGAGGCGTGGGGCCGCGCGAAACTGGAAGTCCGAGCGGGCCGAGACGCACTGGCTTTACCGCTACTGCAGCTCGTGACTAGCAAATGTCCGGACCTGTTGCGTGCCCATATTGCCTACCAAGATGCTGCGAAGCGCTTGGGGGGCGAGCACGAGCAGGCGATGGTCGACTTCTATGTGAAGGCTCCCGAGCGAGACCAGGGTGAACCTTCGCCCGTGCCGGGCTACTTGCGCGCGCGCCTCGCGGAAACGGCGTATGCGCAATCCAACGCGCTCGACCAGATCTTGGCCAGCCATGCGACCTTTGCGTGGGGCTACTTGTCGCGGGGCCGCGTGAATCGTGGCCAAGGTCGCCTGTCTGAGGCGCTGCAGAACTGCGACAAGGCCATTGCCAATGACGCCGGGTTGCTGGAGGCGCGCCTTGAGCGTGCCCAAGTGCTGACCGAACTCGGCCGCGATGAAGAGGCTGCCGTTGAGTACAAGACGTATGTTCGTCAGATGCCGAGCGACTCGGTTGCGGTGCGCGAATACATCACGCTGCTGCTCTATCGGTTGGCGCGAACGGATGATGCGTTGCTGTATCTCGACCTACTCGAGCAGCGGGGTGAGAAGTCGCTGTCGTTGCGAATGGACCGAGCCGCGGCGCAATGGCGCGGTAAGCGACTGCAAGCCGCGGTTGAGACCTACCTTGAGATCCTTACTGCCGAACCAGCGAACGCGCGCGCCGCGTTGAACATCGGGTTGCTCTACTACGAGATTGTGCCCGAGGGCGATGAGGCAAAGTTGCGCTTCTGGCCGAAGGCGCGGGCGGCGTTCGAGTTGTTCTTGCAGCGCAGTGTGCCTGCAGATGGGCATGAGCAGTTTGAACGTACGTGGGCAGTGCCATACCGCTTACGACGCATCAGCGAGTTGCTCGGGCCGGCGACGGCAGCCGCCAAGCTCGATGATTTGTATTGGCCAGCAAGGTCGTTGTCTGCCAACGAGCAAGGTCGTTGTCTGCCAACGAGCAAGGTCGTTGTCTGCCAACGAGCAAGGTAGTTGTCTGCCAACGAGCAAGGTAGTTGTCTCAGCTCCTTAGAGTGCTAACTCGTGGTCGGATGCGCATCGACTGCTACTCCGAACTGTGCCAGTTGCGGCAGTAGGCGATTCCAATCCGCGGTTGCTAGTGCGTCATCGCGCCGACCCGGTTGCACCAGCCGGAAGCGCGGCGAGTCGATCTTTGCGATTGTGATCTGTCCCTCGTGTTGTTGCACCAACAGGTTGCGTAGATCGAGGTTGCGATCGCGGAAGCCACGCTCGTGAATGGCCGTGACAAACGCGCCGATCGCCGCGGCGATCTCGCGCCGGTTCTTCGCGTCGGCAGTCGGCAGGATCTGGTCCGCTGCTTCGCCACCGAACGCAGCGGTAAGTACGGTGGCCCGCGCGAGAAAACCTAACCGACGCCATTCGAAGCATGCGAGCGGCTCGGGGGCCTCGAAGCCATGTTCGCGAAGCCATGTCAGAGCGAGGCATTCCCGCGCCGCTCGCGATCGCCGCCATGGTGCCGTCCACTTCGCCCAGTTGCCTAGTCGGTCTCCCCAAGACGTGTATTCGTAAGTTTTTACGAACGCATCCGCGGTGCCTTGGGTGACCCGTCGAACCCACGAACTGCGGTGGTCGACGACGACTTGCCCAGTATCACGGGCGCCCAGGATGCTTGCATCCGGCAATGAAGTGGCAATCGAATGCCAATTCGCAGAAGCGAATACTAGCGTTGGAAGATGGGGGACTCTTGCTGACACCGTGTTCGCAACAGTATATTCCACCGCGACTTGATGCATCACGCGCAACCGCGGCGGTTTCGCGTGCCACTACCCCCAGGAGGCTCAGGTGAAGACGGTTACAAAGAAGGAGTTGGTCCACCGCATTGCGGAAAAGACCGGCGTTACGAAGGTCGTGGCAAAAGACGTCATCCAGGCGTTCTTGAACTCGATCATTGATGAACTGGCAGAAGGGAACCGATTGGAGTTCCGCGAGTTCGGTGTCTTTGAGTCGCGCGAACGCGCGGCTCGATTAGCACAAAATCCCCGGACCCTCGAGAAAGTCCCGGTGCCTGCAAAGCGCATCGTGAAGTTCAAGGTGGGTCGCCTGATGCGCAAGAAGGTGTCAGGAGAAGACGTCGGCGATCTAAGTCTCGACGACGAAGATTCGTCTAAGATTGCGCCCGCAATTCCACCCGCGGTAACCGGCAACGCCGGTGAAGCCACCGGGATGGCGTAGCACAAATCCCATTGGTCCACTGCTGGCTGCCACGGCTGGCTATCGCGCAACCATCCTGGGCGGGTGTGCGCGAAAGCCGATCTGGACAACGGCTAACGGTCGAGGCTCTGGAGCCTCCGAGGCTTTAACGCCCCGGGCTTTGACCGCTTAGGTGATTCCACGCGCAATCGCCTGATCGAGGTCGGCGATCAAGTCATCGCCGTCTTCCACCCCAACCGAGAGTCGAATCAAACCGTCTTCCAGGCCAGCAGCTCGCCGCTCTGCAGCCGGAATCGACGCATGCGTCATCGACGCGGGATGATCGACCAGACTCTCGACACCGCCGAGGCTCTCGGCGAGTGAGAACACTCCGAACGAGCTGCAAACCTGCTTGGCTTGTTCGACGCTTGCCTTCAGCTCGACGGACACCATGCCGCCGCCCTTACGCATCTGGCGCTTGACCAGTTCGTGTTGTGGGTGGCTCTCGAGCCCTGGGTAAATGACCCGTGCAACCTTGTCGTGAGACGACAGGTGTTCGGCAACCTGCATGGCGTTTTCGCAGTGGCGGTCCATGCGCACATGTAGCGTCTTAGTGCCGCGCAGGACTAGGAAAGCGTCCATTGGGCCCGGCGTGCCACCGCAAGTGTTTTGGAAGTGCATGAGCTTCTCATGCAGTTCTTGGTCGTTGCTGAGCAGGGCGCCGCCGACCACATCACTGTGGCCGCCGAGGTACTTGGTCGTCGAGTGGGCGACGATGTCGCAGCCGAGCGATAGTGGCGTTTGCAGGTATGGGGTTGCGAACGTGTTGTCGGCCATCGTCAGCACGCCCTTCTTCTTGGCGATGTCGGCGATCGCTTCGAGGTCGCAGCAACGCAGCAGCGGATTGGTCGGCGTCTCGAGCATCACCAGCTTGGTGTTCGGCTGGAACGCCGCCTCGAGCTTCTTCAGATCCGTCATGTCGACGAACGTCGTCTTAAGACCAAACTTCGTGTAGAGCGTTTGCAGCAGTCGGTAGGTGCCGCCATACAGGTCGTTGCCTGCGATGACGTGATCGCCAGACTGCAGCAGGTTGAGCACGCAGTGGATGGCGGCCATGCCACTCGCGAAGCACAAGCCGTGCTTGCCGCCTTCGAGCGCGGCAAGGTTGCCTTCGAGCGCCGTGCGGGTTGGGTTATGCGACCGTGAATAGTCGTAGCCCTGGTTCACGCCAGGTGCTTCCTGCACATACGTGCTGGTCATGTAAACCGGCGTCATGATGGCGCCAGTTGTGGGGTCGGGGGATTGGCCGGCGTGGATTGCCTTCGTGCCAAAGCCAGGGGTGCGGTCGCTGTTCATTCGGGGAGCGAGTTTACAAGTCAGCATGATTCGGCAACATGGCTCACCTCAATGTCTGAGTCTTCTTCCTCATTCGATGGCGACGCGCTCGAGTTCCAAGTTGTGCGGTCGTTGCTGACCAAGCGGCTGATTACGCCGCTTGGCCGCACTGCTGTGGACGTATTGCAGCCATGTGCCACGGCCGAAGAAGCTGCGTTCCAGCTCGCTGCGACGGCGGCCATGGCGCAGCGAATTGTTGACCGCAGTCTGTTGCCGCTGAGTGGCGCGGTCGAGGTGAGGTCCTGGCTCGGCCGTTTCTTCGCCGGCGAGCACTCTTTTCTTGCCCGTGATGCGGCCGACCTGAAACGCGTTCTGCGCACCGCCGACCGCTGTCGTCTGTGGTGCGGGGCTGGCGAATCGGCGCTGAGTCGCTTCGCCGAGGGCGTCCCCGATCTGGCTGATCTCGTTGAGGGCTTGGAGCGGGTCGTCGACGATCGCGGCGAAGTGATGGATTCGGCCTCGTCGAAGCTTGCCCAGATCCGCCGCAACATCGAGCAACACAAGCGTGCCGTCGACAACGCGATGGCCAGTGTTTTGACCAATGCGGACATCCGCCGCTGCCTACAGGCGCCGGAGCCCTCGTGGCGACACGGTCGGCCCGTGCTGCAGGTCAAGGTTGACTACCGCGGTCGGGTTCGGGGCGTGCTGCATGACCGCAGCGCTTCGGGCGCCACGCTGTTCGTCGAGCCAGACGCCGTGGTCGAGGTCGCCAATCGTCTGTCCGATGAGGAGGCCGCCGAGAACCGCGAGATCAACGTCGTGATGGCCGATGCGGCGCGCGGTCTGCGCCGGTTTGCGGCTGAAATCGAGGCATGCGTCGAGTTTGTTGCGCGCGTCGATCTGTTGCAGGCCAAGGCGCGGTTGGTGACCGAGGATGGTTACGTCGTGCCCAAGGTGGCCAAGAACGGCCCGTTGCGACTTCGCGGTGCTCGGCACCCGTTGTTGCTGCAGGTGCACGACGCGGTGGACATTGTGCCGCTCGACATTGCTCTCGGAGATCCGCACCACTTGGTCGTCGTGACCGGCCCGAACACGGGCGGTAAAACGGTGGTGCTGAAGACGGTGGGGCTGTTGTCGATGATGGCGATCGCCGGCGTGCCGATTCCAGCGGACGTTGGTGCCGAGGTGCCGTTCCTTCGTTCCGTGCATGCCGACATCGGCGACGAACAGGCGATTGCGCAGAGCTTGTCGACGTTTAGTTCGCATGTGCGACGCATCGCTCGCTGCGTGGAAGAGGCGGCACCGGACACTCTAGTGTTGCTGGATGAACTCGGCGCAGGCACCGATCCCGAAGAGGGGGCCGTGCTCGGATACGCGGTGCTTGAGGCGCTGGTCAAGGCCAACGTGTTCGCCGTCGTGACTACGCATCTCGGTCGCTTGAAGGACTTCGCCTACCAGCATGAGGGCGCCGAGAACGGCTCGATGGCGTTCGATGGCAAGTCCCTGAAGCCGCTCTACCGCTTGGATCTGGGGATCCCCGGTAACAGCCATGCGCTCGACATTGCGTCACGCGTTGGCATGCCTAAGAGCATTGTCAGTCGCGCCCGCGAGTTGCTCGGTAAGCGCGATCAGACCTTGGACAATCTGATCCAACGGGTTCAGGTCGCCCGTCGCGACGCCGAGGCAGACCGTCAGGCCACCGCCGACCGCTCGCGAGAAGTCACCCAGCAGCACACCGACCTCGAGGAGCGCATGTCTCAGGCGGTTAGGAAAGAGAACTGGCTGCAGGAAGAGGCCGATGGCGTCGTGGAGGCAGAACTCCGCAAGGCACATGCTGCTATGGCAAAGTCGCTTATCGCTTTGACGCAGGCTCCGGGTCAGCACGGCGAGCGTGCTCGCGAACTGAAGAAGGTCGTCGACGGCCTGCTCAAGGACACCGCGCTACACCGGCGCCGCATGGCCTTCTGTCACGGCCTTAAGAAGGGTGCTGAAGTGTTCCTGCCGCGATGGGGGCGCCTATGCAAGGTTCACAAGATCGACAAGGTGCGCGAGATCGCGTTCGTCGACTATGGCAAGGTGCGTATGGAGGTCCCTTACGAAGACGTCTCTTGGCTGCAACCGTTGGATTCGAGCAAGTAAGCATCTGTTGCTGGACCGTATTGCTTGCTAGCATCCGACTCATGACGGTGCTGATCGCCGATAATGACCGGGCCGTAAGCGGCCTGCTGACCGAGGTTCTGGCGCAAACCGGCCTCATTACTAGCAACGCATACGACGGCGATGAGGCCAGTCGCATGGCGCGCCATGACGAAGTGCGCGTGTTGGTTTGCGATCTCGACATGCCAGGCGCATCTGGCTTGGAAGTGCTCGAATCGCTGCGGGATCTACCTAATCCGCCCAAGTCCGTGGTCATCTCGGGCTACCTCGATAGATCCATCGAGCAGCGCTTGCGCGCGCTGCCGTTTGTCCAAGAGGTGATGAAGAAGCCCTTCGACCTACTCGTCTTTGCCGCAATCGTGCGGCGGCTTGCTGGTGATGAGCCGAAGTCGAGTGGTGGTAGCCAGGCCGCCGTCGAGCACTAGCAGATTCGCTGGGCGTTGGGCCGACAGTGCTGTCGGGCCGACAGTGCTGTCGGGCTGACAGTGGCGTCGGGCCGACAGGGCTGTCGGGCTGACAGTGGCGTCGGGCCGACAGGGCTGTCGGGCTGACAGTGGCGTTTCACGGCGCCGTTGGTCACCTGCGATAGGCCATCGCGGCCAACTTGCTGCAGGCAACGCAAAAAATGCTCCCCGCCAAGCTTGCACAAGATTTGGCCGTCGGTATCGTGCTCCGTCCTTTCCGCAGTAGCTACCCTGCTAGCGTGGCTCAATTGGTAGAGCACCTGATTTGTAATCTGGAGGTTATGGGTTCAAGTCCCATCGCTAGCTCCAGCCGATAAAGGTCCTTCCTCGAGTCTCGTGTCTAGGGCGCTGAACTGGAAGGGATCGTATAGACAACGCACGGGCGAATACCAAAGCGGCCAACTGGGTCAGACTGTAAATCTGATGGCTATGCCTTCGCAGGTTCGAATCCTGCTTCGCCCACCAATTCAAGCTGCCCAATGGGGCAGTGAGAACGTCTGCACGACTGATAACTTAAGATTGTTCGCTGCGATGGCCGCTCGGTCACCAACGCGTGCAGTCGCCCGTCACTGCGGGTGTAGCTCAATGGTAGAGCACCAGCCTTCCAAGCTGGGTGTTGTGGGTTCGAGTCCCATCACCCGCTCCAGTTTTTCTGGTGCTTGTAGCTGATCGCAAAGCAGTGGTGGGTGTAGTGGCCGTAGTTTTTTGAGTCGCAGCTTTACCAGCTGTAGCTTCAGCGACTGTAGCTTTCCGACTGTGCTGGGCCTGTCCTTAGGGGCTTCCCAGCGGCTCTGTTCTTTCCTTCATTTACGATTTCTGCAAGCTGCTATAGCTCAGTGGTAGAGCACCTCCTTGGTAAGGAGGAGGTCCTGGGTTCGAGTCCCAGTAGCAGCTCCACTCTCCAATTCAACCTACGGCTGTTCGTTCAGTCCTAGCGAGAATACCCACGACCGAATATCCCCCCGACCCAGACATATGGCCAAGGAAACCTTCTCCAGAACTAAGCCCCACGTCAACGTGGGGACTATCGGGCACGTTGCCCACGGCAAGACCACGACCACCGCGGCCATTACCTACACGCTCGCGTCTGTTGGTTTGGCCAAGTACAAGGAGTACGCGGCAGTCGCTAAGGGCGGCACGGTCCGTGACCCTAGCCGTGTTGTGACGATCTCGTCGGCACACGTCGAGTATGAGACGAAGAATCGTCACTACGCTCACGTCGATTGCCCCGGGCACGCCGACTACATCAAGAACATGATCACCGGTGCGGCCCAAATGGACGGCGCCATCCTGGTCGTGGCTGCTGATGACGGTCCGATGCCGCAGACCAAGGAGCACGTGCTTCTCGCTCGTCAGGTCGGTGTTCCGGCAATCGTTTGTTACCTCAACAAGTGTGACCTCGTCGACGACGAGGAGCTTCTCGACCTCGTCGAGATGGAAATCCGCGAGTTGCTGGACAAGTACGAGTACCCGGGCGACGACGCCAAGGTTATTCGTGGCGCCTCGTTCGCGGCTCTCCAAACGGAGAACCCCGGCCCAGATAATCCCGCCAGCAAGTGCATCTTCGACCTGATGGATGCCATCGACGAAGCTGTTCCGGAACCGCAGCGCGACATCGACAAGCCATTCCTGATGCCGGTTGAGGACGTGTTCTCGATCGAAGGTCGCGGCACCGTCGCTACCGGTCGTATCGAGCGTGGTATCGTCAAGGTTGGCGGCGCCGTCGAGATTGTCGGTATCCGCGAGACCCGTCCGACGACGGTCACCGGTGTCGAGATGTTCCAGAAGACCCTCGACGAAGGTCGCGCCGGCGACAACGTTGGCCTGCTGCTTCGCGGCATGAAGAAGGAAGATATCGAACGCGGTATGGTCCTCGCCGTGCCGAAGTCGGTTACGCCGCACACCAAGTTCAAGGCTTCGGTCTACGCCCTCAGCAAGGACGAAGGTGGTCGCCACACGCCGTTCATGAGCGGTTACCGCCCGCAGTTCTACTTCCGCACGACGGACGTGACTGGCACGGCGGACTTGATTGGCGCAGAGATGTGCATGCCGGGCGATAACGTCGAGATCAGCGTCGAGCTGATCATGCCGATCGCGATGGACCAGCACATGCGCTTCGCCATCCGTGAAGGTGGTCGCACCGTCGGTGCCGGCCGCATCACCGAGATCATCGAGTAGCTTAGTTGCTCGATTCTCCGCGGAGGATCTCCGCGGGGGCGGGCTGCTGCCCACAGGGTGGCTTCCCAAAACGGCTCTGCGAGAGCTGGGCTGGTCTTCTTAAGACCATTGCCCTAGTCTCGTTGGTCCGACTGAGCGTCGGGGTGGATCTTGGTCCGCCTCGTTCGCTAGGCAGAGGGCAATAGCACAATTGGTAGTGCAGTTGATTCCAAATCAACAGGTTCTGGGTTCGAGTCCTAGTTGCCCTGCCACTTCGAGTAAGGCGTCAGTCGCCAATCAACCGATCATCATGATCCGTTCATTGGCGCGTGACGCATCTTTGGCCGTGGCACTTTGGTGTTGCGGCCATTAGAGTTTTTCGGCTGGTCCATTTTACGGACCGGATCGTTAGCAATTATTGAGTTTGGCAGGCTGCAGCGCGGCGAAGTCCATTCGGACGGGTCCGACCGACAGCAAGGAATGTAGACCAGTGAGCTATCGCAAGAACGACGGCCGTTACGCCCGGATGTTTTCATTCTGGGCACTGTTCCTCTTGGTCGCCTTCGGCTGCTTCCATGGTGGGGGACTCTCCGACTTGGTCGCCGGGTGGATGGAGGACTCAGATACGACATTCGTCGATCCGTTCCCGATCCTTGGCACCCTCAAGACCTCGACGTGCATTGCACTCGGCGCTTGGTTCTTCGTTGGGTTCTGCATCTCGCGGGTTCTCAACCGCAAGCGCATTGCCGACGCCCTGATTGACACGGAAGCAGAGATGCAGAAGGTCACTTGGCCGACGTGGACGGAGACATGGCACGGCACCATCGCGGTTGCCGCGATGGTGGTGGTGCTATTCATCTACCTGTTCGTCGTCGACTTCGGCCTGACCAATGTCATGATGATATTGATGGGCGGAGGCGAGGCCTGATGGCAAAGCAGGAATGGTATTTCCTACGTGTGCAAGTGGGGCGTGAAGACACCATCCGCCAGAGCATGATGCGCCGCCTCAAGCAGGCTGGCATCGAAGCGCTTGTGCCGCAGATCGTCGTTCCTACGGAGACGATCGCAGATCACCGCAACGGCAAGAAGATCGTTAAGCGCAAGAAGCTCTATCCCGGCTACCTGATGGTCGAGATGGAACTCAGCGATGACGTCTGGTTCATCCTGCGTGAGACCCCCGGCTTCGGCGACTTCGTCGGCGGCCAGGCTCAACCGACTCCGGCCAATCCGGATGACGTCGAGAAGGTCCTTGCCCACATGGACTCGAGTAAGGAGCAGCCGAAGGTTGCCGTGCGGTTCGAAAAGGGCGACCGAGTCAAGATCAAGACGGGCGCCTTCGAGAACACCGATGCGGTGGTTGAAGAGGTGCACGCCGACAAGGGCACGCTTGACGTCTCAGTCAACTTCTTCGGGCGTCCAACCCCGATGTCGCTTGGCTACTGGGAAGTCGAGTCAATCTAGCGATCGGTTGGGCCGCAGTAGCTGGGCCGCAGTATCTGGGCCGCAGTATCAGCCTGGCGCCGGTCAGCCAAGCTATCGCATCGCAAGCCGTGCCGATCTAGCTAGTGATGCCGTGGCTTTGCCCGTGTGATGGCCAGCTGAGAGCTCTGGCCGACCCCAATCTACGCTTGTTAAGCAGTCTGGTTTCGATGGGTGGGGGCATAATCGTGCCTCACAACCACCCGACAGACCCACGATAGTCCACCTGATTTCATCAGCGACACGATTTAGCCACTCCGAGAGGTTGACTCCTTCAGGGGAGTCTGGTTAGATCTTCGCCCCCGAATCGGGCTCAACTCCCAATTCACCACCTCGCGAATCCGGTCACCCGGAGAGCGAAAACCGGGCCTCCCGCCCTGGATCGTCTAGGCGATAAACTGCGGGTTCTCTTGCATAGCGGGAGGTTGTGATTGTCACGACCACTGGACCGCGGAGATAGACTTATGGCCAAAGAAGTAACCGCAACCGTAAAGCTGCAATGCCCCGCTGGCGCTGCAACGCCTGCGCCACCAGTTGGCCCGGCATTGGGTCAACACGGCATCAACATCGGGCAGTTCGTTAAGCAGTTTAACGATGCGACCCGTGCGCAAGCCGGCCTGATCATCCCCGTGGTCATCTCGGTCTACAAGGACCGCAGTTTCTCGCTCGAGTTCAAGTCACCACCGGCAGCGGTCCTTCTGAAGAAGGCCGCCAAGCTGGAGTCGGCTTCGAACAACCCAGGTAGTGAAGTGGCCGGTAAGGTCACTCGCGCCCAGGTCAAAGAGATCGCAGAGATGAAGGTTAGCGACCTCAACTCGATCAATATCGAGGGCGCGATGCGCATGGTGGAAGGCACGGCTCGTGCCTGCGGTATCGAGGTTGTTGACTAGCGTCGCTAGGCACACCACGACTTCACAACATTCATGGTGTCATGACCGCTGGCTTTGGCCACGCGGGCAAGGCATCTAGGCCAGAACAAACAGGATTATCCCATGGCTCGCCATCGCAGCCGACGTTACCAGGAAGGCGCCTCGAAAGTGGAGCGCACGAAGCGCTACGCGATCGATGAGGGCATTGCTCTTATCAAGTCGCTCAAGGGCCCGAAGTTCGACGAGTCGGTCGAACTGGTCGTGCGAATCGGCATTGACCCGAAGAAGACGGACCAACTGGTTCGTGGCTCGGTCAGTCTGCCGAACGGCACTGGTAAGACGATTAAGATCGCGGTCTTTGCCGACGGTGACAAGGCTCAAGAAGCTTTGGATGCTGGCGCTGACTACGTCGGTGCCGCGGACCTCGCTGAGAAGATCGAGAAGGGTTTCACCGACTTCGACATGACCATCGCGTCCCCGGACATGATGCGCTTCGTCGGTAAGCTCGGTAAGGTCTTGGGCCCGCAAGGCAAGATGCCATCACCTAAGGCTGGCACTGTGACACCGAACGTCGCGCAAGCTGTTCGAGAGTTTAAGGCCGGTAAAATCGAGTTCCGAACTGATTCCGGTGCCAACGTGCACTGTGCCATCGGTAAGAAATCGTTCGGCGCTGCCGAACTCGCCCAAAACCTGACCGCCTTTGTTGATCACCTCCGCACCTTGCGTCCGTCGCAAGCCAAGGGCGAGTTCATCAAAAAGGTCGTGGTCTCCTCTTCCATGGGCCCGGGCCTCGCGCTCGCGGTCGAGTAAGGAGCTAACCAATGCCGAACCTAGTCAATCAAATCCTCTTCAGCGAACTGCAGGCAGACTTCCAGAAAATGGGGTCCTGCGTCGTGGTGGATGTCGGCGCGGTCAATACTGGCCAGGATATCGAGATCCGCACTCAGTTGCGTGAAGTTGGCGTCCAGTATCGCGTGGTCCGCAGTCGTCTCGCCAAAAGGGCGTTCGACGAGATGGGCCTGGATATGGGCGATGCTCTCAAGGGTCGTTGCGGGATCGCTGTCGCCGAAGAAGAAGGTGCCATTGGCGCCGCCAAGGTTCTTCGCGACTGGATCAAGAAGCAAAAAGTCAGCCCGATCGCAATCAAGGGCGGCGTCATTGAAGGCACTGCCTTCGTTGGTGCTGCTGCTGCGCAGATCGCTGAGTTGCCTGACCGAAACACGATCAACACCATGATGGTTTGCGCCATCAGTGGTCCCGCTCGCGGACTCGCGGGTGTCGTCAACGCCGTGGCAGGTGGTCTTGCCCGGTGCATTCAAGCCAAGGTCGACAAGGGCGAATAGCTTCGCAATCGCAAGCTAAGAGCCCGAGGCTAGTGTGCGCGTAGTCGCACTCGAGCCAGTCAGACCCCATTTACTTACCCACTCTCCCCTGCACTCTGACTTTCCAGAGGATTCCAATGTCCGAAACTGAAACCGTGACCCTCGACGCTGATCTCGAGGACATCTTCACTAAGATTGACGCGCTGAGCCTTGGCAAGGCCGCCCAACTGGTCAAGGCCATGGAAGACCGCTGGGGCGTTTCCGCCGCAGCACCCGTCGCCATGGTCGGCGGTGGTGGTGGTGAAGCCGCTGCTGTTGAAGAGAAGACGGAGTTTAACGTCATTCTCAAGGAAGCTGGCGGCCAGAAGATCAATGTGATCAAGGCTGTCCGTGAGATCACCGGTCTTGGCCTGAAGGAAGCCAAGGGCCTCGTCGACGAAGCTCCTAAGGCTGTCAAGGAAGGCACCACGAAGGACGACGCCGAAGAAATCAAGAAGAAGCTCGAAGCAGCCGGCGCTACCGTCGAGCTTACTTAGTGCTTTTTGCTGAGTGCTCCATCGACCGTGCCCGAGACTTTGGTCTCCAGCACGGTTCGGCATGTGGTCGCCTCAACGCCCTGAGCCCTGTTCGCACTTTTTGTTTGCGGCTGGGTGACCGGGGCGTCTACGCTTCCGAGTGCTGGTTGGATCACTTTTTGCACGCGGACGCTTGATAGTTACCCGTCCATATCGCATCTCGATACTGCGCTCCCTTCTTGGGACGCGTTGTCGAGGCATAGTGCGTTCGGTAGTAGGGGACTGCTTGCTTTGAGTGTAAGCGAGTTAGCAGTTTCGATGGATCCAGGTCCTGTCTCGGGTCGCTTGGTGGTGCACGAAAGCTCAGAGCAGCATTCGGGCAGCGCAACGCATCCAAGTCTGGTGGCTAGTAGCTATGTTTCGGTTGAAACCTGGTCGACTAGTGAGCCTGAATCCTGTTATCGGACTGTTGCTTCCAGGACTTCTGATCAAACTGTGCTTGCTGTTGAGTCAGTAGTGTTTGAGTCAGTGCCTGCTGTTGAGTCAGTGTCTGCTGTTGAGTTTGTGCAGCCGGTCCCGCGAGGTTCGTCTTTGGTTGCTTCGTTCAGGTTACTTCAAACTAATCCCAGGAATGGCTTTGCCAGGTCCTTGGGAGCAATGATCCCGCGCCAGGGATCATCAGGTGGAACCGCATGGAGACTGTAGTCTACGGACGTTTCCGGTCTGTTGCCGAGATCCCCGACCTCGTCGAAATGCAGACGAAGTCGTACGACCAATTCCTTCAGCCGGAGATTGCCCCTAATGGGCGTAATCCTGATGGCCTGGAAGCGCTGCTGCGTGAGGTCTTCCCGATCTACTCGTATGACAAGACGCTTTGCCTGGAATACGTCAGCTACGAGCTCGGCCGCCCGCGCTACACGGTAGAAGAATGCCGTAAGCTGCGTGTGACCTACGGCTATCCGTTCAAGATTCGGGTACGCCTGGTCAAGCCGGAGCCCGTCGAGGAAGATATCTATCTCGGCGAGATCCCGATCATGATCGGTGGCGGCGAGTTTATCGTGAACGGCAGTGAGCGCGTCACGGTGAGCCAGTTGCACCGCTCTCCGGGTGTCGACTTCTCAGTCGAGCTGCACACCGGTGAGAAGAAGCTGCACTCGTGCTGGATCATTCCAGAGCGTGGTAGCTGGATCGAACTCAACGTCACCAAGAAGGACGCGGTTGCAATCCGTATCGACCAATCGGGCAAGTTCTCGTGCACCACGCTGCTGCGTGCGATGGACGCGAAATACTCGGCCGATGCGGCGATCATTCGCGAGTTCTACGAAGTCGAGAAGGTCACTCGCAAGAAGACTGATCCCGAAGCGAAGTTCGCCAAGGCTCTGGTCGGCACCTATGCCGTTGGCGACATCGTTGATGCCGCTAGTGGTGATCCGTTCGTGCGCAGCGGTGAGGAAATCACCGAAGAAGCCGCCCGTGCGATCGCTGGCAGTGAGCTGCGTGAAATCGAGATCCTGCGTGATCCCGAGGACTTCCTGCTGCTCAACACGCTGCGCGAGGACACCACCAACAGCCACGAAGAAGCGCTGCTCAAGATCTACCAGCGATTGCGTCCGGGTAACCCGCCGCAGCTGGAGAAGGCACGTGAACTCTTCAACGAGAAGTTCTTCGACGAAACCCGCTACCGCCTCGGTCGCGTTGGTCGCTTCCGTCTGAACCGTAAGTTTGACGTCGACCCGTCCAACAACCAGCAGACGCTGTCGGCAATCGACTTCGTCCGAGCGATCAAATACATCCTCGGCCTGCGTCTCGGCGAAGGCGACATCGATGATATTGACCACTTGGGTAACCGGCGCGTCCGGACAATCCAGGAGCTGGCTGGTGACGAGTTCCGCAAGGGCTTCCTGAAGCTTCGCCGCACGGCGCAAGAGCGGATGAACCTCGAGAACGTCGATACGGTTACGCCGCGTAACCTGATCAACTCGAAGACCTTTAGCTCGGCGATCGAATACTTCTTCGCTCGTGGTGAGTTGAGTCAGGTCGTTGACCAGACCAACCCGCTGTCACAGTTGACGCACGAGCGTCGTCTGTCCGCACTCGGCCCGGGTGGTCTTAACCGGAAGCGTGCTGGCTTCGAAGTTCGTGACGTCCACGTCTCGCACTACGGCCGCCTGTGCCCGATTGAGACTCCTGAAGGCACAAACATCGGTCTGATCTCCAGTCTTGCGATCTACTCGTCGCTAGACGACTACGGCTTCTTGACGACGCCATATGTCGTTTGCAAGAACGGTAAGGTCACCGACGAGGTCGTGCGTCTGCGCGCTGACCAAGAGAACAACTCGGTGTTGGCTCCGGCTGACACGCCGACCGAAAAGAACGGCAAGCTGATCGGCGACGACCAAGGTTACGTCATCGCACGCGTCAAGGGCGACCCGTCGCTCGTGCCAGCTAAGAGCGTTGACTACATGGACGTCTCCACCAAGCAGGTGGTTGGCGTGTCGGCCTCGCTGATTCCGTTCTTGGAGCACGACGATGCCAACCGCGCATTGATGGGTTCCAACATGCAGAGGCAGGCAGTGCCGCTGTTGATCAGCGACGCTCCGGTCGTTGGCACGGGCATGGAAGAAATCGTTGCTAGTAACTCTAGCATGGTCGTGCGAGCCAAGAAGGCCGGCACGGTCACCGCGGTCGATGCCACGCGCATTGTCGTCGGCGACGATGTCTACAAGCTTCGCAAGTATGAGGCTCTCAACGAGCGCACCTGTCAAAACCAGACGCCGATCATCAAGCTCGGCGACAAGGTGAAGGTTGGCCAGGTAATGGCTGACGGTGCGGCGACCGACAACGGCGTGCTTGCTCTGGGCAAGAATGTCACCGTCGCCTTCATGCCTTGGGACGGCTACAACTACGAAGACGCGATCCTGCTCAGTGAGGACCTCGTCCGGAACGACGTCTACACGTCGATCCACATCGACGAGTTCGAGGTCGAGATCCGCGAGACCAAGCTCGGTAAGGAAGAGTTCTCGCGCGACATCCCGAACGTCAGCGAGAAGGCGCTTCGTCACATGGACGAGGGCGGCATCGTTCGCGTTGGCACCCGCGTTAAGCCTGGCGATATCCTCGTCGGCAAGGTTGCGCCGAAGAGCAAGAGCGAGCTGACTCCGGAAGAGAAGCTGCTGCACGCTATCTTCGGCCGCGCTGGCGAAGACGTGAAGAATGCGTCGCTTGAGGTCCCTACTGGGGTCGAAGGCATCGTCATTGGCGCCGAGAAATACAGCCGCAAGGTCAACCTCACGGAAGCCGAGCGGACGCGTAACCTCGAAGAGATCAAGAACGCCGAAATCGAGTTCTTGAAGCAGTTCCGCAGCAGCACCAAGCGTCTCCTTGAGAGCGCCAAGGGCTTGCTGGGTGACGCTGTCACATCGGCCGACGGCAAGCCGTTGGGCATCAATGACCAGATGTTGATCCTGGATCTTCGCACGATCCGCGATCGCGTTCGTCAGGTTGCCGAAGAGCACAAGGACACCAAGATCAAGGCGAGCCTGCTGCAGATCCTGCAGGAGTTCGGCGAGCGCATCGAAGAGTCGGAGGCCGAGAAGAACAAGCTCGTCAACCGTCTCTCACGCGGTGACGAACTGCCGCAAGGCGTGCTCGAGATGGTCAAGGTCTACGTCGCTACTAAGCGCCGTATCTCGGTCGGTGACAAGATGGCTGGCCGTCACGGTAACAAGGGCGTCATCTCTAAGATCAACCCGATCGAAGACATGCCGTTCTTGGCGGACGGAACGCCCGTCGACATCGTGCTCAACCCGCTGGGCGTGCCGTCGCGTATGAACGTCGGGCAGATCCTCGAAACGCACCTCGGCTGGGCTGCTAAAAAGCTCGGTTGGCGCGTTCAGACGCCCGTCTTCGATGGTGCCAGCATGGAGGATATTGAATCCGCGCTGACCAAGGCTGGCTTTGCCACTGACGGCAAGTCCGAGCTGTTCGACGGTCGCACCGGCGAAGCGTTTACCCAACGCGTCACGGTCGGCACGCTTTACATGCTTAAGCTGCACCACCTCGTCGACGACAAGGTGCATGCACGTGCCACAGGGCCATACTCGCTCATCACCCAGCAGCCGCTTGGCGGTAAGGCTCGCTTCGGCGGCCAGCGCTTTGGTGAGATGGAAGTGTGGGCGCTTGAGGCCTACGGCGCTGCCAACATCTTGCAAGAGCTGTTGACCGTGAAGTCCGACGATGTCGACGGCCGTACTAAAATCTACGAGGCAATGGTCAAGAACGAGAACATCCTCGAGCCCGGCACGCCGGTCTCGTTCGGTGTGCTCTGCAATGAGATCAAGGGCCTCGGCCTGAACATTGAATTGCACAAGCGCGGACCTGCTGAGAACTTGATGGGGGGCTAACGCCCTCACCGCCATGCGTGGGGGCGAAAGCTCCCTGCTGATGAGGGCTAACGCCCTTGGCCCGCAGTAGCCGCAATTACTGCAACACACCCTCTCCGAATATTCCCCTTGCCCACAAGCGTGACGACGCGAGTGAGCAACTAGCACCTACGAGAACAAGGCGCGCCCGATGGTCGAACCCATCTACGACAAGATCAACGACTACGCTTCGGTGACTATCCGACTGGCCTCACCCGAGGACATTCGTGATTGGTCATTTGGCGAAGTTAAGAAGCCGGAGACGATCAACTACCGGACCTACCGTCCGGAACGTGATGGTCTCTTCTGTGAGCGGATTTTCGGTCCTGAAAAGGATTGGGAATGCTCCTGCGGCAAATACAAGGGGATCAAGCACAAGAACATCACCTGCGATAAGTGCGGTGTGATGATCACGCATAGTCGCGTGCGCCGAAAGCGCATGGGGCATATCAACCTTGCTGCACCAGTTGCTCACATCTGGTTCTTCAAGGCGATGCCGTCCCGTCTCGGCACGTTGCTCGGTCTCAAGACCGCTAGCCTTGAGAAGGTCATCTACTTCCAGGACTACATTGTCACCGACGCTGGCGATACGCCGCTCAAGACGTTGCAGTTGCTGTCGGAAGACGAATATCGTCAGTCGCGCCAGAAGTATGGCATGGCGTTCCAGGCAGGCATGGGAGCTGAGTCCGTGCGCGAATTGCTTCGCACGCTCGATCTGCCACTGCTGAGCGAGACGCTGCGCGAAGATCTTAAGCGCACCGAATCGAAGCAGAAGATTAAGGACATCATCAAGCGCCTCAAGACCGTTGAGATGCTGCGCGACTCCGGCAACAAGTCGGAGTGGATGATCCTCGACGCCGTGCCGGTCATCCCACCGGACCTGCGGCCACTCGTGCCGCTCGACAGCGGCAACTTCGCGACGTCCGACCTCAACGACCTCTACCGTCGTCTGATCAATCGGAACAACCGTCTCAAGAAGCTGCTCGATCTCAACGCTCCGGAAGTCATTATCCGGAACGAGAAGCGCATGCTTCAGCAGTCGGTCGATGCGTTGTTTGACAACAACCGTTGTCGTCGCCCGGTGCTCGGCTCGTCCAACCGCCCGCTCAAGTCCCTGACGGACATGATCAAGGGCAAGCAAGGTCGCTTCCGCGAGAACTTGCTCGGTAAGCGCGTCGACTACTCGGCTCGTTCGGTCATCGTCGTTGGTCCAGACCTTCGTCTGCACCAGTGCGGTATCCCGAAGATCGTCGCCCTCGAGCTGTTCCAGCCGTTCATCATTCGCCGCCTGAAGGAACTCGGCCACGCCGACACCATCAAGTCCGCGAAGAAGATGCTGGAGCGCAAGGACGAGGAAGTCTGGGACATCCTCGAAGAGGTGATTCAAGATCACCCGGTTCTACTCAACCGCGCACCGACCCTTCACCGGATCGGTATCCAAGCGTTCGAGCCGGTTCTGGTCGAAGGCAACGCCATTCGCGTGCACCCGCTCGTCTGTTCGGCCTACAACGCTGACTTCGACGGCGACCAGATGGCTGTCCACCTGCCGCTGTCGTTCGAAGCACAGATCGAAGCCTGCACGTTGATGTTGTCGATCAACAACATCTTTTCGCCGGCACACGGCGGTCCGATCATCGCGCCAAACCAGGATATCGTTCTCGGTTGCTACTGGCAGAGCTTGCAGCGCCCGGGCGAACTTGGCGAAGGCAAGACGTTCGCGACGCGTGACGAAGTGTGGATGTCGTATTCAAGCGACAAGATCCACATCCATGCGCGCATCAAGGTGCAGTTCCCCGCTGGTGTGGAGATCCGCAACCAGGGCGACACGGTCACCACCGACGGCGTCACGCTCGTCGAGACCACGCCTGGTCGGATCATGTTCAACGAGATCCTCGAAGAGGGGATGCCGTACTACAACCACGACCTCGACAAGAAGGCGTTGTCGAACATCATTGCTGACTGCCACTTGTTGATGGACCGCGACGCGACGCTGCGTCTGTTGGACCGCCTCAAGGAAACGGGCTTCAAGGCGGCAACGCGCGCTGGCCTGTCCTTCGGTAAGGATGACATGATCATCCCGCCGACCAAGGCAACGATCATCAAGAAGACCGCTGATGAAGTGGAGAAGATCCACATGGCGCACGCCCGCGGCATCATCACCGAGGGTGAGCGTTACCTGAAGGTCATTGATGCCTGGACGCACGCTCGCGAGAAGATCGGTGAGGACATGCTCAGCGAGTTGCGTAACGACACCCGCGACGGGCGTCTCTACGTGAACCCGGTGTATTGCATGGTCATGTCGAAGGCTCGTGGTTCCGTCGAGCAGATTCGTCAGCTCGCCGGCATGCGTGGTCTGATGGCGAAGCCGTCCGGCAAGATCATCGAGCAGCCGATTAAGGCCAACTTCCTCGAAGGTCTTCGCGTGCTTGAATACTTCTCGTCGACGCACGGTGCTCGTAAGGGCCTGGCCGATACGGCACTCAAGACGGCCGACTCGGGTTACTTGACGCGGAAGCTCGCCGACGTTGCCCAAAACATCGTCGTCTCAATCATCGATTGTGGCACGGAGAACGGCGTCGACAAGGGCACCGTCTACCAGGGCGACAAGGTCGCCGTGACCTTCGTGGACGCGGTTCGCGGTCGCGTTGCGCTCTACTCGATTGTCGATCCGATGACCGATGAAGTCATCATCGACAAGAACGAGCTGATCACAGTCGACATCGCTAAGAGGATCGAACTGGTCGTCAGTAGCGAGACGATTCGCGTTCGCTCACCGCTCACCTGTGAAGCAGCTAAGGGCGCATGCGCCAAGTGCTACGGCATGGACCTGTCGCGCAGTGCGATGGCCGAACCAGGCCTCGCGATCGGCATCATCGGCGCCCAGTCGATTGGTGAGCCGGGCACGCAGTTGACGATGCGGACCTTCCACATTGGTGGCACGGCCTCGAAGAAGGTCGAGGACTCCGAAGTGCGCAACAAGCGTGCTGGTCGCGTTCAGTTCGCCAACCTTGAGACCGTTGAGGTCTTCGTTGATGGCGACGAGGGACTCAAGCAAGTCATCGCGCTCAAGCGCCGTGGTGAGATCCTGATCGTTGACCAGAAGGAACGTGAGCTCGAGCGTCACGCCGTGCCGCTTGGCGCCATCGTGAACGTCATCGAGGGCGACGAGATCAAGGAACACCAGCCGCTTTGCTCGTGGGACCCTCACCACAATCCGATTCTCGCTGAAGTCAGCGGCACGGTTCGCTACGAGGACATTCTCGAAGGCAAGACGTTCCGCATCGAGCGTGACGCGGACACCAAGGTCCAGCGCAAGGTGATGATTGAGCACAAGGGTGACTTGCACCCGCACCTCATCATCGAAGACGCAGGCGGCAACCGTCTGGCGATCACGCCTGTTCCGGAAAAGGCTTACATCGAGGTCGAAAACGGCCAAGAGGTTCGCGCCGGCATGCTGCTCGCTAAGACGCCGCGTGAAGTGCAAGGAACGCAGGACATCACCGGTGGTTTGCCGCGTGTTACCGAGCTATTCGAAGCTCGTCGTCCGAAGGACCCGGCAGTGCTCGCTGAGATCGACGGCATCGTCGAACTTGGTGACAAGCGTCGCGGTAAGCGCACCATCATTGTCAAGGGCGAGGAAGACGGCATCGAGCGTGAGCACCTTGTGCCGCAGGGTAAGAACCTGCGCGTGCACCGCGGTGACCACGTCAAGGCTGGTGAAGCCCTCGTCGATGGTCCGATTGTGCCGCACGACATGCTCGCCATTCAGGGTGAGAAGGCGGTTCAGAACTATCTGCTCCGCGAAGTGCAGACGGTCTACCGCGCCCAGGGCGTGGCGATCGACGACAAGCACATCGAGATCATCCTGGCGCAGATGATGCGCAAGGTTCAGGTCGAGGATCCGGGTGACAGTGAGTTCCTGCCCGGTGCCGTTGTCGACAAGTTCCGCTTCCGTGAAGCCAACCAGAACCTGCGTCAACAGCGCAAGAAGCCGGCAACGGCCTCACCGCTGTTGCTCGGGATCACCAAGGCATCGCTGCAGTCGGACTCGTTCATCAGCGCGGCGTCCTTCCAAGAGACGACCAAGGTCCTTACCGAAGCGGCACTTGCCGGCAAGAAGGATAACCTGGTCGGCCTCAAGGAAAACGTCATCCTCGGTCACCTCGTGCCGACCGGCACCGGTTTCCGGAACTACCAAAAGACGCGTGTGCTGAAGAACGTCGACCTCCAGGCTGCGGCCGAAGAGATTGGCCGACTGAGCAAGCAGGGCTTCCTCGACGAAGGTGGCCCGGTCATTCGTCTCGACGGAATCGACGAAGGTCCAGTCGCCCCATCCGACAGCAGTCCGTTGGATGGCATGCCGCGGGCGCCGATTGCCCTGGTTCCGGATGCTGCACCAGTGGAATCACCGACAGTGGAATCACCGACAGTGGAATCACCGACAGTCGAATCACCGAAAGTCGAATCACCGATGGGCCTTGGTTCGTCGGACGAGATGACGGATATCGAAGCGCCCACTGATATGGGCTCTGCCGATGGTGACGACGATTCGGATGGCGACGACCCGATGGGTGCTGACGAAAGCATTCAGGAGGCACCAACGCCCGCAGGCCCGCGTAGCGAAGCCCCGACGGGTGACGCTCCGACAGGTGACACTCCTGAGACCCCGCCGACCGATGGCGCCCCGGATGACGATAGCCCAGTGGGTGATGCGCCAACGGGTGCCGGTCAGGGGGCCGAGTAGTCACTGAGGCTTGGCCTCAATCGTGAGTTTGACGCGGTTCCCGCTTGGATGGGACCGCGGCGGGCTTGCTTTCGAGATTGATTTCCGTATCCTACCCCGCCCTCATTCCCGGCCTGACTTTGTCTAGCCGCTGCCTGTTGCGTCCAGTTTTGCCGGACGCCTCGATAACCGGACTGTCGAACACACTGTAATGCCCACGATCAACCAACTCGTCCGCAAGGGACGCAAGACGATCAAAGAGAAGAGCAAGTCGCCGATTCTAGACAGCTGCCCGCACAAGCGTGGTGTCTGCCTCCAGGTCAAGACTATGACGCCGAAGAAGCCGAACTCGGCCCTTCGCAAGATCGCTCGCGTGCGTCTCAGCAACGGTAAAGAGACCACCGTTTACATTCCGGGTGAGGGCCACAACCTGCAGGAGCACTCGATCGTGCTCATTCGCGGTGGCCGCGTCCGCGACCTTCCGGGTGTGCGCTACCACGTTCTTCGTGGTTGCCTCGATGCCTCAGGTGTCGAAAGCCGTCGTCGTAGCCGTAGCAAATACGGCGCTAAGCGTCCGAAGAGCAAGTAGGCCAACCGGCCAAGTAGGCGCGCAGCAGACTCCAGAGCGAATCTCCAGAGCCAAATCTCTGGTCATGCGCGCTTAGCAATCCAGACCACTCATTGAACTAATGCCTCGTTCCTACAAGTCCACCGAAGTCCACCTGAAGGGCGACCCCCGTTACAACAGCAAGTTGGCCAGCAAGATCATCAACAAGATCATGTTGGACGGGAAGAAGACCACCGCGCAAATCCTGTTCTACGCTGCTATCGACCTCGTCGTTAGCAAGGTGGAAGGCGCTGAGCCGGTTGATGTCTTCACCAAGGCGATCGACAACATCAAGCCACGCGTCGAAGTTCGTTCGAAGCGTGTTGGTGGTGCGACCTACCAGGTTCCGCGCGAGGTCAACAAGCGCCGTCAGCAAAGTCTCGCCATCCGCTGGATGGTTGACGCTGCTCGCAACAAGCGTGGCAAGCCGATGGCCAAGTGCCTTGCCGAAGAGCTATTCGACGCCTTCAACAACCAAGGCGCCGCAGTGACCAAGAAGGAAAACGTCCACAAGATGGCCGAGGCGAACAGCGCCTACAGCCACTTTGCGTGGTAGGCACTTTGCCTGGTAGCCACTTTGCCTACAGGCACTTTGCTTGGTAGGCACTTTGCTTGCTCGGCACGCTGCTTGACAGTCGTGCTGCTTAGTCGTCGCGTCGCTTGTTAAGCCCGCTGCTTGCTGAGCACAGTGCTTGCTGAGCACAGTGCTTACTAGCAACCACTTGACCCTGCTGGTACGTAGCCCACTTGGACGTCGCCCGCTCGGTAAGTGAAACCAACCCGAACACTGCATCCGGCAGTGCACTTCACCCCGCCTCGCGCGGGGTGTTTCGGTTTTCGCGACTCCATTGCTATGGATACTTCCGACGCTCCGCGCTGACAGCGATGGGCCCGCGATTACCGATTAGAGGCGAAAACCGGTCGGTAACAGGGAATACGCCGATGAGCGCTCCGTCGGAAGCTAGCTTGAATCCCGTAGCGGTTCGTTCCCGCCCGTCCAGGTTTCCGCTACCGTCAGCAACCGCCGATGAGACTCATTCCATTCCTTCTCTACGTCACGGCTCTCAGCTTGTTTGGTTGGGCTGGGTGGACGGTCTATGACTCGCTTGACCTCTGGAAGGTTGAGACCCGCGCGGGGGCGACCAACAGAGGACGCGACGACGCCATTACGTTGGTCGCGAAGGGCAAGGGCAAGGGGCCGCAGACGAGCGCTTGGAACTACGGCGCAAAGGATTGGTGGCCTCAACTGAAGCAGGTCAACCTGATCGGCAAGTTGCCCGAACGCCAGCCAACCGCCGAAGAGTTGGCTAACGCGTCCGAGCCTGTCGAAGTCGTGGTCGACCTCACGCCGCTCGATGAAATCTTCGAGTTGGTGTCGTTGGTTTACGATGGCGAAGACGGTGGCAAGGGCGGCCGATCGCACGTCATCATTCGCTACACCCCGCAAGCTGCGGTCGCGCCGCCGGAATGGTGGATTCGGGAGAACACGGCGCCGACGCCGACGGCACTTGCTGGCCGTGGTCCGCGTGACTTGGCGGCAGCGCCCGCGACGGCAACGACCAGGCGGAATAGCCGCAACCGTGGCCGTCCCAGTAACCCTGTCGAATCACAGCCGTCGGTGATGCCATCTTCGTTGGCTGGCCGTGAGGTCCTGCAGAAGATTTGGGTCGATGATGGCGGTGACATCCGTCGCTCGGCCCAGCTGTGGGGCAAATACAGCCACATCCGCTTGGTGCGAGTCGATTCGACCGCCGAGTCAGCGTTCTTCACGCGTGCCGTTCCGGTCAAGGAAGGTGAGCCGAAGGTCGAGCCCAAGGAAGAGGAACTGCTCAAGACAACAGCCGACATTGCTCCGTCGGTGTTGCTGTCTTTGCGTCGTTTGCAGGGCCGAGAAGGCGACTCCAAGTCTGCGGCAGTCAAGTCGGCTGCTAAGCCGAGCCAGTGGCGGGAAGTCGAAAACACGACTCGCTTTGGCAACCAGTTCCACATCGGTCGCAAGGATGAGACGAGCTTCCGCGACCCGGACCAGTTCTTCTCGAGTGTTCATGTCGACACCTATGTCAGCAAGACGAGCAGCATGCGCGGCTTGTCGGTGCGCAACATCAAGTCGGATGTAGCCCAGAAGTTTGGTGTGCAGACCGGCGATGTGTTGCTCGAGGTCAACAACCGCAAGGTGTCTTCGAAGGCGCAGGCCGTCAATATGGTCAAGAAGGCCTACAAGCGCGGCGTGCGTTCCTACTCGACGAAGTGGCTGTCCAACGGCCAGGAAGTCACTCGCGTCTATATGGCGCCCAACAAGAAGTAGGCGCAGGAGCCTCGGTGGCTGCGCCGCAGCAATTGCTGACGATTGACTGCGGCAACAGTACGATCCGCTGTCGACGTGCCGATTTGGCTATCTGGGCGACAGATAGCATGCGTCCGGACTTTGCGGATCTAGCCTCCTTCGTTGGCCTGCGGCCAACCCGTGCTCTCGCCGTCAGTGTGGTTTCCTCCGCGTTGACAGCTATCCGCAAGGCCTTGCCGAACGTGCATGTCGCCGTTGCCGACGTCGATTTGAAGTGTCCGTTGCAGCTCGCATACAAGACCAAGGCGACACTCGGCGCCGATCGTTGGCTCGGTGCGTTTGCCGCCTATCGGCGCTTTGGCGCCGCCATCACCGTCGACTGTGGCACGGCAACAACCGTCAATGTGGTGGATGCAGCCGGGGTCTTCCACGGTGGGGCGATTGCGCCTGGGCTTGCTGCGTTCGTTGCTGGGCTTAGCCAAAAGGCAAGCGCGCTGCCAGCAGCGAACCTCGATGCCGCACCCGTGATGCCGGCAAACAGCACCCAGGGATGCATCGATGCAGGGGTCTTGTTGGGGTGGGCGGGGCTGGTGGAGCGCTTGGTCCGCGATGCCCTGCGCTACTGCCCAACTGCCAAACTGGTCGTGACCGGCGGCAACGCGGAGCGCCTTCGTCGGCTGGGCGTCGCGGCACTCGATGACGAGGCGTGTGCGTTCGTCCCTGAACTGCTTCACGATGGCTTGGCGGAGCTTGCGGCGACGCCCCATACGTAGCTCAGATGAATCTGCTATCGCCACCAGGACTAGCCGGCATCGCCATTTTGGGCGTCGCTGCGGCCGAACGTGAGTCTGTTTTGGCGGCGCTAGAAACCCCCGCCGGCAAGCCGTGCCAGCTACGTGCTGGGCAACCACCCATGCGGGCCGTTCTGCGACTCGATGGGCAGGTCGTCGACGACGTCTTGGTGGTTTCTCGTGCCAACGACCAGTTGGAATTACACGTGCACGGCGCGCCGGCAGTGCTCGCCCAATTGGATCGATGCTTTGGCGTCGTCGTTGCAGTTGCAGGTAGCCCCGCCGAGCGACTGTTGCGTGAGGCACTGTCTACGGCCCAATTCTCGCTAGCGCTCGAGCAGCTTTCGTTTGACTTTGACAGCGAATTGGCAGCCCTGCGGGCCTCGCCCGATCGCCGCGCCGGCCTGGCTGCCGCGCGCGAACGCAGTCGTATCGCCCAGGCACTCGTCGAGCCCATGCGAGTCGTGCTGGTCGGGCAGCAGAACGCAGGCAAGTCGTCACTGTTCAACCAGCTACTGTTTCGCGAACGGGCTCTAACTGGCGATACGCCTGGCCTGACGCGCGATGCGATCGCCGAGGTCACGACGTTGGCTGGCTATCCCTATGAGTTGGTCGACACGGCTGGCGAGGGCCCGGCTGCGTCGGAGCTAGATCAGTTGGCGATCGAGAACGGTCGTTCCTGGCGTCGCGGAGCTTTGCTGGTCCTGGTCATTGATGGTGCGGTGGGACCGACGGACAGCGACCGCGAACTGCTGGCCGAAGGTTCATTAGTCGTGCGCAGTAAGACGGACTTAGCACAGGCGCCGTGGCCGACGGATGTGGCGTGTGACATCGAGGTTTCGACGCAAGCAGGGGCCGCGGAGCAGGTCCGAATAACGCTCGGGCTTCTGTTGGCCAGGCATCGGTGCTTGCCCGAAGTCTGTCAGCCCGAGCCGCGTTCGCCGGCAAGCCACCTGTCCGACCCCTCGGCCGCACGCAAGGTCTGTGTCACTGCGAGTGCCGCCGCGACAGAGCCGATCGGAGGCGTAGGTGGCTTCGCCGCGCTCGATGAAGTTCAGCGTAGGCAGTTGTTCGCGCTCGATGCTGATTGCCAGGTGGACCTTCCCTCGGCATGATCACCCTCGCAGATGGCAGAACACGTCAAGCGTGACCTTGTTTCCATCGAGGACTTGAGCACAGCCGAGATCCTCGAACTCTTCCATCACGCCGACGAATTCAGGGCGAACTTGCATGCGTGGTCGGATCTGTGCCGTGGCGCGATCATGGCGACGCTGTTCTTCGAGCCGAGCACGCGAACGCGCCTGAGTTTTGAGTCCGCCATGCTGCGCCTCGGTGGTGGTGTCATCAGCGCCGCGGAGAGCGGTTCGACGAGTCGCGCCAAAGGGGAGTCTCTGGCCGATACGGTGCGCGTCGTGGGCGGCAGTTATGCCGACATCCTGGTGGTCCGTCATCCGGAGGACGGCGCCGCGCGAGTCGCCGCGCGCTACGCGACCGTGCCGGTGATCAACGGTGGCGATGGCGCCCACGAGCACCCAACGCAAACACTGTGCGACCTCTACACCCTGTGGAAGGAGAAGGGGCGACTGCAGGGGCTTGAAGTCGTGCTGTGCGGCGATCTCCGCTACTCGCGTACGATCCATTCGTTCTGCTACGCGCTGGCACGGTTCGGCGCGAATATCGTCACGATGCCCTATCCGGGCTTCGAGTTGCCTGACTACGTGCTGCATCGATTGCGACGTGATTTCGGCGTGCAAGCGTCAACCGCGTCTGTTGAGGATCTGCCGGGATTGGCCGGCAGCAGCAACGCAGCGGCCTATTTGACGTCAAGCAAACCGCACCAGTTGGCGTTGTTCACGAAGCTTGGCAACGTCGAAGTGTCGCGCATCGACGCGATCTACATGACGCGGGCGCAGCGCGAGCGTCACGAAGGCCAAGACACCAGTGACTATCCGCGCGTGACGCCGTCGACACTCGGGGCCAAGTCCACTAAGGACGCGCGTGTCATGCATCCGCTGCCGCGCGTCGACGAGATCAGCTACGAACTCGACGATGATCCGCGTTCGATCTACTTCCGTCAGGCGGAGCTTGGCGTGCCGATGCGCATGGCGTTGATGGCTTACTTGATGGGCAAGATCCAATTGCGTGCCAAGCAGCCTGACTTGTTGTCGGTGATGCCTGGCGCGGTGATGGCGGGATCGATAGGGGCGGCCGGTTTGCGTTGTTGTAACGAGCGCTGCATCACCAACAACGAAGGCGTTCGTTATCTCAAGCGTGACTTCCGCGTGCGCGATCAGGATTCACCGCCGACGTTGTCGTGTGGCTTCTGTGAGCGGGAGCTCGAAGCGCGCTTCGTCGGCAACGGCAAGAGTCGCATCGTGCACCGCTACGACGCGCCCGAAGTGCGCAATATCAAGGTGGCCAACAAGGTCTACTTTGAGTCTGAAGCCCAAGCCGAAGCGGCGGGCTTTACGTTGCAAAGCAGCTAGTCGGGAGCGTCGTCTGCAGCACCGTGACCAGCATGTGCACAAGTTGGTCGAGCGGAATCGCACCGAGAATGCCTGCAACGCGCTCGCCCAGCGCGGCGGTCAAAACCAAGCCGAAATCACAAGTCCCGGTAGGATCGGGATTTGGGGATGCTTGCAGCAGCCCGATCTGACGGCATGATGTTTGTTATCCCTCTCGCGAGACATCAGGTTCTTCCGGAGCTTACCCCGGCACCCGGCAACACCCGATGTAGCATATTCAGAGCCCCTCTCTCCTCCGCTGTCGCGGCGGAAGTATGGGCTTCTACGAGACCGTCCAGCATTTTAGGTTGCCCTCGCTTCACGCCGCCGGTGTGACGCAGTGGTGATCACACCAAGCTCAATGTCGCCATACTCCTCTTCGTTGCTTCGCACGATGGCAAACAATTCGCAGCGGGCAGACTGCCCGCTAGACCTCGGGCGATCCGTCCAAGCGCGATTAGGCCATGAGCAATCAGGCCATGAGCAATCAGGCCCCGAGCAATCAGGCCCCGAGCAATCAGGCCCCGAGCAATCAGGCCAAGAATTGGCGACAGCTGGAATGGCAGAGACCGGACTTTCAGAAACCAACGTGACAGAAAACCAAGGTCACAAGCCCCGACGT
>JBNMNW010000015.1:0-40993 GCA_051278165.1 Planctomycetota bacterium | reverse complement strand
GATGCCGAAGAGCCTGAGCGCTTCCACATGATCTCGGCGATCGGTGAGTTCCTCGCCGACATGCGATTGAAGGTCTACACGGTCGACTCGGTTGCCGGTAAATCGTGGCTGCAAGAGTGTCGTACGCTTGAGGATGCTGCCGCTGCGCAGAACCGTTTTGACGAATGTCTGGTGCGCGAAGTTGTGCCTGCGATCCATCGTGATTGCGGTGGCGATGCCGGCCGCATCTGGACCGCCGGAGCGTCGATCGGAGCATTCAACGCATTGGCGCTGCTGTGTCGCCACCCGGATTTGTTCCAGACCGCGATCTGCATGAGCGGCACGTACAACATGAACAAGTTCCTCGAGGGCAGCATGACCCGCGAGTACTACAACTCGTCGCCGCTCGACTTTGTGCCGGACTTGGACGGCAAGCACCTTGAGATGCTGCGCGAACGCTTCGTGCTGTTGGCCCACGGCGAAGGTGCCCACGAAGAGCCAGCGCAGAGTTGGAGCGTCGAGAAGGTTCTCGGGCCCAAGGGCATCCCGAACCGAGTGGATGCATGGAACAAGGACTGGCGCCACGACTGGGTGACCTGGCGCAAGATGCTGCCGCAGTTCCTCGGCGAATTGTTGCCGCCGCGCGCGGATGATGCGGCGGATAGCGCGGCAGGTGGCGAGAGCAAGGCCGACGCGTAATCGTAGAATGAGCAAACGGCTCCTCGTTGGCTTGGGCTTCGCTTGCTGTGTAGTGGCAACGGCGTTCGCGCCGGAAGGCCGCGATCTTCAGGGCGTTGTTGTTCAAGACCCTGTTCGGCCGAACTCCCGCCAGCTGAATCCCCGCCAGCAAGATCCCCGCCAGCTGAATCCCCGCCAGCAAGATCCAATCGGCTTAGGGCCCGCGTGGGGCGGTGGCCAGCCTGAAGGCCGCAACGCCGTCTTTGCGACTAGCGACGGCTGCGCCCGTTGTCACAGTGCCGCCCCGCATTCGCACGCGATGCGCTCGCCATTGGGCGAAGATGTTTCGCCGCACGCGACGTGGCAGGCGACGGTCATGGCCAACAGCTTCCGGGATCCATACTGGCGCGCCCAGGTTGCGCGCGAGTGTCAACTCAATCCGGAAGGCACTGCGGAAGTGCAGGCCTTGTGCATCCGTTGCCACGCGCCGATGCACCACCACACACGTGTTTTGGGCGGTCAGCCGCCGACCACCATGGCCGAGGCCGCGAAAGATCCGCTCGCGCGCGATGGCGTGTCGTGCTCGATGTGCCATCAGATTCGCGCGCGGCACCTTGGCGAGGAGACGACGTTCTCGGGCAAGCCGCGCATCGGTAGATCGCGCGTTATCTACGGTCCCTACAAGGATCCGGATAGTGGTCCGATGCTCGGCATGTCGCGCTACGCGGCGATGCACGGTGAACACATCAGTCGATCGGCCCTGTGTGCTACCTGCCACACGCTGGTTACGCATCATCAAGGCCGACGCTTTCCAGAACAGACGCCGTACTTCGAGTGGCGCAACAGCATCTTCAGCGATGAAGCCGGCAAGACCGAGCAGTCGCAGACGTGCCAGGAATGCCACATGGCGAACATCGGTGCGACGCGCATTGCGCGCGACCCGACTGGTGTCGACTTCATGCTCAAGGCGCGTGACCCATACCGCGCGCACGCGTTCGTCGGCGGCAACGCGATGTTGCTCGAGATGCTCGCCGACAATCGCAAGCTCCTCGGTGTCAAAGCAAGCGCCGAAGACCTGCGCAAGATGGCGCGTGCCACGCGCCGTCAGCTGACCACCGCGACGGTCGATGTCGAGATCAGCGTCGTCGAGCACCTCGACTCGGAACTGCGCTTTCAGGTCAAGGTCACCAACAAAACGGGTCATAAGTTTCCGACCGGCTATCCGGCCCGGCGCGCGTGGTTGCACGTTCGCATCGAGAACGAGAATGGCACGGTGTTCGACTGTGGTGGCTTCACGACCGACGGCGAGATCGTCGACGTGATCTCGGCGCAGGATCAGCCCCACATCACGCGCATCGAAGCACCGGACGAGGTCTTGATCTGGGAGCTTGTGCCGCAAGACGAGGATGGCGATCCGACCACGGCGCTGACTGAGATGTCGATGCGCGGCAAGGACAACCGATTGCTGCCGAAGGGTTGGCGACCAGATGGCCCGCACGCGAAGGACACTCAGCCGATTGGTCTCGGCGACGATCCGGACTTCGTGGCTGGCAGCGACACGGTCGACTTAGCCGTTCCATATGCGATGAATGAGCCGACTGCGACGGTGATTGCATGGGTGCACTACCAACCAATCCCGCCGCACTGGGTTGCAGACCTGCGCGACGTGGACGCGGATGAGTGCCGCACGTTCATCAAGATCTACGATGCCGCCGACAAGACACCGGAGACGGTGGGGGCAGCTGTTCGCATCGAACGGCTGTAGGTCGAGCAGCCGTAGGCTGAGCAGCTGTCGACTGGCGGAGCTGTCGACTGGCGGAGCTGTCCACGGGGCCGTTGCTATTGACGTTGCCCGAGGGGCTGTCAGCCGCGTCCGCTGCCAAGCTACGGCAAGTGTTGGCGCGCGCGATGGTGCTAGCCAACCTGTCGGCAGGCCGCGGCGCCTATTCTTCCCAGTCGTGATTGGATCCAACGACGACGATTCCGGTTGGCGACACGGTGTATCGCTTTTCGTCCTCTTCGCGGTCGTAGCCAATGACCGTGCCCTCGGGTACTTCATTCCACTTGTCGATGATGCAGCGCTTCAGCTTGCAGTTCTTACCGATGCGGGCGCCGCGCATGACAATGCACTCGTCGAGTTCGGCGCGTTCGTCGACATAGACGAGGTTGCTGAGGATCGAGCGGTGCACGATGCCGCCGCTGACGACAACGCCAGGCGCCAATAGCGAGTCGACGACCTTGGCGCGGCGGCCGCGCACGTCTCCTTCATCGGGTTCGTTGAAGACGGTCTTGGCTGGCGGATCGTTGTGCCACAGCGTGTAGGTCGGCCAGTCCTTGCGATACAGATTGAGCTGCGGCTTGACGTTGCACAGGTCCATGTGGGCGTCGAAATACGCTTCGATCGTGCCGACGTCACGCCAATAGGGTTTGTCTTCACCACCAAGGCCCTGGAACGAGTGCGCGTAGATAGGCACCTCACCGAGCATGCGTGGAATGATGTGGTGGCCAAAGTCACCACCTTTGCCTTCTGGCATCGTGCCGTCGTATTGCAGTCGGCGAATCAGTTCTTCGGACTCGAACACGTAGATTCCCATCGATGCGAGGCAGAAGCCTGGCTCGCCGGGGATCTCTGGTGCGTTCTCCTGAGGCTTCTCGACGAACCCGATGATGCGGTTTTCGTCGTCGACTTGCAGGATGCCAAAGCTAGGTGCTTCGGAAACGGGGATCTTGACGGCGCCGATCGTCAGAGCCGCTTCGTGGTCGACATGCTCGCGCAGCATGTCGCGGTAATCCATCTGGTAGATGTGATCGCCGGACAGAATGACGACGTTGTTTGGCTTCCAGTCCTGGATCGTGTCGAGGTTGTGGAAGATTGCATCGGACGTGCCGCGATACCACTTGCCCACCGACTTGTGGTGTGGCGGACTGCAGGTGATCCATTGCTCCAAGCGGCGTGGCAGGAAGCTCCAGCCGAACCGAATGTGCTCTTCCAAGCTGCGCGCTTGGTATTGCGTCAGCAGGTGGATGCGCCGCAAATCGGAGTGGATGCAGTTGCTGAGCGTGAAGTCGATGATCCTGTAGCTGCCGCCAAACGGCACGGCGGGCTTGGCTCTACCCTGCGTGAGTGGCGCCAAGCGGCTACCTGCGCCGCCGGCCAGGATGAATACGAGCGTGTTTCTGAGGTCGAGCGGGACCATGCGTTGCAACGGCTGTAGGAGATGCGGCGAGCGTAAGTGAAACAGAATGCAGGGTGATGGCTCGTCAGGGTAGGACTGTTGATGAATCCTTGTCTCGAACGAGCGTTGATACCGTCTGGTGGCGACGTAGGCTCGGATGCCTTCAGCGCTCAATCAGCTCCATGTCAGCAGCACGTACCCCCGCATCGCGGGATGCATCGCCACCTTCAATCGACGCCTCGGCTGCGCCAAATGCGGCCGGTCAGCACACGGATTTGTTTCCTACTGTTTCAGCTTCTGCGGTCACGATGGGGGCTGACTCAACCGAGAATGCGCGCGCCCGTGCCGTTCCGCCCGATAGTGAGTGGCTGTTGACCGACGGTCGTGGCGGCTATGGCTGCGGTACGGCTGCCGGAGTTGCGATGCGCCGCTACCACGGATTGTGGGTTACGAGGGCGGCAGGGGCGGCGGAACGACACATGATCGTTTCGGGCCTCGACGAGCGTGTTGGTCCGGCCCGACAGCTTGGTCCTGAAGAGGTTCGTTTCGCGCATCTGATGCCGGCGCATTGGCAGGGCCAGGCCGAGCCGAACGCGGGGGATGGCGAGACGTCGTTCGCGCGGCGACCGCTGCCGACGTGGACGCACACGACGGAGCATGGAGTCCTTGAGCGAACGGTTGCGCTGCGTCGGCAGTCTGCTGATCAGGTTACTGCAGTGGCTCAGGCTCCTGCCTTGTTAGTGCGCTGGCGCAATGCTTCGTCAAAGCCGATTCGGCTCGAAGTGCGGCCGCTGCTCGGTTGGTGCAACGTTGACCATCTGCCACCAGTCAACGATAGCTTCGATGGCACTCTGCACGCGCGCGGCGCAAGTTGGGGGTTTCGGCCGACTGACGAGTTGCCGCACTTGTGGTTGTCTGTCGATGGCATCTCGGCCTTCCGCAGCGAGCCAGTTTGGTACCGCAACTTCCTGTATTCCGCCGATCGCTTGCGCGGCTACGACCACGTCGGCCATCGCTGGAGCCCTGGCATTCTTGAGTTGGATCTGCCGCCGGGTGGTGAGGCCACGGCATCGTTTGCACTCGGTGATCCATGTGCCGATGCGGGCGCAGCCTTTGATCAGATCGCAGCTGAGGCAGAGCAGCAGTTGCGCGTCGTCGAGCAATCCAAGCACGCGTTGGCGGACACGTTGGCGCTCGGCGCTGACGACTTCTTGTATCGCGGCGTTGGCGATCGCCTCGGAGTGCTCGCAGGGTTCCCATGGTTTGGCGAGTGGGGGCGTGATGTCTTCTTGGCGCTACCTGGTTTGACGTTGTCGCGCGGCAAGATTGCGCAGTGCGCCGAGGTGCTGACTGGTTGCTTACCGTTCTTGCGCGCAGGCCTGCTGCCGAACATCTACAAGCAGGACGTCGCGACGAGTGACTACGGCAGTTGCGATGCGGCCTTGTGGTTTGCGTTGGCCGCGATGCGCTTTGCCGACGCGGGCCACGATCCAGACTTTGTCCAGCAGACGTTGTTGCCGGCAATGCGCAGTATCGCGGCCGCCTATGAGCGGGGTACCGACCTTGGCTTGAAGGTCGCCGCCGACGGCTTGTTGCAAGCTGGCCGCAAGGACCTGAACGCGACGTGGATGGATGCTCGCACGTCGCAGGGGCCGGTCACGCCCCGTGAGGGTTTGCCGGTGGAGATCCAAGCTGTGTGGTATGCGTTGCTCGCATACCTTGCCGAGCAGACCGATGAGCAGGCCGACGAGTTCGCCAAGCGGCGCGATCGCTGCGGCAAGGCGTTCGTCAAGGCGTTCTGGATGACGGACGTCAAGTCGCTCGCGGATCGCGTCCACAACGGGGAACCGGATCCTTCGATCCGGCCGAATATGCTGGTCGCCGCGGCGATGAAGCGATCGCCGCTGACGGTGCTGCAACGGCAAGGCGTCGTCAAGATGGCGAAGGCGCATCTGGTCACTCCGTGCGGCATGCGCACGCTCAGCCCGACGGATTCCAAATACATTGGCATCTATGGTGGTGGCCTCGACGGGCGTGATAACGCCTACCATCAAGGAACCGTATGGCCGTGGCCGGCTGGGTTCTTTGTCGAGGCGGCCTTGCGGGCGGCACCGAAGAAGTCGCGCAAGCAGGAAACTGCGGCGTTGCTGCAGTGGCTCGACGAGCTGTTGCAAAGAGAGCTGTTGCGGGCCGGTCTGGGCCACGTCAGCGAAGTGTTTGACGGCGATCTACCACACCGGCCGGGCGGCACGTTTGCGCAAGCTTGGAATACCGGCGAGTTGTTGCGGGCACACGTTATGTGCCGGGAAGTTCTCGATGGCACCGCGCGGGAGATCTTGTGATTGACGTCGTCTTCTACTTTCAGGTTCATCAGCCGTATCGGTTGCGCAAGCTGCTGCCGAACGACAAGGCGCGCCGTCTCGATTACTGGGATACGCCGCTGAACAAACTGGTCGCCGAGCGCGTTGCCGAGCGGTGCTACATCCCGATGAACAAGCTGCTGCTCGATGCGATTGAGCGCACCGACGGCCAGTTTCGCTGTTCGTTTTCGTTGTCGGGAACGGTGATCCGTCAGCTGCGCGAGTGGGTGCCGGAAGCTCTCGATACATTCGTCGCCCTGGCCGAAAGCGGTAACGTTGAGTTCTTGTGCGAGACCAGCCAGCACGGCTTGGCATCGATAGGCCACTTCGACGAGTTCGCCGATCAGGTTGCCATCCAAAAGAAGACGGTCACGGACCTGTTCGGCAAGCCGACCACGTTCCGCAATACCGAACTGATCATTGATAACGGCATCTGCAAGAAGGTCGAGGATCTCGGCTTTGATTGCATGCTCGGCGAAGGCGCCGATCGGTTGCTTGATTGGCGTAGCCCGCAGGTGCCCTACCGGCCGCTCGGTTGCGAACGTTTGAAACTGCTCTTGCGCAGTTACTCGTTGTCCGACGATATCGCATTCCGGTTCTCGAATCGGGAGTGGCCGAACTACCCGCTGTTTGCCGATACGTTCGCCGACTGGCTGCATGATGTGCCACCGCCGGCGCAGTTCGTCGGTCTGTTCATGGACTACGAGACGTTCGGCGAACACCAAAACGAGCAGACCGGCATCTTCGATTTTATGCGCCATCTGCCTGATCGAGTGCTTGAGGATAAGAGCTTTCGATTCCGCACACCGGCGCAAGTCTGTTCCGAACGCGAAGCAGTTCAGGAACTCAATATCGACACGCATGTGTCGTGGGCCGACGAAGAGCGCAACCTGTCTGCGTGGCTCGGCAACCCGATGCAGCAGGCCGTTCACGCTAAGCTCTACGCGATGCGGCCAGATGTTCTGATGGCTGGCAAAAAGCAACCCAAACTGCTGTCGACTTGGCGTGATCTGACCACGTCAGACCACGTCTACTACATCGCGACCACGCACCATTCGGACGCCGAGGTGCATGACTACTTCAGTCCATACGATCATCCGCACGCCGCGTTCGTGACGGTGATGACGGCGATCGACGCGTTACAGGCGGAAGTGCAGAAGTGCCTCGCGACGCCTGAGGTCAAGGTCATGTCAGCGGCGAAGAGGGCGGCTGCCGGCACGAAGACTGCGGTGGCGAAGACTGCCGCGGCGAATCTTGCGGCGACGAAACTTGCCGCGACGAAACTTGCTGCGGTGACGACCAAGGCAACCAAGAAAGCATCCGAGAAGGCGCCGGCCAAACCTGCCAAGGGAGCCGGCAAAGCCGCTGCGGCCGACGCTGGTGCATCCGCTGAATCTACCGAAGATGGCACTGAGCCAGCCGCCAAGGCCTCGCGCCGACGCAAGAAGTAACTATGACGGATCGTTCGTTCCAACTGTTCGAAATCAGCTGGGAAGTCTGCAACAAGGTCGGGGGCATCCACACGGTGCTGTCGAGCAAAGCAGTTACTGCCGTCGAGCAATTTGGCGACGACTACATCACGATTGGTCCGCAGCTGCATGGCGGCACCGGCGTGCAACCGCCATTTGACGACGAATCTGGTCACGATGAGTTCATCGCGTCATGCCGCCAAATGGGGGTGCCGGTGCGTATCGGTCGTTGGCGCATCCCGGGGCGACCGCGCTGCATTCTGGTTGGGTTCTCCGGCATGTATGACCAGAAGGACGGCATCCTGGCCGGTCTCTGGGAACGGCATCAAGTCGATTCGATGGCGGGCGACTGGGACTATGTCGAGCCGGTGCTGTTCTCAATTGCGGCCGCCAAGGTCATCGAGCGTTGGTGGGAAGAGTATCTCGCGCCGTTCCACCGTCGTGCCGTCGTGCAGGCGCACGAATGGATGACGGGTGCGTCGCTGCTCTACCTGCAGGAACGCATTCCAAGCATCGGCACGGTGTTCACGACGCATGCGACGATACTTGGTCGCGCGTTGGCCTCGCTCGGCATCACGCCTGATCACTCGAAGAAGGACAAGGGCCTCGGTGGCAAGTCGGTGCAAGAGTTGGCCGAAGCGCATGGCGTGCAGTCGAAGCACTCACTCGAAGGCGTATGCGCGCGCCAGGCCGATGCGTTCACGACGGTCAGCGAAATCACCTCGGCCGAAGCGCAGCTGCTGCATGGCCGCAAGGTCGAGCCGCTGTTGCCGAATGGCATCGACCTCAGTGTCGTCGACGAATTGAGCAAGGGCGATCGTTCCGAGACCCGCAAAGAACTGGCGCGCATCGCCCAGTCGCTGCTCGGCGAAGACGTCAGTGACGCGTCGTTCTTCGCGCTGGCGGGCCGCTACGAGTTCTACAACAAGGGCATCGAATTGATGCTCGATGCTCTTGCCGACATCAAGGGTGGTAAGGGCAAGCGCATCGTTGCGTTCATCCTGGTGCCGACCGGCAATTCCGGCGTGCGCGGCGAGCTGATGGAACGTCTGCAAGGTGCTGCGATCGATGGGCCGCTGGCGGGCTATTGCACCCACAACCTGTTTGACGAGCAAAGCGATGCGGTGCACACGCACTGCCGCGAGCTTGGCCTCGATAACGCGCTCGGCAGTCGCATCAAGGTTGTGCAGATTCCGATCTACCTGCGACCGGACGACGAGTTCTTGCATCGTGAATACGAGGCGGTGCTCGCGGCGACGGACCTCGGCGTCTATCCGTCCTACTACGAGCCGTGGGGCTACACGCCGCAGGAAGCGCTGGCGGTTGGTGTGCCAACGATCACGACCGATCTGGCTGGCTTTGGCCGTTGGGCTGAATCAGTCGGCCTTGGCCCGAAGGATGGCATCACGGTGTTGAAGCGCGAACGCGTTCCATATAAGGAAGTGCGCGCGGCGACTGGCGAAGCGATTGAGGCGTTTCTAGATCAACCGAGCGACGATACGGGCATGCGCGAACGCTGCCGCGAAGCTGCCGGCCGGACCGCTTGGAAGGACCTCTACCAGAACTACCTGACTGCTTACGGCAAGGCATTCGATGCCGTCGAGAAGCGCAGCAAGTCCGGAGCGATTCAGTTCCGCTTGCCGAAGCGCGCGTTGCCGTCGCCCGGTTCTGGCTCGCAACCGCGCCTGTCGGCCTTTGAAGCGTCGGCGACACTGCCGCAAAGCTTGCGCGGACTCGAGCGCTTGGCGCGCAACTTCTGGTGGGTGTGGAACTCCGGTGCTCGTGACCTGTTCGAAGACTTGGCGCCCGGCTTTGTCGAGTGCGACGAGAATCCGGTCGCGTTCCTTGCCAGCGTTGGCCTCGAGACGCTCGATCAGAAGGCGAACGATCAGGCATACCTGGCTCGATTGAAGTCGGTCTGCGATTGCTTCGATGCCTACATGGCGGAACAGCCAGTCGCCGCGCCTGAGGATGGTGATGGCCCGACGTTGTCGGCGCTGCATCCGGTGGCCTACTTCTCGGCGGAGTTCGCTGTGCACCAAACGCTGCCGATCTACAGCGGTGGTCTAGGCATTCTCGCCGGCGACCATCTGAAGGCGGCGAGTGACCTCAACGTGCCGTTGGTTGGCGTTGGCTTGTTCTATCGCTTCGGCTACATGCAGCAGCAGTTGTCGAGTGATGGTCAGCAGATCGCGGCAGATAAGGAGAACCGACCGGCTAAACTCGCGGTCGAACTGGTGCGCAACAGTGATGGCAGCGCGCTCGAGATCAGTGTGCCGATGCCGGGCCGCGAAGTGGTGCTGCGGGCGTGGTGCGCGCACGTCGGGCGGGTGTCACTGTATCTGCTCGACGCCAACCTGCCGCAGAACGGCGAAGAGGATCGCGACATCACCCGCAACCTCTATGGCGGCGATAGTGAAACGCGCATCCAGCAAGAGATCGTGCTCGGTCGTGGCGGCGTGCGCTTGTTGCGCGCGATGGACCTACGACCTGCCGTTTATCACATGAACGAAGGCCATGCCGCGTTCCTGACTCTTGAGCGCACCAGCCTGCTGGTCAAGGATGCCGGTCTGCCGTTCGCCGCGGCGCGCGAATACATCGCGGCAACGACGTTGTTTACGACTCATACGCCGGTGCCCGCTGGCCATGATCGCTTCGGCGAAGACCTCGTTCGTCGCTACTTTGGCGATGCTGAGAGTTGGGTTGGTTTGCCGTGGGATGGGTTCTTTGCGCTCGGTCAGGCGAGCGGCGGTAGCGACGACTTCAACATGACCTACCTGGCGATGAACTACGCTGGTTACGTCAACGGTGTCAGCAAGATGCACGGCACTGCTTCGCGGAAGCTGTTGCACGCGTTCTGGCCTGGCCTGTTGGAGAGCGAAGTGCCGGTCACGTCAGTCACCAATGGCGTGCACCTCGCGACGTGGACGCATACGAACATCGCGCAGTTGCTGCGTGGTGACGAACAAGCCGTTCGCCCCGCCGACTTCGCCCACGCCGAGAAGATTGCTCCGCAGAAGCTTTGGAATGCCCACCAAAGCAATAAGGCGATCATGGTGCAGAAGGTGCGCGACGTCTTGACGACAGGTTGTCAAGCGCGTGGTGATAGCCCGCTGGCGCTCAGCGGCATGCTTGCGGGGCTTGATGATCACGCTCTCTACCTTGGGTTTGCGCGCCGGTTTGCGCCCTACAAGCGGGCGCACCTGTTGTTCAGCGATCCCGATCGCCTCCGCAAGATCCTCGGCAACGAAGACCGGCCAGTGCGTTTGGTGGTGTCGGGCAAGGCGCATCCGCGCGACCAACGTGGTCAGGACATCATGAAGTCGATCGTGCAGATTGCGCGTTCGCCTGAGTTCTTGGGCAAGGTGTTCTTCGTCGAGGATTACGACATGGCGGTGGCTCGCGCGTTGGTACAAGGCGTCGACGTCTGGCTCAACACGCCGACCCGTTGGGAAGAGGCGAGTGGCACGTCTGGCATGAAGGCCGCAGCCAATGGTGTTCTCAATCTGTCGATTGCTGACGGTTGGTGGCCCGAGGCGGCCGACGGCAAGAACGGTTGGACGATTGGTGGTAGCCAGGTCTACGGCAATCACGAGTTGCAAAACCAGTCCGATGCGACGGCCCTATATCGTCTGCTAGAAGAGGAATTGGTTCCGACCTACTACGAGGGGCGCGACCAGAACGATGTTCCTAGTGCATGGGTCACGATGATGGCGCACTGCTTGGCGACGGTGCCGGCGCACTTCAGCACGGACCGTATGGTCACCGACTATCTCAACGACGCCTACCGGCCGCTGGCTAGCAACTACTACGTGCAGCAGGCGGAGAAGAAGGCGCCGGCACGTGATCGCGCCAGAGAGTTTCAGCGCATTCGCCAGGGCTTCGACAAGGTGAAGATCACCGCGGCGTCGACCGTTGAGATACAGGACTTCAAGGTCGGGCAGCATCTTGATGTGCACCTCGAGATCGAACTTGGCGTCCTGCGTCCCGGTGACCTGCTGGTCGAGTTGGTCGTGACCCGCGGTGACAACAACGAAGAGATCATCGTGGTGCCGCTCGAGTGCAAGGAGGCCGTTGTCTCAGGTGCGCACACGTTCCACGGTGGCTACCGGATTGAGTTGGCTGGTCACTATAGTCACGGCATGCGCGTTCGCGTCGCTGGCTACGGTCGCCATGACGCCAAGGTTCGCGGTCTCGTACTGTGGGCCTAGTTGCGTAGCTAAAGTAGCCAGGTCTAGCGCGTAGCCAGGCTTCCATGTTGTTGCTCGCCTTCGGTTGCATGAGGCATGAGCACGTTCTGTGATGCCAAGCGCCCGATGGCATGCGGCCCTTCGCTTGTGATCTGCGAGAATCGCCGGCGTGGCAGTCGATGCATCGACATGCGAGCGAAGCTTCGAGCAGTTGTTTTAGTGGTCTTGCCGTGCCTGTGCGTTGGCTGTGAGCCGCCGCCAGATGGCAAATCCCCGTCGGAGCCAGTGCTAGCCAAGGTCGTGACGGCGCCGATGGCCGCTCGCGAGCGTTTGCTGCATGACCTTGAGATCGAGAAGCAGCGCGCCAACGATCGCGCCGGGCAGATGCAGGACGTGATCGACTCCAGCCGTTAGAGCAGCGCGCCGAGGTAGGAGTCTGCGCCACGGGAGAGCAAACCGCCATGCACGCACCCTTGACCCCATGTCGGCCCGCCAAATCCTCGCCGAATCCACCGATTCGACTGCGTTTCGGCGCACCAACCCGGTGCGAAAGTCACGCACCTGGTCGATTCGCCTCCCGTGACGCAGACTCCTAGTTGATGCGAAGGTCGAGCGTCTGCAGAGCGCGTCTCGGTTCGTCTGGCTTCGCACTCGACAACACCTGAACGATCATGCGGTCGTGTTGTGTGTCGGGCAGGTAGCCTTTTATGGTGAGACCTGCCAGCGTGCCACCGAGTGCCTTGACCATGGCTGGCACGGTGTTCGAGTGGCCGACCACTAGAGCTACTTCGCCGTCCTGTAAGTCGCGCAACGTGTTGCTGAACTCTTTCGAACTGCGGGCGCGATACGGCTCGACCTTGAGGCCGAGTAGCTTCGCCAATGGCGCGGCCGTTTCTTGGGTGCGATGCAATTCGGTTGCGAAGATGCGTGTGACGCCAGCGGCAACCAACGTCTTGGCTTCGAGTTCGGCACGCGCACTGCCGGCGTCACTGAGATGCGGGTTCTGGTTGCCTTTGGTGCGCGGCAAGGCTTCGGCGTGGCGCAGGAAGATGACGGTGGTTCGGCGGGCGGTTGCATTGCCGGCTAGCTTGGGATCTTGCAAACCGGCATCCTGCGCCCCGGCATCTTGCCATACGGCGCGCTCGATCTGGATGGCGGTCGCGGTAAGCGCAGACAGGGCTGCGGCCATGGGCAGCAGGCCAGCGAGAGCGAGAGCAGTCAGCTTCATACGCGCACGCTACCCGAAACGCGTCTGTTCCGGGGGCGCTTGCCGTTAGGTTGCATGCATGCAACGAAAGACCCTGATCGTTGGTGCGACCTCGGCGATTGCCGCGGAGGTGGCGCAGATTTGTGCGGCTCGCGGCGACCAGCTGTTCTTGGTCGGGCGAGACCCACAGAAGCTCAGCGCGCTGGTGGCGTCGCTCGGGCAATCGGTGGTGGGGTCGGAGAGTTGTGATCTCGACGAGTTTGATCAGGCCGATGCGCGCGTCGCACGTTGGCTCGAGCAATTGGGTGGCGTTGATCGAGCCTTGATTGCGCACGGCTACCTCGGCGATCAGCAGCGCAGTGAGCGTGAGTTTGACTACGCGCAGAAGATCATCGGCACCAACTTCGTCAGTGCCGTGTCGTTGCTGATGCCGTTGGCGAACGTCTTTGAGGCGCAAGGTCACGGCCACCTGGCGGCGATCACGTCGGTTGCCGGTGAGCGTGGCCGCCCACGCAACTACACCTATGGTGCGTCGAAGAGCGGCTTGACGAGCTACCTCGAAGGGTTGCGAAGCCGCCTCTACCGTCAGGGAGTGCGAGTGCACAACCTGAAGCTTGGACCGGTCGACACGCCAATGTCGGCGGGGCATCCGCAGAACTTCTTATGGGGCAAGAAGCGGCCGGTTGCCCACGGCATTGTGCGCGCCATGGAACGCCGCTGGCACACGAGCTACTTGCCGCGCTCGTGGGCTGCGGTCATGAGCCTCGTGCGAGTGTTGCCTGAGTTCCTGTTCCAACGCTTTGGTTTCCTCGCCGGCCGCTAGTCGTCAGCAGTTGGCGCAGCGAGCGCCGAAGCAGTCGCAGCGTCGCTTTTAGGCTGCGCGGCCGCATGGTGTTCTTGTGACGCTGCGGCAGCGGGTGGTAGTTGTTGGCGTAGTCCTGCGCTTCGGGGAAGCCATCGTCGACGAATCGGACCGCGTGGATGTCGGAACTGTTCATGGCCACAGGATCGACCGAGGTGGTCAAGGCAGTGTTAAGACTGCGTGTAGTCTTGTCGCGTTGAGCAACTTCGCCGTGCTCTCGAACGCACTGCGCGCCTCGATCTACAAGCCGCGTTGGCTATGCGTGCTATGCGTCCTATGCGTCCTGTGCGGCGGAATCATCGCTCGCGTTGTCGTCGCAGCCCGCTGCGGCGAGCTTGTCGAGCGCTTGTTGTAGCGGACAGGCATGTAGGCTGTCGGCTCGGCCCGCACGATACTCATCGAGTAGTTCGCGCGAACGTTCGGCCAGCATGCGGCGCGTCTCGCGGCGTCGCCCTTTGACGCGAGCGATGTGCATGTTGTCATACGCCGTTGTTTGGTGTCGCAGCCACGCGATCACCGCGGACTCAGCGCGCTTGGCAACTGGAATGCGCTGCGTGCGGGCGACGGTGCCGCTGCCGACCGGGGTCGCGTGAGTGGTGACCAGCCGAGTGAGTTGCTCGGCCATGTCGTGGTATTGCAGCGGGAAATCGAGGAACGAGCGCACGGCGTGAGCGAACTCTCCAACGTAGTTATTCTGCGTCTTCTCGCGTCGAACCGCAGCGGCGGCCTGCTTCTTCTGGTAGGCAGGGTCTTCGCGTTCCATTTCCAGGTCGGCACGGATTTGCTCGACGCGTGAGCCATCAACCCAGATCCCGCGTGAGAACACGCGTCGGCCGCGCTTCTCCTGAACGACCCAGCAGTCGCCACCGGCTTTGATGCGCCGGGTTAGCGCGGGGTCCCCTGGTGGCACCAGGATCCAGGATTTTGGGATCTCCTGCCGGCCGACGCCGGGCATGCGGACGGTGTAGTCGTTGAGGCCGGGAGCGACGATAATGGGCGATTCGGGCATGCGTCGCGCGTGACCATACGCGAGCGGCGGGTCGAGTCGAATGTCGATCTAGTTGAATGCCCCGCTAGCCGGCTGCTTGTCTAGTCGGCTGCTCGCCGCATCGATACCATTCGTGTCGAACGATCGGTGGCTACTTGGCCCCGCCGCCGCCATTCCCGCCGCCGCCATTCCCACCGCCGCCATTCCCACCGCCGCCATTCCCACCGCCGCCGCCACCGTTCCCGCCACCACCGTTCCCGCCACCACCATTGCGGCCACCAAGGCCGTTGCGATTGAGGAGACCACGCGTCTCCTTCAGGACCTTGGTTCGGAAGTTCTCAAAGTCACGCAGGTCGCGCTTCTTCAGCAATGTGTCGATCGCTAGTTCCATCCAGTGCTTGGCTTCGGCGTCGGTCTCGCCCTTGATGGCTGGCTCGAGGCTGGCCGCCAATTCTCTGTCGCGGCGAGTCGCGATGGCGTAGGCGGCTGCCGAACGCACATCGGGGTCCTCGTCGGAGAGCGCTTTGCGCATCAAGCGGTGGGCATCGTCCTTGTCTTCAATGGCGCCCGCGGCAACGGCCGCATGCATGCGCACGACGGATTCTTCGTCGCTGGTGATCGCCTTTTCCACCGCAGTGATGGTGCTCTTATCCTTGGGGCCCGTTGCGACCGCTGCGCGCAACAGCCACGCCTTGACCTCTGCGTCCTTTTCCTTCTTCAGGGCCTTCTTGATTGGCTTGTTGGTCTTCTTGACCGCCATGTTGGTCAGGCCGCGCGCCGCTTCGAGTCGTCGGGCGCTCTGGCGGTTGGTCAAGAACTGCACCAGGATCGGTGACCACGCGGCCGGTGAGATCTCACTGATTGCGGTTAACGCAAGCCTAGCAACCACGCCTTGGCCGCCGCGCATCTGGCTGTCGACGTATTTGATCGCCGATGGTTCGTCGCTGCGCATCAGAACCTGGTAGTTCTCGATCGAACCCATCCAGCCATCGCCGCCCTTCTTCAGGCCGTCGATGGCCGCTTTGACATCCTCTTTGCTCGGCGGCGGTTTGACCTCTTCTTCGGTCTTCTTGACGTCGCCGTAGCGCAGCCCTTCGGGCGCTCGCGCGCGTTCGCCGAGTGGCCATTCGAACTTGGAATCCAACTGCCTGACGCCGTCGGCGATAAACCACTCGAGTTGGCCGGCCGTCATCTGGTAGGCCGCCGAACTCAGGATGGTCTTGCCATCGGGGTGCACGATGACGTGATGCGGCACGACGATTGGGGCGCGCGGCGCGGCTCCCAAGTATCGCTGTAGCACGTCGCGTTCGTCTGTGGATGGGCGGGCGGTGCCAACGTCGATACGTAGGCAGACGCAATTGCTTGAGATCTTGCGCACCGCCGAGTCGCGGTAGTGTGCGATGAGGCCGTCACTGCCACGTTCGCCGGGCATGACGACCGCGATCAGCATGACTCGGTTCTTCTCTTTCGCGAAGTCGAGTGCCGAAGCGAGCGAGGAGTGCCACGCCAGTTCTTGGGCAAGAACCGTGGACGTGAGACACAAGGGTATGAGCGTGAGAAGCTGCTTGGCTGCATGCATGGTCGAGAGCCGGGGTGCGGGGGCGAAACTACACAGTAGCCGGGCCGGCGCGCGCACTTTTGCAACAACCGTGAATCAGCACGGTTAATGGGGCGGATGAGGGCGTCGGCAGGTGTCGACCCCTTCATCCGCCAAGCCAGCGCTATGGCGCTGGCTTGCCCTTCGGTGGGCGGGGTGTTGACGGGCCTGGTGGAGTCGGCCTCGGTCCCGTTGGCGTCGTGGCTTTTGGCGCCGGCGCGGCATCGCCGCTGCCATCGGCATCCCCGCCGCTGCCATTGGCATCACCGTCGCTCGCCTTGGCTTCCTTGTCGCCAAGGATCTTGCCAAAGAACTCCGGCATCTCGATGCCGCCAATGTCCTTCATCATGCTCAGCATCGGCGGCAACGACTGGCCTAGGTTCTGCAAGAACCCGGACGTGCCTTTGCCTTGCTGACCATCCCAGACCACGATCTTGTCGAACTTGATCTTCGAGATCGCAGTCGCAGCCGTTTCTGACAGCTTGTCCATGTGCTCCAGCATCAACAGCTGGAACGCCTGCTGGGCGCCGCCACAACCTGCGACGATGCGCTCGAGACCTTCGGCCTTCTTGGCCAAGATCTCGTATTCACCACGAGCCTGTGCCTCGAGACGAACATACGTAGCGTGGGCTTCACCGTCAGCGATGATGCGAGTCTGCTGCGCTTGTGCTTCGGCGTCGACGATGTCCTTGGCCTTTTGGGCCTTTGCGACAGCTTCGAGTTCTGCCCGTTTCTCTTGCTCCAGCTTCCCTGCCAGCGCTTCGGCGGCACGCGCTTCCGCACCATACTGGGCTTCGAGAACGGCAGCTTCGGACTCACGCTTCTTGGTTTCACCGAGCTGGTAGGCCTCGGCTTCACGAACCTGCAGCTTGGCGTTGGCTTCGGCGATCGCAGCCTTCGACTGGTTCTCGCCAGTAACTGCTTGGGCATTGGCCGCGGCAACCGCAACACGCATCTCACGTTCGCGATCCTTGACCTGGGCTTCCTGCTCAAACTGCGCCGACTGCTGGCCAACAATCGTGTCACGACTCAGCGCCGCGACGGTGACTTCACGGTCACGAACTGCTTGCGCCGTGCCGATGTCTCGGTCCTTCTCGGCGATGGCGACTTCGACGGACTGCACGCGCTTCGCATCAGCAACACCAATGGCGCCCTTCTTCTGCTGCTCGGCAACGTCAATCTCAGCTTGTTGGATGGCTTCGGATGCAGCCTTACGGCCGATGGCCTCAATGTAGCCGGACTCATCGGTGATGTCGGTGATGTTGACGTTGATCAACACCAAGCCGATCTTCATCAGTTCGCCTTCGAGCGATGTTTGGATGTTCTCGAGGAACTTGTCGCGGTCGCGGTTGATGTCTTCAATGCCCATCGACGCGATGACCTGACGCAGCTGGCCGAAGATGATGTCCTCGGCTTGCTTCATGATGTCCTTGGTGCTCAAGCCAAGCAGACGCATGGCAGCGTTCTGCATGACGTGGTCTTCGGTGCCGATGGCGACCGTGAAGACACTCGGGACGTTGACGCGAATGTTCTCGATCGACAATGCGCCGCGCAGCGGCACTTCAATCTGGATCGGATCCAGTTGCAGGTAGTCGTAGCTCTGCACGAGCGGCATGACGAACGCGCCGCCACCGTGCATGCACTTGGCAGACGTGCCGGACTTCACGCGGCCGTAGATGACGAGGACCTTGTTACTCGGGCAGCGTTTATACTGCTTCGCGATCATCAGGAAGAAGATCAGTCCGAAGAGGATGATCGCGGCGATGCCGATAGTCGTCCATCCGCCGATCGAGTTTGGGAAATCTGATTGCAGTAGCATGTAACTCCTATTGCTGCAGTGAAACTTCGTAAGTGTCTGGTGCGCTCATGCCGTCAACGACGACTTCGGCACCAGTTGGAATGGCGTCACCCTTGGTGACTGCCTTTTTGTTGAGCATGCGGCCGCCAACGATGACGATGATCTTGCCGGAGCCCGTGTGGTTTTCTGGAATACGTAGGTCGACCTTTGCCGATTGCCCCTTCGCATCCATCATGTTGATGTTGCCGCGACTCTGCAAAGCCATCATGGCTTGCATGCAGTAGCCGATCATGATGAAGGCGCCCAAGCCTGCCGCGAGGGCAACGGCGAGCGTTGCACTGGTGCTGACCTCGCCCTTGGTGCAGGCCATGCCAGCAATGCCGAAGAACGTGACAAACGCGATCACCGCCTTCAACGACAGTTGAAACAGCACATAGGACGCGTCGATTTCGCCCACGTCCAATTCCGGCGACGCATCCCCGTCGAAGTCGCTCTCCCCTCCGGAAATCAGCATCAGCAACACTTGGAGGATGAGGAAGCCGCCACCAATGGCAGCGCAGTAGAAGTAGACGGTTTCCATGTTTGTTATTGGTGCGGGATGATCGAGGGCCAGTTGCCGCGCATACGTGAGTGCGCGCCGCTATTCGATTTTGGGCGTTGCCGGGTGGCAAGTGGCCCGGGCGGCATTGGTTGCAAAGCAAACGCTACGCGAAATCCCCATTGCGAGCCTCGCCATGAATTGCGCCGGCTAAAGTAGCCCACTGACGAGTAATCCTGTCGCCGCTTTGAAGGATTCTCGATCGCGTTTGCGGCGATTTCTGCGAATGCCGGGGCTTGCTGCATGGCTGCGGTTCTGCGGGAGCAGTTGCAAGACTACACGGGTATGTGCAAGTGCGCGTGGTTGACGGTCGCTAGCCATGTGTGCGCCATCATCGCTTTACCAGCCTCCGATGGATGCACGCCATCGCCGGCCCAGTGCGCTGGCGGTGCAATCTTGGCTGCCTTGTCGAACATGGTTTGAAAGGCTACGAACGTGGCGCGGTGCTTGTTGGCGAGGCGGCGGGCCGCAGCGCGATACTCATCGAATTCGGGGAACCACGAGTCGTCGATTGCACCACAGCGAAGCACGAAGGGTTCGCAGACGACGAGTCGCACGTTGGGCAATTCGTTGTGAGTGCGTTCGAGCAGCGCGTCGTAGTCCTTCTCGTAGATCGCCGGGGTGCTGTTGAACTTGCCGTTCTTGGCGTGCCAGATGTCGTTGACGCCGATCAGGATGCTGAGCACGTCGGGCTTGAGGTCGACGCAGTCGCGCTGCCATCGCTTGTCTAGCTGTAGGACCTTGTGGCCGCTGATGCCGCGGTTGAATACGCGGAGCCCAGGGGTTGCGCTCGCCGCCGTTGCGGCCGACTGCTCCGTTTCGTTATTCGCGCCGTGTTGCATCAGCAGCCCGGCCGCGGCAAGCCACGCATAGCCTTTACCGAGCGCGAGCATGTCGTTGGCAATGCTGGCAGTCTTGCGGTCGCGCCCGGCATCGGTGATCGAATCGCCTTGGAATAGCACGGTGTCACCCGGTCGTACCAACGGTTGCAGCGCCGGATCTATCGTCGGATGCTCGCGCCCGATGGGGGTGGCGCAACTGGTGAGTCCCACGGCACTGAGTCCTACGGCACTGAGTCCTACGGCACTGAGTCCCACGCCGGTCAGTGCCAGAGCAGAGGCTCCGAAAAACTCGCGACGTGCCGGCTTGGCTTCGTTTGTCATGGCAGAACGATAGCCTGTAGCGAGGTTTGTTCGAGGTCTCGGGGTTGTCGCAATAAGATGTCGCGATGCACCTTGTCCACGAACTCTTGTTAGCGACGACGATTGTCGCTGCCGCGAGCCTGTCACTGGTCGCTCAGGATCGCATCACCGGCATGCCGCACGCAACTCGGTCGATCGTCTACGGTCGCAGCGGAGCCGTTGCGACCAGTCATCCGTTGGCAACCCAGGCCGCTCTCGAGATATTGAAGCAAGGCGGCACCGCGGTGGATGCGGCGATCGCGGCCAATGCGATGCTGTGCGTCTGCGAGCCGACTGGCTGCGGCATCGGCGGGGACCTGTTTGCGATCGTTTGGGACGGCAAGACCAAGAAGTTGCATGGCTTGAACGCAAGCGGTCGTTCTCCGGCGGGTCTGAAGCGCGAGTGGTTTGCGCAGAACGGGCATGAGACGATTCCTAAGTATGGGCCGCTGCCGATTTCGGTTCCGGGCTGCGTCGACGGCTGGTTTGCCTTGCACGAGCGCTTTGGCAAGATCGGCATGGGGTCATTGCTGCGTCCTGCGATTGGCTATGCGAAGGAAGGCGTGCCGGTGCCGCAGACCATCGCCGAATATTGGCGACTCGGCATTGTGGCGCGCCAAGATCAGCCGGGATTCCGCGACGTGTTCATGCCTTGGGGGCGCGGTCCGAACGAAGGCGACATCTATCGAAACGTTGCGCTGGCGAACACCCTTCGCACGATTGCGACCGGGGGCCGTGACGCGTTCTACAAAGGTTCAATCGCCACGACGGCCGCCGCCTTCGTCAAGCAGCATGGCGGCTTCTTGACGGTCGAAGACTTTGCTGCGCATCGCAGCGAGTGGATCGATCCGGTGTCGACCAACTACCGCGGCTACGACGTTTGGGAGTTGCCACCGAATGGTCAAGGCATTGCCGCACTGCAAATCCTCAACCTGATTGAGCCCTACGATGTTGCTGGCATGGGCTACGGCAGTGCCGACTGGGTGCACTTGTTCGTCGAGGCGAAGAAGCTCGTCTATGAAGACCGTGCCAAGTTCTACGCCGATCTCGACTTTGCCAAGGTGCCGGTGCAGCACCTGATCTCGAAGGACTATGCCGACCAGCGGCGAGCTCTTTTGAATCGCAGCAAGGCGAGCATGTCGCTGCCGGCTGGCGATGCCAAACTCCGGAAGGGCGACACCATCTATCTGGCCGTTGCCGACCAATACGGGGCGATGGTGAGCCTGATCCAAAGCAACTTCCGCGGCCTTGGTTCCGGTGTGTGTCCGCCCAGTCTTGGCTTTGGCTTTCAAAACCGCGGGGAACTGTTTGATCTGCGGCCGGGTCAGAACAACAGCTATGCGCCCGGCAAGCGTCCGTTCCATACGATCATTCCGGCGTTCGTGACTAAGGGCGGTGAGCCGTTCATGAGCTTTGGAGTTATGGGGGGCGCGATGCAGCCACAGGGCCACGTCCAGATCCTCGTCAACATGATCGACTTCGGCATGAATCTGCAGGAAGCCGGCGATGCGGCGCGCATTCGTCACGAGGGCTCGTCGCAGCCGACGGGAACGCGCATGACGGATGGCGGCACGGTGTTTCTTGAGTCGGCCTACTCGGCCGACGTCGTTGCCGCGCTTCGTGCTAAGGGTCACACGGTTGCGGTTAAGCCGGGCGCTTTCGGTGGCTACCAAGCGATCATGCGATTGTTGACTCCAGCGAGGTATGCAGCCGCCTCGGAGTCGCGCAAGGACGGGCACGCTGCTGGCTACTGAAAGCTGGTTGCTGATCTACTCGTTCGGCTTCGTAAGCCGTAATTCTATAGGGTAGTGATCGGACCAAATCCCAACCGTGTCATCGTTGGTGATCACTCTGGCAGACTGTGTTTGTGCCGCGGTGAGAGCGTCGGTGAACACGTAGTCGATGCGGCGGCGCGCCGTGCGTACATCTGCCATGCTCTTGCGCCACTGCGGGATCAGCGCTGGCGATCCGAACGTGTAATGGGCATCTGGGGCATGTTGATGGGTCACGTCAACGAAGCCACGCGTCAAGAACGAGTCCGTGATGCGGTAGTCGAAGCGTCGTTGGCCGTCGACCACTTTGCCTAGATGGCCGTGTTCGTGTAGGTAGTCTTCGTCGTGCCGAGTTGGCGCGTTGAAGTCACCGACGATGAGTACGGGGCGGCCTTGATCTCGCAGCTTCTGTGCTAGATCTGCGATGTGTTCGGGCTCGTGAACCTTGCCGGGCCAGAAGTGCACGACGAACACCTCGAAGCCGTGCGTGCGTGCATGCAGGTAGCCGTGATGGAAGCCCTTGGTGCGGCGCTCGATGACTTCGATCGGTTCGCTGCTAGTTAGCGCGACCGGGTAGCCAGACTCCTTGTGCATGACTGAGTAGCTGTGCCCCCAAGTTGCTGCGAGTTGCCGCAGCTTGTCATGGTCGCAGTGAAGGACTTCCTGCAGAGCAACGATCGACGGCGCTTGCGCGGCTAGCCACGCGGTTGCCGGGGATAGGTGCTTCTCGTGATCAAACAGGTGGTAGGTATTCCAGTTGATTAGCGAGGGAGATGACTGAGCGCAGCTGGCCAACACGAGCGCGAGCAGCGGCACGGGCCAGGCCGTATGGCGGCAGGGCATTGGCATGAAGAGGTCGGTGGTGCGATGTGAGGTGGTTGCGGATGGGGGCCATTCACTGCAGCTAGCGCGTCATTGGCGCCTCCAAGTTACTGGCTCTGGCTCTGGCTGTGCAGCTCCGTAGAGTCTGGCCCATGGCAGACGATACGAAACTCCATGTCGGAACGAGTGGCTTCAGCTACGCCGAATGGAAGCCAGCGTTCTACCCAGAGCACGTGAAGAAGGCCGGCATGTTGTCGTTCTACGCGAGTCAGCTGCCAAGCGTGGAGCTGAACAACACCTTCTATCGCATGCCGACTGAGAAGAACGTCACGGCTTGGAGTGAGCAGGTGCCGGACACGTTCCGCTTTGCGATCAAGGCCACGCGGCGCATGACTTGGTCCAACAAACTGGTCGATTGCGGCGAGCTACTGGCAGAACTGTTTACGATGCTTGCGCCTCTCGGTGGCAAGCTCGGCTGCGTGTTCTACCAACTGCCGAAGTTCGTGAAGTGTGACCTAGATGTATTGCGCTCCTTCCTTAAGGAGCAGCCTTCGGGCATCAAAGCGGCGTTCGAATTTGTGCACGAGAGTTGGCACGACAAGGCGGTGTTCGACTTGCTTCACGAGCACGGCGCGACGGCTGTGGCGAGCGACAAAGACGATGCCGAGCAGCCGGAGTTGGCCGCTGGTGCGCCGTGGCTCTACCTACGCTTACGCCGCGCGTCATACGGTGATGACGAATTGCGGATGTGGCGTGATCGCATCCAGCAGTCCGGTGTAAGCGAAGCCTTTGTGTTCTTCAAACACGAGGACACCTGTGCTGGTCCCGCTCTGGCGAGACGTTTCCGAGACCTTTAATTACGTCGGAATCTCAGGGTCACTGCTACCCTGCTGACGTTCCGTCCGGTCATCGTCTCGATGAATGTCATGGCAGTTCCATCACGCACGTCCTGGAAGGGCTTCCTCAAGCTGAGTTTGGTGTCGATGAAGGCCTTCCTCGACGTTAATTCAAGCGGAGTTGGCTCAGGCAGAGTTGGCTCAGGCAGAGTTGGCTCAGGTCGCGATGCTCGTTTGAATCTGCTGCAAAAGGACGGCAGCCTGCGGGCGTCGCTGTTCAAGGGGCTCGTCGCTGGAGGGGGCTCGTGAGAAGCGACGGCGGCAATGAGCGCACGTTTAGCGTCGATGAACTTGCCGAATTGTGCGGCTTGCCGGTCAGTGTCATCAAGCGCTGGCAAGATCTTGAGCTGTTGCAGCCGATGCGCGGCTCAGCACGTCGCTTCGTGTTTCGTTCGGTCGGCACCGTGCGCACGCTGGCCGAGTTGTGGCGCGCCGGCTGGACGGCGCCACGCATTGCCCGCGCGTGGCAATTGGCGCGCACCGTTGTGCCTGATGCAGACGCCGCGCTGAGCGGCTTGTTGGCCAGCATCGGCACCAAGCGCGTCACTGTGCGCGCGCCCGATGGTCGCTTGGTCGAGCCAACCGGTCAAATGGTGTTCGACTTCGCCGCGGCGGCGGATGGCGAATCTGAACCGTTGCCGCAGTTACGCAGTGCCCAAGCCTGGTTTGCAATTGGCGTTGATGCCGAAGCGGCTGGCCGTCTAGAAGATGCCGTTCGTGCCTACGAACACGCGCTGCCGGTTGGTAGCGCCGAAACCCATTTTAATCTCGGCAACTGCTACTACGAGTTGCGGCGTCGCAAAGAGGCAGTGGATCAGTTTGCGGCAGCGATTGCGCGTGCGCCAGACTATGCCGAAGCCTGGAACAACCTCGGCATCGTGCGCGGTGAAGTAGGCGATCGCGACGGTGCTGTCGAAGCGTTAGGACGTGCCTTGGAGATCGTGCCGCACTATGCCGACGCGCACTACAACCTGGCCGAAGCACTGGCCGTGGTCGGTGATCTAGAACGTGCCCGCAAGCACTGGCGTGCCTACCTGACTTTCGATCCGAACTCGGGTTGGGCGGAGCAAGTCCGCCAGCGGTTGCGCAATAACGGCGGTTCCTGAGGCTGCTACTTCGGCGCCGCTTGCTTGCCGGCGCCGCGCTTCATCAACGCCTTTAGTTCGTCGAGATGCTCTTTGTAGACAGCGCGCGGATTGCAGTCGTGCTGCTTACACAGAGACGCTGCCATGCCGACGATTTCGCCCATCATGCCGCATGTCTGCATGACGCGCACGGCACCGAGCGCTTCGTGGGTGACGCTGATGTCGCGGCCCGCCATGAACAGGTTGTCGATGTTGCGGCTGTAGAGCGCGCGGTAGGGGGCCCAGTAGGGGCCCTTGTATTTGTAGCCTTTGCCGCGCGTGTAATCGGAGATGAACTCGTCGCCTTCGTGGCCCTTCTGAAACTGAGACTTCGGAAAGTGCAGGTCGATGTGCCACGTGCACGGGAAGGCGGCGTCTGCGAACGGCTTGAGGTCGTGGAAGTCCTTGCCGGTGACGATGACATCGCCAAGCAGTCGTCGTGACTCGCGCTTGCCGGCGATGAACGCGGCCCACTTGAGGCGTTGGTTAGGGTATTGGCCGTCGACGTTCTTCAGTGCATCCCACGCGCCATACATCGCGCGCAGGTTCTGATCGCGCATGCGTTCGAGGTCGGTGATGGGGTGACGATCAAAGCCCGTCTCCCAGAACCACCCGCCGAGTTGTGACAGGTTGGCCATGTCGCGCTTGCCGTCCTTCTGTGCCTTACGGCCCGGGAACGGCTTGTCGCTGAGATCGACGGCCCAAGGGCATGGGGGGAACGGCGCGGGCTCGTTTGACTGCACGAAGTTGAGCGACATCGGGTCGTCGTCTTCGCACTCGCACAGTAGTTGGTATTCGTTCTTCTCAACCTCGCCGACATTCCATAGGTTGCTGACGCCCATGTGGCCTTGGTGGGTCATTTCGAAGTCGGCGCCGACCAATGCACCCAGCACGCCATCGCCGGTCGCGTCGAGGAACCAACGGCCACGAATGAGTTGTCTGCGGCCGCTGCGTGTGTGTTGGGCTCGCACCGAGGCGATGTGGCCGCGCTCGTGAGTTGCGCCGTTGGCGCGGTGTTCGAGCAGCAGCGTCAGGTTGGGCTCGGCGCGTGCCAGGTTGAGCTTGCGGTGGTCGTTGTAAATGTCGCGGTTGCCGGCGTTGCCATCGCCCTTGCCCTTCTTGCGAACGAGTTCGCGCACGACGTCGCCGATGTGCGGGTAAGGCTGGTGGTTGGTGTGGCCTTCGGGCCAGACGCGCACTTCGCTGCTGCCATTGCCGCCGAGCACCGGCCGATCTTGGATCAGCGCGACCTTGCAGCCGAGTCTCGCTGCGGTGATCGCGGCGCTGGTGCCAGCAATGCCGCCGCCGACGACGACCAGGTCAAAGGTGCCGCCATCGATTGGCGCGCGATCCCAGCCGAGCAGTTTGCCGCGAAGTTGTGCTAGCGCGTCGCCACTGTTAGGTGGTTGCAAGCTCAGGTCCTTGCTGAACAAGATCGCATCGCAGCGCCCTTCGAATCCGGTCAGGTCATGTAGCGTCAGTGCCGTCTGCTTGGTGACTTCGACCTCGCCTCCGTCCTGCCAATGCCACTCGGCGCCTTTGGTGCCGAACGTTGTCGTCAGCGACGTGCCGTTTAGCTGTAGCTCAAATCGACCCGGTGCCCCGGGCACATTCCACGGCGCCACCCAATCACGGGTGCGAACCCATACGCGGTAGCGGCCATCGCTTGCGAACGTCACCTCGGTCTTCGCATCTTGCACCGGAATGCCGAGTCCGTGCGCCAGCACATACGGCGAGCCCATAAAGTCCATGAACTGTTGGTCGACAACCCAGCCGCCGGTGTCTTGGAACGACTCTGCTTCGACGAGCACCAAGCCTTCTGTTTGTTGGCACGGCGCCATCGTGGTGGCTAGCAGGGCTGCGAGAGCGATGAGGAAGCGCATGCGCTCATCGTCGAGATCTGCCCTCACCAGGGCAAGGATCAGATCACTAGGTGCGTTCTGAATCGCATGATCAGGTTCGGGACCCATGCGTTGCGCGTTGCAGGCGTCATGGCGAACGCATGGTTGCCGCCGCGTAGCCCGGCTTCGCATGCCATCTGCTAACGAGTGTGGCAGGCGATTGCGCGCGTCGAACTGTTAGCGATCCTCGTCGAGCTTCTTAATGGCCGTCGAGATCGCTTGCATCCATGCTTCCTGGCCACTGCCGCTAATGTGGATGCGGTCGTCGCGCATGTTCTTGTTGCAGGTGCCGTCCTCGTTAAGAAACAGGCCGCGCAGGTCTAGGTAGCTGAGGTTGGCCTTGCCGCCATGCCAGGGTTTCGCCTTGTTGAAGAGTTGCAAGGTGTCGTGAATGGAATCGACGGTCTGCCTAGTCAAGGAGCCGCGCGCACCCGCGGGAAATGGGCCGCAGACGAGAACATGGGCCTGTGGATTCAGTCCGAGCGCGACCCTCCAAATGCCTTCGACGACCTCGTTCGCAGTGTGCTTGCCAGTGACGACGTTGTTAACGCCGATCTGCAGCACGATGACCTTTGGCGACAGCTCCTGCAGAGCGCCGTGTTCGATGCGGTACAGCAGGTGCTCGGTGCGGTCGCCACTCAATCCCAGCGAGATCGCACCCTGCTCGCCGAACGCCTTATCGATGGCGCGTGTGCCACTGGCCGTGGCGATGCGGTCGCGACTGCCGGTCAAACTTTGCGTGATCGAGTCGCCTAGAAATACGACCGGAATGTCGGGGTGAAGCTTTGCGAGCGCGCGCATCTTGTCGACTTGCGTGCGCCATGAATCCCCATGCCAACCGGCGCCGCTACGATATTCGACGGAGGGGCTGGCTGTTGTCGTGATGCCTTGCGCGAAGCCCGTCGCGCGAAGGATGGCTCGCAGTAGCGGGTCGACCGGGTGCAGGCCATGCGGGTGGTGGCCGTTGCCAGGCTTGCGCCATACGTCGACTTGGCCACCTGCCTTGGCATAACGCGCGGCGAGTAGGTTGCCGTTCTCCGCGATCGGCACAACCTTGTCGTCCATGCCGAGCACAAGCATCATCGGGATGCCTTCGAGCGCCAGTGGCTTGAGGCGGGAGACCTCTATTGGTTCGAACGTCTTGGCGGACTCTTCATCGAGTCCGTATACCTTCATGCAGCGCTGCCAGTCGGCGTCGGAGCGCTTGCCCGAATTGCCGCCCGGCCACGAACGGATATCTACGACTGGGTTGTCGCCATAGATCGCTGCGACTCGTTGCGGATAGGCCGTAGCCCAATTGATGATTTGCAGGCCGCCGCGGCTCATGCCTTCCAATACGGCGCGTTGGTTGAAGCCGGCGTCTTCTAGCAGCGAGTGCAGTTCGAAGTAGCGGTCGATGGCCAGCTGCGAGCCGTAGAGATTGCTGACGTCGCAGTAGGCGAGGTGGAAGCCGCGTTCTAGCAGCGCAATGTCGAGCGCCGGTTGGTGGCCAAAGAAGCGTGCGCGCAAGACCCACGGCGTGCCTTTGGCGGTGCCCTTCGGAAAGAACACGCGGCACTGTGCGGATGTTTGCGGCAGTTGGAAGGTGATCCCGTCGAACCCGTGGAACGAGTCTGTCTTGGTGGGGACGTCACGCTCCTTGAGTTCGTTGTCTAGTTGGTTGCGCCGCAGATCGCTCGGTGTGACTGGTGAACGAATTGCTTCGGCAATGCGGCGAGCGATACGTTCGGCGCCGAACGCCGTTGGGTGCACGCCATCGCTGACGTGGGCCGCAGTGAGTGTGTTGCGCAGTTCGAGATACTCAACGTTGTCGTTGGTGCGCGCGACCGTTTGCATTGCTTGCGCACATGCGGCCAATCGTTTGCCGCGCGTCTCGAGGTCGGCTTTGCGTTCTGGTTTGAGTCCGCGCTGTTGCGCGAACATCGGTGTGGGCGAACACAGCACGATGCGCATGTCTTTGCGTACTTCCAGCAGCGACGCGACGAGTTGTGCTGCATCCGCGGCAAGCGAATCGGCATGCCGCCAGTTGTGGCGTCGCTCGTTCTCGCACGTGTCATTGGTGCCGAGCATGACGAACGCGACATGGGGCTGCCATGCCAGTGCATCGCGAAACGCTTTGGTCTTTGCATAGGGCCGGTCCGCTGCCTGCAGCAAGGTCGCGCCGCCAACGCCGAAGTTGCGCACTTCGTATGGCATGCCGAGGAAGTCGTTGAGCCAGCCCGGATAGGAACTGTGGTCGCGATCGGCGATTCGGGCGCCGTAGGTGATCGAGTCGCCGAGGCAGGCGACGCGCGTTTGCGCCGCTAAACCGGCCGTCATCAGGCAGCACAAGAGTGCGGTCGCCTTCGAGTAAAGCCGTGTGCGTGAGCGGCGGTGCAGCGAGGAATCCATGGTGGGGGACGCTAACCGTGATGGCGTTCTGCGTGGATCGTCTTCGTTTGGCGGTCAAGATCCGTCGTCTCAAGAAGGTCTTTAGCGAGCGCGAGCCCCGTCGGTGAGCCGGTGCGTGAGCGCTCGCGCACGGTGAGCGATTTCACACGTGCGCCTGTGGCCATGTCATGATTGTGGCGTAACCCGATTTATCACCGGGCGTAACGTCGATTTTTAGGGCAAGGTCGAAACCTCGGCGTTCACCGATTCGGTAAAATCGCCTTGGGTCATCGGCTTTGGCATCGCGATTGCTCCTTACCAAATAACCAGGCATCGAGCCGGGCCGTGTCAAGCGGAGTTCGCTTGCATGGAACTGTAAGCGAAGTAACGTTCTACGGCTTCTGGCTCGACTCGTCCCGGAGTAGACCCCACCGCCCTTGTCCGGGCGGAAACCATCCCAATGAAAGCCAACCCTACGCATCGGTCGCGACCGGCTTCTCCCGCCGTCCGCACCCTCTCCACGTTCGCGGTTGCCGGCCTCATCGCTTTTGCGATGGGCGCCAGCGGTTGTAGCGGCGGCGGCAAGGGCGACCCTGATAATCGCGGCGACTTCCTAGTTACTGGAATTAGCACCGGATCAGGCAGCGTCTATCCCTACCGCATTCGCACGACAGACTCGTTCGGCAATCCCACGTCGACGGTCATCAACATCGAAAGCGAGGCCACCCTCAAGCAGTTCGTCAACGGCAATAACGGTGTGCTCCCAGTAGCCACCCTGCCGACGACCGCAGTGCTGCCGAACGGTGATCCGGGCAACCAATTCCTGCACTTCTCGTTCAGCCACAAGCTCGACGTCGACTCGATCCTGAGCAACTTGCTCGCGGACCAGTCGAACTCCGGTTTGTCGGGTGCGTTGAACGTGCTCGCCTACGATCCATCGACGGAAACGACGATTGCGATCCAGGGGCGTGGCTTTGTCAACGGCTTCACCTACTTTAACGAAGGTGGCACGCTGGTGAAGGTCAAGGCAGTTGAGGCCGACGGCAACGGCGTCAATATCCTCGATTCGCGCGCCAACGGCTTCCCGAGCTACCCCGGTTCGTCCGACCTCGTGTCGAACAAATCGTTCACGTTCATTGCGGACAGCAATGGCGACATGACGGCTCCGTTCGAGACGTTCCCCAACAACCGCTTGCTGCGGTTGATCGTCACCAACGCGGTGCGCGACACGGAAAACGACATCCTCGAGCAAGAAGTGGGTGTGGCAACGACGGTTGGTCCTGATTCGGATCCACCGGAAGTGCTCGGCTGGACCGCTGTGCCACAGATCAGTCCTGGCAACGGCCAGACGGGCGTCGACCCGACCGGCTCGATCCTGATCAGGTTCAACAAGCCAGTGCAGCCGGGTGAAGTCGGGTCGTTCTTCGACGCGACGCTGTTCACTCCGCCTACTGGTGGTGTCTCGCTACAGGTGACCTCGTCGGCTGCGACGTTCCCGGTCATCTACTACGCGGACCCAGTCAGCTTCGGCGACTTGATGAACTACATCGTTCGTCCGGCTTACAATCTGCCTGGTCAGTCGCAAGTCGACATCACGGTGCAGCAAACAACGATCTCTAGCCTGAACGGTGACTTGATCGGTCAGCCAGTATCGACGTCCTACACGACGGGCAATGGGCCAGGCCTAGTCAACGCGCCGGTTTCGCCGGAAGTCGTTTACTTCGGTACCGGTGGTGCAGAGCCAGGTGTCAGTGTCCTCGACCTCAATGGCTTTGGCCAAGGCACGGGTGACACCAATAACACGCGCTGGACGGCGAACCCGAACATCGGTGTTCCTGGCATCACGCCGTCGATGGCCCCAGGGTCGTCGAACCTCGATGCTGGTGGTGCAGGTGTGCTCACGCTCACGCAAGACACCAACGGCAGCACGCGCTTGCTGCGGGATCCGATCGTCAGTGACGTTACCGATATCCACATCGGCGCGCCGCTCGACCTGATCTACAACAACGAGAACATCAACCGGAACGCCAGCCGTTCTAACCAGGTCAACGAGCTACTCGGTCTGGTGCAGTCGGGTAACACGATCACCCAGCCGCCGATCCCGAACCCGCCGCGCTTGATCTTCCCGCCGCCAAACCCGAACCGCGCCATCTTCGGTGAAGAGCCGGCCGTCAAGTCGTCGCTCGGTCCCCTGGGTGCGCTGGTAACCGGTGGTCCTGCGGCGAACTGTCTCGCGGTTGGTCTGAACCTGCTCGTCGTCGGCAATCCGTTCTCCACCGTTCAGAACGAATTGGGAGTCTACGGCACCGGCTTCATGGGTGTGTTCGTTGGCCCGCAGCCGCCGCCGGCTTCGCCGCCGCCGCCGCCGCCGTTCTGCCCGTTCACGTCGCGTCAGCAGGTTGGTCACTTCCTCTACGTGCTCGACCGTGACAACCGTCAGGTCCTCGTGGTCAACAGCAACCGTTTCACGGTGCTGGACACGATCCAACTGTCGGACCCGGTCAGCTTGGCGATGTCGCCGAACATGACCCGTTTGGCGGTTACGAACTTCGCCAGCGCGACGGTCTCGTTCATCGATATCAACCCGCTCAGCTCGACGTTCCACCAGATCGTCGCTGAGACTCGCGTCGAGACCGGCCCGACTGGTGTGGCATGGCAACCGGATGGCGAAGACATCGTTGCGGTGTCGACCGAAGGCAACCAGGTGACCATCATCAGTGCGCTGGACTTCACGGTTCGTCGCGTGGTGGGTGGCTTCCTTAACGGGCCGATCGACGTGGTTTGCACCGAGCGTTACGCCGGCACCGGCAACCTCTCGGGTGTCTACTTGGCCTACATCCTTAACTCGAACGGCACGATTGCGATCTACGAGTCGGGACCGGATGGCGTCAACGGCATTGGCTTCAACGACATCGTCACGTCGGTGACGAACGTCTCCTTCCCGCGCGCTAAGTCGATGTTGTTCGACTTCAACGCTGGCCAGGGTGGCGTCTTGATCGGTCACACCGATAATTCGGGTCTCGGCCAGGTTTCGCGCCTGTCACTGACCAGTTCGCCGGCCGGTCCGCTGCCGCTGAACCCAGTCGCTGGTGGCTTCATCCTGCCGCCGACCTTCCGCCAGAAGGAATGGACGGTTGTGCAGCGCATCGGTGGCACGCCGGCACCGGGGTCGTTCATTGACCAGATGTCGGGTAACTCGATCATCGACTTGGCCTACGACGACATGATCAATGTCGGCGCGGTTGCTGGTCAGGCGACGATCTACGCCCCGAACTTCTCGACCACGCCCTACTTCCACTCCGGCAAGCACGTAGTGAAGAATCAGGGTGGCGTGATCGTGCCTGCATCGACACCACGACTGTTGTTCGTCGCTCTCTCGGATGTTGGCAATGTCGACGTCTTCGAGATCTCGACGGGCACTCGCATCGCAACGGTCTCTGTGCCGGGCGTGCGCGTGGTCTCGAACTACTGGCGTCAGTAAGGAGTCAATCGCTGATGGTTGCCTGGCCGCGTGCCCGGCAGCCAGTTGGCTCGCAAAACGCCCGTCGCTAATTAGTAGTGATGGGCGTTTTGAATTCTCGGTCAGATCAGGGCGTTGCCCGGTAGGAGTCACGCCATATGGGCGTGTTTTTGCCATTCCAGGCCGAGCTCTCACGACGATTCGTTGAGCTTGGTGCCGGGTTGGCGCAGAATCCGCCTGACGATGCCCGACGCAATTACCATCCAGAAGATGTTCGCCGAAGTAGCTCCCGGCTACGACCGGGCGAACCGTGCGTTGTCGATGGGTATCGACGTCATGTGGCGCAAGCGCACGGTGCGCACCGTCGACGTGCAGGCTGGCGAACGCGGCCTCGATGTCTGCTCAGGCACTGGCGACCTGTGTTTCGCGCTGCAGCGGGCTGGCGCCACGATGATTGGGGCCGACTTCTGTGCCCCGATGCTCATGCATACGCATCGCAAGCAACCGCAAGATGGCCAGCGTGCTGATTTCTTGGCTGCGGACACAATGAACCTGCCGTTCGCCGACGATTGCTTCGACTTCACAACCGTGGCCTTCGGTATTCGCAATGTTGCCGACCCGGTGGTGGCGTTGCGGGAGATGGCGCGTGTCGTGCGTCCAGGTGGGCGAATCGTCGTGCTCGAGTTCTGCAAGCCGCGCGTGCCGGTGTTCGCGTCCTTGTATGGCTTCTACTTCCGCAAGGTTCTGCCGCGCCTCGGCAAGTGGATCAGCGGCACCAAGAACGACGCCTACCGCTACCTGCACGACTCCGTTCAGGCCTTTCCGGAGCGTGCGGCGTTCCTCGAGCTGATGCAGGAGGCCGGCTTGCAGTCGCCTCGCCAGCGCTTGCTGACAGGTGGCATTGCCGCCATCTATCGTGGCGAAGTCCCGCGAGCCTGACGAACACGCCGTAGTCGAGGCCGATCGGCCGACTGGCTACTTCCACTGGTCACGCGAAGCATCCGTTGGGTTGTTCGCAGTGATGCCGTTGTGGCTCTGCTACATGATCATGCGCTGGCAGTTGGCGCCCGACGAACGCAATGGTGCCGAGCTGTTGTTGCTGCAGCAGATTGGCCGGTTCGGAGTCAACGCCCACATCTACGTCAGCGCCGCGTTCGTATTGATGACCGCGGTGGCAGCCCGTTCACTGATCAAACACAAGATCCCCTGGTCACGAGTAGCGGCAGTGATCGCCCTCGAAGGCCTAGTTTATGGCGTGATGCTCGGTCCGATCGCCTCCGCGATGACCTCATCTGCCAACCGCTTGTTGTCGACGACTCCACCAGCCAGCTCGATGGTCGCCAACCTAGTTGGCTCGATGGGCGCTGGCATCTTCGAGGAGTTGGTGTTCCGACTTGGTTTGATGTCGGCGTTGGTCTGGATCGGCATGCGCGCCGTTCGCGGCTGGGGGTTGCCGCGTTGGGTCGCCGGTGCGTTTGCCATCATTGCCAGTGCGCTGGTGTTCTCGTGGTTCCACCATTTGTGCGGGGAACCATTTGATCGCAGTCGATTCGTCTTCCGAACCATGGCTGGCGTCTTGCTTGGGCTATTGATGTGGGCGCGCGGATACGGCGTCTGTGTCTACACCCATACCGTTTACAATATGTACTTCTACTTGCGACCGTGAGCGGTCGCCGCGCCGATTCCATGGGCACAGCCGACAACGAATCTAGCAATACGACCGAACGGCGCAGCTATGCCGTGTGCTGGTCCGGTGGTAGCGGCAGTCGCTACGGCAGGCGCTTCGTCGAAGTGCTGCTGACGCTAGGCCACACCGTGCACTTGTGCGCGACTGGTGCTGCACTGCGCGTGCTCAAGCATGAAGATGGCGAAGCAATCGACTTCGAGTCGCCGGACCTCGCTTCGCTGTTTGACGCAACCTTGCGCGCCAATCTGCACGTGCATGCGTTGCTCGCCGTCGAGGCAGCGCCGGCTTCTGGCACTGCGGGGCTCGCTGCGACCATCGTGGTTCCCTGCAGCATGGGAACACTGGCCCGCGTTGCGCACGGCTTCTCGAGCAACTTGGTCGAACGCGCCGCCGACGTCGCCCTCAAAGAAGGTCGTCCCTTGGTCGTCGTGCCGCGCGAGACGCCGTTGTCGGAACTGCATCTTGAGAACATGCTCAAGCTGGCGCGCATGGGGGTCATCGTGCTGCCGGCCATGCCGGGCTTCTATCAACGGCCGCAAACCATTGCGGACCTAGTCGACTTTGTCGTCGGCAAGATCCTCGATCGCCTCGGTATCGAGCATCAGTTGGTCCCTCGTTGGCAGACCCCAAAGGTTGATCCTCCAATCGGCGATGGCCCAGCGGGCGAATCCCCGTGGGATGAAGGAGAGGTGGTGTGAGTAACGCCATCTTGCAACGAGCGCAGGCCTACGCTGGCTTGGTCAAGCTGTCGCACTCCGTGTTCGCGATGCCGTTCGCGCTGTTATCGTTGCTGGTTGCTACGGATGGCACGCCGTCAGTTCGGCTTGTGGCGTTGGTCGTTCTGGCGGTTGTCTGCGCGCGCACTGCCGCGATGGCATTCAACCGCTACGCCGATCGTCATCTCGATGCTGCTAACCCGCGAACTCAGAATCGCGAGATCCCGAGCGGCGTCGTCTCGGCGCGCAGCGCGTTGTCACTGACGATCGCCGCTGGGGCAGCCTTCTTGGTGACCTGCTGGCTGCTGTCCGTACCGTGCTTGTGGCTCGGCATTCCGACGCTGGCCTGGTTGCTGGGCTACAGCTACGCCAAGCGCTTCTCGTCGTTGTGTCACCTGTGGCTTGGCGTCGCGCTGGGCGTTTCGCCGATCGCCGCTTGGTTTGCCGTCGACGGTGCGTTTAGTCCGCGACTCTATGCGCCGCTGGTGCTCGGTGCCTCGGTGGCCATTTGGGTCGCCGGTTTCGACGTCTTGTATGCCTGCCAGGACGATGAGTTCGATCGCGAACGGGGCTTGCGGTCGTTGCCGGTCCTGCTCGGGCGACGTTCCGCCATGTGGGTGAGCCGCTTGCTGCACGTGTTGGCACCGATTGGGTTCGCGGCATTCGGCTGGATGGTAGGGCTGCGACAGGTCTACCTCGTGGGCGTCGCGCTGGCCGCCGGCCTACTGATCTGGCAGCACCGACTATTGCGCCCAAACGACTTGTCGCGCATCCAAGCTGCGTTCTTCACCGCCAACGGCACCTTGGCCGTTGTGATGTTCGCAGCGGGCTGCGTCGACCTGTATCTGTAGAGCTGTGGCTGCTCCCAACCCCAGTATCGAATTCAGCCGGCTCGACAAACTCGTGCGTGCCGGACTGCCGTCGATCGTGATGATCACCGGCGAGAGTGACTTCTTCCGCGGCAAGGCGATCGAACGTCTGCTCAAGGCCGTGCCGAAGGACGCCGAGTTACGCAAAATCGACGGTGCCGATCTCAAGGCCGCCGATGATGACGACGACGATGCAGGCGCGGCAGGCGCCAATCTCGCTCCCGAATTGCAAGACTTGCGCGGTGGCGGCTTGTTCGCCAAGACGTCATTCGTCGTGGTCCGGCGCGGAGCCAATTGGTGGAAGACGCACTCGGCGTCGATTGCAGCACTCGCGGAGAAGATCCCTGCCGGCTCTGGTCTGTTGCTTGAGTCTGCCAAGATCGACAAGCGCAAGAAGGTCGCGGCGGCGTTGGTCAAACAGTTGGTGGCCGCAGGCCAGGTGTTCGAGTTCCGCGACCTCTACGAACTTCCATATGATCGTGACCGCGGTCCGATGGATGGGGAACTGTGCAAGTGGGTGCTGCAGGTCAGCAAGAAGCTTGGTGTGCCGCTTGAGGCCGAGAGTGCGTTGCTGTTGATCGCTCAGGTCGGCAAGTCGCCAGGTGAACTTGGGGCGGAGTTAGAACGACTTCGCGATCAGTTTGGCAGCGATACCGTGCGGGCTCCGCTGGCACCCAAGGACCTGGTCGGCAAGCTCACGGTTAGTTTTGCTTCCAACCCGTTTGAGTTCGCCGAAGCCGTCCTGTCCCGCAAGCGCCAAGCGGCGCAGCGTTCTTTGTCGGCAATGTTCGCGCGCGGCGTCAGGCAACAGGACGGCAAGACCATGGACTCGGGCGGCTTATTGCCGTTCACCAGTAGTTGGTTGTTTCGGGAGATCGGCAAGGTCTACGAAGGGCGCTTGCTGCTCGACCGCGGCACGTCGATGCGGGACTTGCCGAGGGCGGCGGGCGTGCACCAGTTTGCGGACCGTTTCTTGGAACAGGTCAAGTGCAATACGATCGCTCAGCTCAATCGCGGCGTCACGGCGTTGCACGCGTGCCAACGCAAGAGCCGGATGATTGGCGAGGACGCGGAGGTGCTGCTCGAGCGCTTCCTGGCGCAGTGGTTTGACGGTGCTCCGATCGAGACCGCAGAGGAGTTTGAACTGTGATCAAGAAGCTACCGATTGCTGTGGTCAACCAGATCGCGGCCGGCGAGGTCGTCGAACGACCGGTTTCCGTTGCCAAAGAACTGATCGAGAACTCGCTCGATGCGGGGGCTACGCGCATCCGCGTCGAGATCCGAGGTGGCGGAGCCGAGGAGCTGACCGTCATCGATGACGGCGATGGCTTCTTGCCCGAAGACCTACCGTTGGCGTTCGCTAGCCATGCGACGTCGAAGCTGTCGACCGTGCACGATCTCGAGCACATCGGCAGTCTCGGGTTCCGCGGTGAGGCACTGGCTTCGATCGGCGCGATCGCGCGCGCTCGTATCCAGAGTCGCCGCCCCGATGGCGAAGAGGGATGGGAGATGCGCTGCGACGGTGGCGTCGAAACCAAACCTCAGCCGTGTGGTAGTCCCCCTGGCACGCGAATCGAGATCCGTGACCTGTTTTTCAACGTGCCGGCGCGCCGTCGGTTTTTGAAGGCGCCGCATGCCGAGCGCGCCCGCATTCAGCAGCTGGTCGCGGAGCTGGCGCTCGCCCGACTCGACGTCGACTTCACGCTTGTCAGCGATGACAAAGAACTGCTGCGCCTACCACGTAACGTCACGCTGACCGAGCGCGTGCAACAGTGCTTTGGTCGGGACCTAGGTCGCGGTCTCTTGCCGGTGTCGCGCGAGTTTGACGGCCTCAAGGTGGAAGGCGTGGTTGGCGAACCCGACCTAGCGCGGCGCAACGGCAAACTCGAGTTGACCTACGTCAACGGCCGGCTGGCCAGTGAGAAGAGTGCGATCCATGCCGTGCGGCAGGCGTATCGCGAGTTCTTGATGGGTGGTCGGTTCCCGGTCTACGTGCTGCAGTTGGTGCTGCCGCCCGACCAGGTCGACGTGAACATCCATCCGCGCAAGGCGGAAGTGCGTTTTGTCGAGTCACGCAAGGTTGCTGGGTGTCTGCACTCGACGGTGCGTACGGCGCTGCAGGCTCGCACGATGACGTTTGGCCAAGCGTCGGCTAGCGAAGGCGGCGTGCAGATCCGGCCGGACATGCCGCGTGCGCGTTCTGGCTTCCCAATGGCGCCGTCGTTGTTTGAGACGGGGGGTGGCGGCGCTGCCAATATCGGTCGATCCGCTAGCGCCGACAATGGCGGTGAAGGGGCGGCAGCATCTGCTGCCGAGCCGGTGATTGTGCGCGAACCACAACCCGGAACTGCTCAGAGTTCTGCCGAGCGGCCCAATCCATTCCGGCGAGCTGCTGGCCGCTTCTTGCAGGTCATGGACCTGTATCTGTTGCTTCAGGGTGATGACGGTTTGCTGGTCGTCGACCAGCACGCGCTGCACGAGCGGGTTGTCTACGAACAGCTGAAGAAGCAACACGCCGAACGCGAGGTGCAGATCCAGCGATTGTTGGTGCCAGCAGTTGTCGAAGTGACTCCCGGTGAGTTGGCTTGGTTGGAATCGGTGCAAGAACAGCTTGGTGCCGAAGGCTTGTTGATCGAGCCGTTCGGCCCCAATTCCGTCGCAGTGCAGGGCATGCCGACGGTGCTGGCCAAGACGGATCCCAAGCAGCTCGTGCGGGCGCTCGCGATGGGCGAGTCCGATGATGGCAAGAGTTCACTCGGAGAGCACATCGCCGAACGCTTCCACTCGATGGCGTGCCGCGGTTCGGTGATGAGTGGCGATCGCTTGACCGATGCCGAGATCGAAGAACTGTTACGCGTGGCAGCGACGCTCGATCACCCGCACAACTGTCCGCACGGCCGCCCGACGGTGTTGACGTTTAGCTCAGCAGAGCTCGAGCGCTACTTCCGCCGTCGCTGCTAGCTCCCGGTGGGCGCGGTGAGTTGCGGTCGCCCCGTTTGTTAGCACCGCCTTACTGGCGGCAAAAGCTACTGGCGGCAAAAGCTACTGACGGTCGAAGCTACAGACTGTCGAAGCTACAGACTGTCGAAACTACAGACTGCCGGAGCTACTGACGGTCGAGATCCGTCTGCTTCAGCCCCGGTTCCAGGTCCAGCTGCAGGATGTTGACCTTGGCGTGGCTGCGCAGGGAGCCGTTCTTGTCGCGCCAGAGGTAGCTCAGTTTGTGCGGCACGTTGAGACCGTTGCGAGCTCGGAATTTCTGGAGCGTGATGCGCTCGCCTTGCTTGGACTGCGGCTCTCCATCAATGATTGGAGTGACGTCGACGGCAATCACGCGGTCGGTCTTCTTGTCGACGTAGAGCGTCAGGCGTGCCGGCGCTTCTTCGCCGGCGTTGCGCATCATCGGGAACTTCTCGATGTTGCCGTGGATCTTGAGCGTTTGCAGGGTCTTGGCGCGCGTCCATTTGAGCTCGTGCTCGGCGACTTCGCTGCAGTTGCTCAGGGAGCGAATCACGTCGGCCGGCTTCAAGAAGCGCACCAGTTGCTTGGCGAGATTCTTGTGCTCCATGAATGCCTGGAGGTCGCGCTCTGTGCCAGCGCCAGTCAGGTCGCGTGACTCGCCCTTGTCGATGTGCCACGGCCCGAACGTGTCTTGGCCGCGCACGATTGGTTCTTCTGCCTTGCGGATCTCGTAGCGAAGCAGCGTGGTCAGCTGCTCCCGCTTGGGTTCCTGTATCTCCAGGAACGTCACGTCGAGGCCAACCAGGGCGCCCTGGGCTCGCGCGCGATCCGTCAACTCCAGTTCGATCTTGCTGCGGAACGCCGAGATCTTCTTGCTGGCGCCGCCGTGTGCCTTCTCGACCCGCAAGGCCAGCGCCATTTGGTTGGGCAGGCCGTTCGGTTCGGTGCTCTTCTTGGCGTCCTGTGTGCTTGGCGTTTGCGGTGTCGGTGTTTGGGCACCAGGGAGCAATGTCCCCAGCGCCGTCGCTGCAGTGGCGCACATGAGGAAGGTGAAGGCAGCTGGCAGTTGGTGGCGGGTCATCATCGGCTTAGCGCGGAATCGCAGATCTGCGCCCAGTATTTGTCGGCTGGCAAGGTTAGGAGTTGGCGGATGTTGTCGCCACTGGCCGTTGCCACCGCATCGAGCCTCACTACGAGATTCTCCATCTCAAGCTCCCATCTAAGCCCGCCGAAGAGCCAGTCATGATTCGTCTAGCGGCTTTGGGAGGGGTTCTATTTGCGTTGCTGGCCCCGGCGGTGGCGCAGGATCGGCTGGCTTTAGTGCAGCTTGAGGATGGCCGGCGTCTTGAGGGGCGCGTGCTGAAGATGAACTTGAAGCTGCTCGAGATCGAGGTCGGCAACAAGATCCTGAGGGTTCCTGCGTCGTTGATTCGCAGTTGTCAGTTCCAGGAGTCGGGCGATCCTGCGACACGGGCACTTCGAGAGAGTGACGAAGGCAACCGTCCGGCTGCCGCTGCGCCGCTCGACGAGAATGCCACCGCTGTGGCGCAAGATCCTGCTCCTGCTCCTGCTCCGGCGGGCGAGATAGCTCCTGCAGCGAGCAAGGAGGCCGATGCCGCTGCCGCTGCAAATCCGTCGCGCATCACGTGGACCGGGCCGTTGCAGGACCCTGTCGACCCGAGTAGCCCGGAAGCCGTGCCGGTGGACCAGCGACGTTCTCATCTGCATCGCCGCATCGGCATGCTCGATCGGGCCTATCCTTGGCTAGTTCCTGCGGCGCCAAGCCAGTGGCTCAGCCTCGGCATCATGTTGCTGGTTGGGCTCGGGTTGAATGTACACATGTCGGTGCACGTTGCCGGTGGCGAGAAGATACAGCTCGGCCGGAGCATGGGCTTGGGGGTTTGGTATCTGCTCACCGGCCTTGCTCAGGTTGCCATGGTGCCAGTCAACGATCTGTCGATCGTGTTGATGATCCTGCTCAACAGCACGTTGTCGCTGTTTGGACTTGTTGGGCTGTTTGGCCTGCCTCGCACTGGTGCGGTCGTGGCGCTGATGGTGCAGCTCGGCGTCGCGGTGCTGGTATTCGGTATCCTCGAATTGGTGACCGCTCTGCTCGGAACAGTCGGCGTCTCAACCTAGTCGGCCACGGCTATCAGGAGCCGGCCATAAGGGAGTGAGCTAGAAAGTAGGCCTCCAGCATAGCGGCGGGGGAAGATGCCGACCCGAGGCAACGGTCGCCTCTCTCTCACGCACCCCATCCTGGTAGTGCATGGCCTCGGGTCGGACCCTGCCAATGACACACATAGCGTGCCGTGGTCGACGAAATCGGTCG
>JBNMNW010000014.1:0-42515 GCA_051278165.1 Planctomycetota bacterium | reverse complement strand
CCCTTCACACCATGTCGGCCCGCCAAATCCTCGCCGAAGCCACCGATTCGACTGCGTTTCGGCGAACCAACCCGGTGCGAACGTCACGCACCTGGTCGATTCGCCTCCCGTGACGCTGACTCCTAGCAAGATCAGCACCAACAACACTTGCACCAACAAGACCCGTTCGATCACGACGTTGTCGTCATTGGCGCGGGGCCTGCGGGCTCCGTCGCCGCCAGCTACCTAGCCAAGCATGGCCACTCGGTGTTGGTGATCGAGAGCGAGCGGTTCCCGCGCTTCCACGTCGGGGAGTCGCTGTTGCCGCTCGGCAACTACGTCTTTGACGAGATCGGCTGTGCCGACAAGATTGCGGCGCGCGGCTTCCAGCCGAAGAGCGGTGGCCAGTTGCGCTCGGCGTGCGGTACTTACCACGTCGTGTTCGACTTCAAGGCGAACCGCATCGAACCCTCGGAAACGGTGCAGGTGCATCGCGCCGAGTTCGACAAGTTGTTGTTGGACCACGCTGAGTCGCTCGGTGCAGCAATGGTGGTGGCGCGAGCGCGCTCTTACGAAATCGACGACGCTGGTGTTTCGGTGACGTTTGCGAACGGCGACGAACCGGCGCGCAGCGTGCGAGCGCGCGTGATCATTGACGCCAGCGGTCGCGGTGGCTTTGTCGCCAAGCAAGAGGAGGTGCGCGTCCCCGACGCCGCGTTGCAAAAAGCGGCTGTTTACGCGCACTTTCGCGGTGTGCCTCGCGATCAGGGCATCCGCGCGAATGACACGCGCATCGTCAGCTTGCCAAACCTCGGTTGGTCGTGGTGGATCCCGTTGTCCGAGCATCTGACCAGCGTCGGCGTCGTGCTCGACATCGACGAGTACCGCCAGCAGGACAAGGGGGACCTCGACGCGATCTTCGCCGAAGCGGTGCAGTCGTCGGTCTTGCCGGCCGAGTTGCTGCGGTATGCCGAGCGCACCACGGAGTTTCGCGTCGAGAGTGGCTTTAGCTACGGCACCAAGAGCTATGTCGGCGATCGCTGGTTCTTGGCCGGGGATGCCGGTTCGTTCCTCGATCCAGTTTGGTCGAGCGGCGTGCAGTTAGCGTTGCAGTCCGGCCTCGAGTCGGCGCAGGCTGCGATCGCTGGCTACCTGCACTCGTCGCCGCGTCCTGAGTGGGCGCAGAAGCGCTACGAACGCAAACTGCGGCGGCGCTACGAGTTTGTCCGCAAGTTTGTGCTCGCCTTCTACGACCCCGCAACCCGCGATCTGTTCTTCGAACCGCGCCCCTACTTCGGGCTGCGTCGCGCGATTACCAAGGTCTTGGCCGGTGGCTTCGATCTGAATTGGCTAGACAGGCTGCGCATGAAGATCTTCTTCTTGCTTGGTCGTTTGCAGCGCCGCTTCGAGTTGGTGCCTCGTCAGTCAGATTGCTCGCCACCAAAGCCGGCATCGGACGCGGCTGGCACTAGGATGCCGCGATCATGATGTGGTCATCGATTGTTTGCGCACTGCTGTGCCTGCCGGTTGCCGTGCTGGCACAGGCTCCGCCTTCGAAGTCGCCGCCGAAGTCTTCACCTAAGTCGTCGCCTGATGGCCCGAGTAAGCAGGACGCCAGCAAGTCGATCGCCATTGAGCCGATCAGCAGCGAGCAGCGCGACCAGGCCATCAAACTGCTGCGGCGGCATGCCGAATTGAGCAAGTCGGTGCGGGTCTTGGTTGCTGATTACGTGCAGCTTCGCACGACCACGCTCAGCAAGAAGCCACTGCGGAGCAGCGGCGGGTTCTTGTTTGTGCACACGCCAGCATGCGTGGTGTTCCGCGCCGAGAAGCCGCGTCAGTCGATTGTTCGCCTGACCAAGGACCTATACGAAGTGTTCCGTCCTCGTCGTAAGCGATTGGAGCGCTTCATGTTGGATGGACCGGACTTGTCACAGGGCCTGTTTGCAGCGGTCGGTGGCGATGCCGACCGCTTGCTCGAGGAGTTCGGTGTCGCCGGATTGTCAGTTGGCAAGGTCCAGGCAGAGGGCGGCCTGATTGCCGTCGAGGATCCAGTCGAGATCTCAGCCACCGGTGCCCCGATGACCGCGGCGATTCGGCTAGTCCCGAAGAGCAAGGCGATGGGGGAGCGCCTGCAAGAACTCGTGGTGACGTTCGTCGTGATCGCGAGCAGCAAGCCCGCCGCCACCGAGCCCGCCGACTCGAAGCTCCAAGCCAAGCCAGGTGTCACGCTGCGCTCGGTTGCCTATCGGGATCATTCCGGCGACCTCGTCGAGATTGCGTTGCGCAACGTGCGCACCAACCCGAAGGATGCGCCGTCGGTTGCCTTCGAGGTTCCGAAGGACACGAAAGTCATTGAGCATCGCGCTGGCCGCTGACGACCTGCCGGCTCGCGACAACACAACTTCGTTAGTCCTGTGCTTGGCGGCACGGCGTAGTTGCCGTAGCATCCTGCCGTCATCGGGCGGTCATCCCGAAGGCATTTCTGGGCCGACTACCATCGGTTCAGTAACTGGCTACGACCAACGGTCGCGGCTGGGCAGGTTACCTGGTTACTGAAGTGGATCGCGATCCGGTCAAAGCGAGTAGCTCTCGCGAGGTCGCATATCCATACGCGCACGGTTAGATCGATTCACTCGATCAGGTCGGATCAAATCCGGCCGGAGGGCAGCTATGAAGCAAAACGAACGGTTGTTGGTCTACGCGGTCACGGGCTTCCTTGCCCTAATCCTGGTCATTGCGGTCCTGTTCGGCAACGACCCGGTCGATGCCTCCGAGACGCAGGAGAAAACCTCAAGCGGGAGTGGTCTCCGCGACCTTCTGCAGCCGAACAAGTCGGATGCAGAAAGCGTCAAGGCGAAGGCCGAAGCCGACGCAAAGTCCAAGGCGCTTGTCGAGCAACTCGCCGGCGGCAACTCGGGCGAGCAACCGCTCAACGCCAAGGTGCTAAGTGCCAGCGATGTCGTGGCGCGAGCGCAGGGCCCGAGCCGTCGCGAACGCTTCGTGCGCTGGGTGCCGGTCAAGAGTGGCGACGCATTCGAGAAGCTGGTGCGTCGCTGGTGCGGTGACACTCAGGGCTACCTCCCAGAAGCGCTGAAGCTCAACGAAGACACGACCACGTTGAAGGTCGGTAGCGAAGTCATGGTGCCGTGGGTCGACGACGAAGAGCTCGCCGTCATCATTGAGGCAAGCGCGCCGCTCACGCTGGCATCGAACCCGGTTGGCTCTAACCGCACCGGTTCCAACCGCACCAGTTCCAACCGCACACTGATGACCCCGCCAAGTGGCGTTGTCGAAGCTGGCATGCCGCGTCCGTCGGTGACGCGCCCCGGCTTCGCGATGCCCGGCGCGGCTAGCCTGAAGGCAAGTAACTCGAGCGCCGGAACCCCGAGCGCGAACGTTAGCTCCAACGGTGGCCTCAGTAATGGTTCGGCCGCTCCCGTGACCTACACGGTCAAGAAGGGCGATTCGATCTGGAGTATCGCCACCAAGCGCTACGGCAAGGCCAAGGCCTACAAGATGGTCAAGGCCATCCAGAGCCTGAACCCAAACTTGGACGAAAACCTAAAGATCGGCCAAGAGTTCAAGGTCCCAGCCCAAACCGAGTAGCCAGTTGTCGGTACGGTGCCTGGACAAGAAACAACATCTTGGCCTCGCACCGGTAACACGCAATCTCAGCCGATTTGAGTCCGCGGGCTACTTCAGCCCGTAGCGATCGAGCTTCTTGTAGAGGTTGCTGCGCTGCAGCTCGATGTTCTCGGCGGTGCGTTTGATATTGCCGCCGAACTCCAGCAGCTTGCGCCGAAGGAACTCCTTCTCGGTCGCGCCGCGGAAGTCCTCCAGTCGCGCATAGGCGAACCAGTCTGTCTGCCCTTCGGCCGAACGGCCAGGCTGCGGCGGTGCGTTGCATTCGAGGTCGGCGATCCCGATCTCGGTGCCGTCGGAGAGCACTGCCGCGCCCTCTAGCACGTTCTTTAGCTGGCGCACGTTGCCTGGCCACGGTTGGCCGCGCAGCCAATCGAGTGCCGCCTTTGCCAGGCGCTTGGTGCCGAGGCCATTGCGCTTGGTCGCGCTGCGCAGGAAGTGATCGGCCAGCAAGGCAACATCATCCGGTCGTTCGCGCAGCGTCGGCATGTGGACGCGCACGACATGCAGCCGGTAGTAAAGGTCTTCGCGGAACGTCTTCTCTTGCACCATCGCCTCGAGGTCCTGGTTGGTCGCCGCAAGAACGCGCACGTCGACCTTAGTCGGAACCTGACTTCCGAGCCGTTGCACGACGCCCTCTTGCAGCGCGCGCAGCAGCTTGGCCTGCATGGGGAGCGGCATGTCGCCAATCTCGTCGAGGAACAACGTGCCGCCATCGGCCAACTCGAACGCGCCGGCGCGCCCATTCTGCGCCCCAGTGAACGCACCCTTCTCATGGCCGAACAGCTCACTCTCCGCCAGGTCCTCTGGAATCGCCGCGCAGTTCACCGCCAAGAACTCACCTTCTTTGCGTTTGCTCTGCACGTGTAATTGGCGCGCGACCAGTTCTTTGCCGGTGCCATTGTCACCCGTGATCAGCACCGCGACCTCGGTCGGCGCGACCTTCGAGATCAAGGTGCGCACCTGTTCCATGCGGTCGCTGCCGCCAAGCAATTGCTGCTCGGACTGAATGGTCGCCCGTAGCGTCTCGTTCTCGCTGGCCAGCCGCTGGGTCCGCAAAGCGTTTTTCAGCGACAGCACCACCCGGTCGGTCGCGAACGGCTTCTGTAGGAAGTCGTAGGCGCCGCGCCGCACCGCGATCACTGCCGTGTCGAGGTCGCCGTGGCCCGAAATCATCACCACGGGCAGATCCGGCCGCAGCTCCTTCAGCTTTTGGAGCACTTCGAGGCCGTCCATGCCGGGTAGTTTGACGTCCAGCAGCACCAGGTCGACATCCGGATCCTGGGCCTGCTCGAGTCCCGACGGCCCATCTTCGGCCTCCCGGGTCTTCCAGCCGTCGAAATCGAGGGCAAATGCGATCTCTTCCCGGACGGCCCGGTGGTCATCGACGATCAAGACGGTCGCCTGGTCACTCATGACGAAAGGTTGTAGCGGCCCGCCGCCACCACGCCAGCGGCCTCCCGGAGCGCACTTTTGGGTGTATCTGCGGATTTGTCCCGCCGGAAGCCCCCGATGGCATCGGAAAGGCGGCCCATGGGGGCTTGAGGCCCTTTACCGGCAGCATGCAAGCTGGCCGAGCCGAGGTATCCTGTCTCAGATACAAAGCACATGGGTTCGTCTACTTGACGGCTCGGCGCCGGATCATAGCATTCGACAGCCCTTTCCAGCCCGCATGCGGAGTGGAGGGGGAGTTACGAGTTCGTGATTCGTCCCAACGCCCACGTGCCGTAATTTGTCCGAGCCCTCTCCAAGACCCCTACCGCATCCGAACCTCCTAAAGGAGTCCGCTTTCATGGCCCGTTCGTTCCATCAGTCTCTCCTAGCCGCTGCTGTTGCTCTCGTTGTCGGAGGTTCGGCCCTGTCGCAGGGTTCGCCCATGCAGGAAGCCGTCAACTTGCTTCGCCTCAACAACAAGGCCGACGCAACCACCAAGCTTCAAGAGATCATCAACGCTGATCCGTCCAATGAGGCGGCTCACGATCTGTATCAGTCGATCTCGCAAGACGAGTGGTACATGCTCATGACGGAGGCGGGCGAGATCTCGAAGATCGCACGTTCGATCCTCGACCGCGCCAAGACCACCCAGCGCGAGCGCTCCCGTGACGAAGATGCGATCAACGCTCTAGTCATCACTGCCACCAATGGCGGCAACGATTACGGCACGCGTCAAGCTGCCGTGAACACGCTGGTTTCGGCTCACGGTGAGTTCGCCGTTCCGGCACTCGTTGCGATCCTTGGCGATCCGAATAACTCCGATGGCCAGATCCACGCGATCAGTGTTCTGTCGCAGTTGCACTCGGTTGCGGTTCTGCCGTTGATCGAGTCGCTGAAGAGCAGCAACGACCTGGCCGTGCAAAACGCATGCGCCGCACTGCACCTGATTGGCGACGCCCGCGCGCTGCCGATCATGACGCACCTCGCCAACGACGATCGCGTCAACATCAGCACCATCGCCAAGAAGTTCGTCGCCAAGAAGGGCGCCGGTGGCGACGCCCTCAGCCAACTGTTGGCCCAATCGAACAGCTACCTGCGCGGTAACGTCCCGGTTGGCGGCTTCAGCAAGGTTGTCTGGACGCTGGTTGACGGCAAGCTCGTCTCGACCGACGTGCCGGCATTGCTCTACCCGACCGAGCTGGCCAAATCGGCCGCTTCGGACGCCGTTCGCATCGCACCGGCAAGCGTTGACGCTCGCAGTGCAGTTGCTGCCGCGAACCTCGCGCAATCCAACCTGATCGGCTCTTCGATCGCCGCTGGCGACGAAACGGTCTCCGGCATGGAAGGCGTCGCCGCTGAGTTGCGCATCGCCGCGCTTGCTTCGGGCACCGACGCCATGCGTGGCGCGCTCGACGCAGCCGTTAAGCAAGGTCTCGCCCCGGTCGCCATCGAAGCCATCGCCGTCATGGCGGACATGGGCGTTCTCGATGACAAGACCACGCTGCTCGCTGCGCTGCAAAGCACCGACAAGCGCATCAAGTATGCGGCTGCCGAAGCGATCGTTCGCTCGAGCACCGGCAGCGATGTCCCGATGCTGACCAGCGTCGTTGGCGTGCTTGCCCAAGCCGTGACCGAAGAGAAGGTTAACACGATCCACATGATCATGCCCGACGCCGCGAGCCGCGCGGTCGCCGAGGTTTGCAGCGCCGAGCGCTCGAAGGTTTACGCCAGCGATGCAACGGCAACCGACGGCACGCTGAGGCTGATGGGTAACCCGAGCATTGACGTGGTCGTGCTCAGCGAGATCCTCCCCGACGCGCTGCCCGAAGATGTCATCGGCAACATCCGCAAGGATGGCCGCATGGACAACACGAAGATCATTGTTGTCACCAAGGACCAAGACGCTGCTGCCGAGCACTTTGGCGACAACGTGACTTACATCACCGCGCCGTTGACCGCTGAGAACCTGCAAGCTGCAGTCGCTGCGGCCCTCGAAGGTGCAGAGAACCCCGGTGGCGCTCGCGCTGAAGGTTACGCAAGCAAGGCTTCGGCCGCGCTGCTGAGCCTCGCCGGCCGCAAGGCTGACATCGCTGGTGCGATGGCCAGCTTGGCACTGCAACTCAACCGTGGCGATAGCGTCTCGGTGCCGGCTGCAAAGGCGATCGGGATTTCCGGTGGCGAAGCCCAACTGACGGCCCTCATCGGTTCGCTTGAGAACGGCAGTGGCGATCTCAAGAAGGCGTCGGCCTTGGCGATCGGCAGTGTGCTCAGCCGCATGGCGAGCTGCCCCGACAACGTCTACGGCGCCCTGAACACTGCCATGGATGGCAGCACCGATTCCGGGTTGCGCTTGGCGATCGCTGCGGCACTTGGCAACGCCAAGGTCGACGCGCAAAAGAAGTTGGAGCTGATGAAGAAGGTCAGCCGCGTCGCTGGCTCGAGCAACGAAGGTTAGTTCGAAGTCTGGATCCGGCTCACCTAACAGGAAACCTAACGGTCAACCTATTTGGGAGCTGTCGCTGAAGCGGCCGTAGCACTATGTGGTGCTGCGGCCGTTTCTCGTTTGGGGATCAAGGTGCAAAACGCACTGGACGACTCCCGAATCGGTCGATACTCTCCTGCGCCCAACGTGCGCCGACGTAGCTCAGTTGGTAGAGCAATGCTTTCGTAAAGCATAGGTCGCGGGTTCGAATCCCATCGTCGGCTCCACATGCAACAGGCCATCTACGCATCGCGTAGGTGGCCTTTTGTCTTGTCTGGGTTTTGTGGGCTGGGGCGGGCTGCGGTACTGGGCTGCTGCGGTACTGGGCTGCTGCAATACTGGGCTGCTGAGGGCTGGGCTGCTGTGGGCTAGGCTGCTGGCCTGGGGGCTACATCTGGCGCGCTGCCGGTCTCGATGCGCCGAGGCGCGCGAGCAGCGTCCACCGCCACTTCCACAGCCAGCGTTCGGCACCGCTTTGTAGCCAACCGTACCGTGCTCTGTGGTTCGCGACCAGGCGCCGAGTTGGACCAAGCATGCAAATGTGAAGGCTGCCTGTTGGCCAGCCGTGCTCTCGCTCTATCGTCGTCCGAGATGGTCCAGAACAGTTATCTATGCCTCGCGAGTCTGCTAACGCTCGCTGCTTGTCAAACCCCGCCACCACGCCCGTGGCTGCGCTACGAATTGGCTGGTGGCACGGAGTGGTCGCCGCTCGGTGCCGGCAAGTTCGGTGGCGAGGTCCAGGGAGCCAGCGTTTCGATCGACGTCTTCGACCCGGACACGCGGATCTTGGTCCTCGTTGAGAACACGGGCGACCAGTCGATCAAGTTCCGGGTCGGTCCGGAGGCTGGCGCGTCGAAGGATGCGATGGGCGAAGTGCTGCTGCGCCAGATCAATGGTCCAGCGGAGGGCGGTCCCGCCATGCAGCCGTATGTGTCGATGCAGCCGCTGACGATCGACAGTGGTTGGCGTGCGACGTTCTATCTGGATCAGCCGCTCGGCCGCGATGTGAAGCTCGGTCAGTACTTCGTGCTTGGCGTAGATTGTGAGAATGCCGCAGGGGATCACGTTCGTCGCGTGTTGCCACTGATGGGCAAGATGGGCGGCACCGTTCCCGTCAATCCCAAGTAGTCGATGTTGCTGGCGGAGCCATCTCTGAGTGCGGCCGCATTGCATGCTGCGCTCGCGATGCCGCCAATCGATGATTGGCTGACGGATCTGTGGGCTGACGTTTGGTCCTGGCAGGGTCTGTTGGTCGCGCTTGCCATTGTGGGCGAAGTGCTGTCGGTGATGTTCGTCTATCGCGTCTTGGTGCGCGGTGGTTCGGCCGCCAGCACGCTGTTGTGGATGGTCGTGATCCTGGCAACGCCGTGGCTTGGGCTGATGCTTTACTACCTGCTGCCTCGCAGCCTGCAGCTCCGGCGTCTGCGCCGCATGCAGCAAAGCGAACGGCTGCTACGCGAAGTGCGGCCGCGTGAGGACGGGGACGCTGGCGCGACGGATCCGGCGACCGGCCTTGATCGCCTGCTGCAGTTGCGTGGTGGTCTTTCCGATGGCAACGCGCTGCGTTGGTTGCCAGGTGGTGAAGACTTCTTCGCGGCTGCTGTGCAGACCATCGGAGCCGCCAAGCAACACGTGCATTGTGTCGTTTACATTCTGCGGCCGGACGAGACGGGGCTGCGTTTCCTCGAGCTGTTGACCGAGGCGGCGAAGCGTGGCGTGCAGGTTCGGCTGTGCTTTGATTCGTTTGGCAGCTGGGGTCTCAAGGCGGTGCATCTGAAGGCACTGCGAACCGCCGGTGGCAAGGCGGTGCCGTTCTTGCCGCTGTTGTGGAAGCGTCGTCCGTTCACGCTCAATCTGCGCAACCACCGCAAGCTCTTGATTGTCGATGGTGAGGTCGCGTTCCTCGGTGGTCGCAACATCGCGGACGAATACCGTCACGATCGGGTTGGCAAGCGGCGTCGTTGGTATGACGCGATGATGGAAGTGCGTGGGCCAGCGGTCGATTGGCTGCAGGATGTGTTCGTGCAGGACTGGTGCACGGCGGCCGATGAAGTGTTGGCTGATACGTTTCGCCCGCCGAGTGAAGAGGTGGGCACGTGTCGCGTCGGCGTCGTGAGCAGCGGTCCAGATGAGGAACCATCGGCGTTGTGGTTCGCGCTGATCCAGGCGATCGGTGAAGCCGGCGATGCGATCACCCTTAGCTCGCCTTATTTGGTGATGCCGCCGACGCTGCAGTTCGCGTTGCAACTGGCGGTTGCTCGTGGCGTGCGCGTGCGCATCTACACCAACGGTCCGCGTACCGAGGCCGCCTTTCTCTACCATGCGCAGCGCCATCACTATCGGCGCCTGCTTGAGTCTGGTCTGGATCTCTACGAGACGATCGAAGAATACAACCACACCAAGTTCCTCGTCGTCGACGGCAAGACGGTGTGCATCGGCAGCGCCAACCTCGATCTGCGCAGCGCCAACCTCAACTTCGAACTCGCTGCGGTCGCGCTTGACGCCGAGCCACTGGCGGCGGCAATCCAGGCCACGATTGATTCAAGGCAGAGGGGCTTTCAGCAGGTGACTCTCGAGTCCCTGCCGCGCAATCCGTTGTGGCGCGCGGTTGATGGCGGCTGTGCGTTGTTCTCGCCGCTGTTATGAGTTCGCCGCATGAGGCGCAGCGCAGCTAAGGGATAGCGCAGCTAGGGGGCAGCGCAGCCTTAGCCGCGCATGACTTCCCAGATCTCGGCGCCGAGGTAGTCCCATGGCAGGCGACCCTCGTCACATTCGGCGTCGTCGGCGGAGAACACCACATCGACCATGTAGATGATGCGGCCGGTTGCTTGGCCGATGTTGCGGGCGCCGTGCGCGACGCCGGGCGGAATGCGCACCAGGCGGTCTTTGCCGTCACCGAGCACGAACCGCATCGTCAGGCCTTCGGTCTTGCTGCCTTCGCGGCAGTCGTGCAGCACGAGCAGCAGCTTGTCGCACGGCGGCACATACCAAACGTCCGTTTGACGGTGGTGGAGATGGAACGCCTTGCAGGCGCCGGGCTCCATCTCGGAGTAGTTCATCTGCTTCACTTCGAACCCGGGCAGCTGCTCGTGCATGCCCGCCGACATGCGGCCGAGTTCGGTGATCGCGCCGCCGTCGTCGTTGAAGCGCTTCAGCTCGACGATCTCGACCCCGTCAATGCGGGGCGAGCCGGAGTAGTCTTGAACGAAGAAGGCCTCTTTGGCCTTGCCGGTAATCTTGGCGATGGCGTCTTTGTGGTTGGGGGCGCTCACGTGGCAGTTCTCGAGGTTGGTCGTAGGTGTGCCGCGCGATTACGCGACTTCTAGACGCCGCGCGAACTGCGCAGGCGCTAGTCGTTCTTCGGCAAGCGCCAAGGCTTGCCCTCAGTCAGATCCAACACGGCGTGCAGATCGAAGACGACTACTGTTTTGAGTTTGTTGGCGACCAGCGGGATTCCGAAGCGGAACTTGGCAGTGCTCTTGGCCTTCTGGCCCTTCTCAGTCGCCATTTCGAGTGAGCTGCCGAAGGCCGGGGCCTTGGCTGGCTTCTTCTTGGTGCCTGGCAGAACCGCAACCATCTCGCCCTTGGTGGCCAGCACGAACGCATCGCGATCGGTTGGGATCTTGGTGCCGTTGATGACCACGTAGCCGCAGTCGCCGCTGGCAGCCTTCGGCTGGGCGAGGTCGTCGTCGGTCAGGCCATACCTCTTGGCGACCATGCGCCATTTGCGGACGGTGTCCTGCTTTTGGGGCTTCTTCTTTTCGTCCTTCTTTTCGTCCGGATCCTTGCCGGACTTCTCAGCCGCCTTGGCACGCTTCGCCGCTTCCTTGCGGTCCTTGGTGACTTCGCGGTGGCCTGCCTTGGTGGCGTCGCGCAGTTCCTTGGGGATGCCGCCTTGGCGGTAGAAGACCGAGTAGAGCCCGGGCTTCGTGCCGTTGTCGAACTTGGCCGTGGTTGCCAGCGCGCCGATCAGGATCGGCTTGAGCATCGAGTCTTCGGCGAGCTTCTTGAGCTTGGTGCCCTTCTCGATCGATAGGAAGTTGACCGGCGCAAACGCGGCCGCTTCGTAGCTGGTCGGGAAGTCGCCCGCGCCAAGCGTGTAGCGCTCGGCGCCAACCAGCGCGCTGAGGTCGAGCGTCTGGTCCTTGGCGAATGCCTCGGTGTTGAACTGCACGCGCATCAGCGAGTACAGGTAGTCGTAGCCAGGGGCGATGCTCTTCGCTAAGCGCATGCCGAGCGACTCAAGGCAGGCGGTCGTCTGGATCGGCGCTCGCGCGTCGATCATTATCTGCACCGGCTCTTGGTAGGAAAGGTAGGAGCCGCCCTTGGCGACGGTTAGCTGGGCTTGGAACGTTGGCTTCTTCTCGACGATGCGCGCGGTCTTGTGCTTCTGCAGCAGTTCCCACTGCTTCAGGAAGAAGTCCATGTCGTTATGGATCGGACCGAAGCCGAGGTCGCCGACCATCTGCCAAACCTGACCGAACATGTCCCAGTGGCCGAACGGGCCGTGGGCGCCTTGCACGGTGCCGACGGGTTTGGTGTGTAGGTCCGAGTTGCGTGCCATGCCCAGGTCGCCCAGCATCTTCTCGGAATACTGGTCGTGGTCCGGGCCGCGTTGGCCGCCGGGCCAAGTGTGGCTGCCATCGCCGCGCATGGCGCGCTCTAGCTCGAGTTCCGTTGGCAAGCGCATGCCGATGCTGGCTGCAAATGCGTTGGCTTCGCGCCATGTGATGTAGACGACCGGGTGGTCGGCGAGCGACTTGCCCTTTTCGTCTTCAGCCTTGTAGGGGAGCTCGTGGCCTTTTTCTTCCCAGTAGTTGAGGGGGCCTTGCGAGTCCTTCGGGAACTGCTTGCGGATGTCGGGGAGGCGCTTGTTGTAGTCGGCTTCGCAGCCGTAGCGCCACCAGTGGAACGGTGGGCGAACATCGACACCTGCGGCGCGCCTGCTGTTGACGAACACGATGTATTCGCTGTTCTTGACCGGCCACTTGGATAGGTAGAACTCTTCGACGGTGTACTGCTTGCGGCCGATGATCGACGACGAACGGCGCAGTGCAGTCTTGTACTTGTCGGCCGCGTTCTTATACGCGTTCTTCCAATCAAACGAGTAGGCCGCTTGGGCGCACGCGTCTGCAAAGGTGTTGACTTCCAAGCCGACCAGGACCGTGCCGGCAGGAACCTTGAGCAGGAACCCAGGTAGAGTTCCGGCATCATTGGCAGCGGGCAGCGCAGTTGCGCTAGCGCCACTACCTGCTGCCGGTGCCTGGCCAGTCGGTGCTTGGCCAGCCGGTGCCTGGCCTGCCGGTGCTTGGCCTGCCGGTTCCTGGCAGTTGGTGAGGGAAGAGAGAGCAGCGAGGGTGAGCGACAGCAGGGCCGTCGCGCGAAGCGAATTCGATTGCATCGTTGTTGGGGGAGGCAATGGACGGTTGTCCGGAAGACGCGAGGGGCAGGCGTCTCTAGGGCCGCAGAGGGGTCGCGGAGTGTACCGTTCGTGGTCAAGATGGGCCACGGCCGGCACAAATGCATTGTCACAGCAATCCTTCATGCGGCAAAGCCCCTCGGTTGCCTTTGCCCGCGGGGTGTTCCTGGGAAGATGATCCACCAGGAGGTCTCGGTCGGGGCCACGCGCCCGCGCGGACAGGCCTCATAGCAAGGAGTGGCCGAGCGCGCATTGGCGCCTAACGATGCTGATCGTCTTGGCTGGCCAGTGCTTGCGTGGTGGCAGGTCGGCGCTTGGGCTGGGCCACCGGCGGGGTTCCCGCCGGGTGGCCTCAGCTCGCCAGATCACGCAAATAGCATGTCTTTCTGGGCCGAGAAAAAGCGCGGTCCGCTCTTTTCAAGGCCGTTCGCCACCAGGTGGGCGAGGTCCGGATCAAACTGCTTGCCGGCTTCGGCCCGGAAGAAGGTCACGATCTTAGGGATCGGCCAGGCTGGCTTGTAGCTGCGGACCTCGGCTAGCGCGTCGTAGACTTCGGCTAGCACCAGGATTCGTCCAGGTAGCGCCACTTCGTCGCGGGCCATCTTGTTGGGGTAGCCCTTGCCGTCCCATCGTTCATGGTGCTGGTAGACCCAGTTGCGAACGTTCTCGTGTCCGGTGAGGCCCGCGAGGACCTCGTAACCCATCTTCGGGTGTCGGTTGATGATCTCGCGTTCGTCCGCGGTCAGCGGTCCTGGCTTGGTCAGGATGTGATCGGGGATGCCGATCTTGCCGACGTCGTGCAGCAGGCTCGCGAGGCGCAGCGAGGCCCGGTCTTCGAGCGAGACACCGCAGCGCTCGGCGAGCGTATCGGTGTATTCGACGACGCGGGCTGCATGGCCGCTAGTGGTCGGGTCCTTGATCTCGATCGTGCGTGGCAGGACCGAAGTCAGGACTTGGTTGACCGACTCCAATTCGCGATTGCGACGTTCGAGCGCCGCTTCCTGCATGACCCGGTTGCAGGTGCTTAGCAATTTTTGCGGGTCGACAGGTTTGACCACCATGTCCGCGACATGGCTTCGAAGCGCTGCCTGCGCCCCGTCGAATGTAGGTTTCCCGGTGAGGATGATGACCGGCGGCGCAGGCTTGATGGTCTGTGCAGCTTGGGCGACTTGGGAGCCCAAGTCGCTGTTGCCGAGGTAGAGGTCCGTGAGGACGAGATCGAAGGTGTATTTCTCTAGAGCTGCGATGCCGCTGGCTAGTGAGCCAACGGCAGTCACTTCAAAGCCGTCATGAGCAAGCGTGCTTGCCAAGCTCCTTAAGACATCCGGTTCGTCGTCGACGATCAGGACGCGGCACGTTCGGGAGTGATGAGTTCTAGCAGTTGCCGCGTTCTGCGGACTGCGGGACCAGACGAGTGAGGGAGAGGAGGGCGGTGTCGCCTGCCTCGTCGCAGAAGCCTCGGGAAATCTCATGGGAGTGTGTCGCCGGTCTCAGGTATGGGAAACCGGGAGGTTCTCGGAGGGCCGTATCTGCCTCGGAGTTTCCACGGCTTACGCCAATACTCAACAGCGTTCTTTGTAATCTGTGGACAACGTGTTCGGCGATCGGGGGCAGTGTGGAGAGTCCTTGCAAGTCCCATGACACCGAGCCGTCACGCGGTTGCATTTTGTTAAGTATTCTGCCGGGCGCTTGCTCCAGAATGCTTGCGCACCCATGTCTGATAATGAACCCCTGCATCGCATTGTACCCGCTCGAGACTCGGGTGTACGCTTGGACGTATTTCTGGCCGGGCAGAAGGAGATTCCCAATCGAAGCCATGCACGACGCATGATCGACCTCGGCTTGGTCAAGATCGAAGGGGAGCAACGGGTTCGGCCTGGGCTCAACGTCGACGGCGAGATGAAGATCTCGTTCACTCTCGAAGAGCACGTGCGCGTCGACACGCTGGCGCCGGACTTGCCCGTGCCGGAGATCGAGTTGCTGTATGACGATCCGGACATGTGCGCGATCAACAAACCGATCGGCATCGCAGCCCATCCGCCAGACGGGCGTCACCGGCCCGTTCATACCGTCGCCAGCTGGGCCAGGCATCATTTTGGTGAATTGCCAACCGTTCCCGATGCCGAACGCCCGGGCATCGTGCACCGCCTCGATCGCGAAACGTCCGGCGTGATGTTGGTCGCTAAGACTCAGGTCGCGTTTGACTTCTTGAAGGCGCAGTTCCGCGAGCGAACGGCTGAGAAGGAGTACCACTGCATTGCCTATGGCGTGCCGCGGTTTCATAGCGATTGGATCGATCGCAACATCGGCACGGATGCCAAGCATCCCGAGCGCATGACCGTGGTAGAGGATGGTGGCCGCGAGTCGTCGACCTACTACGAGGTCATCGAAGCGTTTGATGGCTTCAGTCACATCCTGTGCCGACCCAAGACTGGTCGCACGCACCAGATTCGCGTGCACATGACGGCACTCGGCCATTCCTTGGTTGGCGACCGCGTCTATCGCTCACGTCGTCAGCAGCACGTCGGGGTTCCCGAAGGGGCGCCTGACCCAGGTAGGCATTGTCTACATGCGCTGCGACTGACGGTGCCGCATCCGCTGACCCAGGAGCCTCTGGTGATCGAGTCGCCGATGGCCCCCGACATGGAGCAGTTGTTGGCCTGGCTGCGCGAGCATCGGCCCGCGAAGTGATCGATGACGAACCTCTGGAACGACGCCGAGGCACAGCGCTTCGCTGAGCAGTTCGCCGCTGCGGGTGAAGCCGTGGCTGCACGGGTGTATACGTCGCGTTTGTTGGGGCGCGATCCGACGTTGGTGTTGCACGGAGGTGGCAACACGTCGGTGAAGACGACGCGCCAAGACCTGTTGGGTCGCACGGTCGATGTGCTGTGTGTCAAAGGCAGTGGTTGGGATCTCGCCGACATCGAGCCACCAGGTTTGCCGGCGGTGCGACTCGATGCGTTGCGTGAGTTGCAGCAACTCGATCAGCTCAGCGACGAAGACATGGTCAATGCGGTGCGCGGCGCCTTGCTCGATTCGCGCTCGCCCAATCCATCTGTTGAAGCGTTGTTGCACGCGTTTCTGCCGCATCGTTTTGTCGACCACACGCATGCCAATGCGATCTTGGCGTTGACCGATCAGCCGAACCCTGAGGTGCATGTGCGGCGGGCGCTCGGTGACTCGGTGTTGGTGTTGCCGTGGATCATGCCTGGCTTCCCGCTTGCGAAGGCAGTTGCCGAAGCTTACGCCGCATCGCCAGACTGCACCGGCATCGTGTTGGCCAAGCACGGTTTGTTCACGTTTGGCGATACCGCCAAGGCGAGCTACGACCGCAGCATCGAGTTGGTTGCTTGCGCCCAGCGCTACCTGCAACGCGAGCTAGGTGGCACGCCGGCGATGTTGTTGGGCGATCCCGCGCCGCTGCCTGAGTCCGAGCGCCGGGCAGCGTTGGCGAAGGTCTTGCCGGTCTTGCGTGGCGCGTGCGCCGTCGACTCACCAAGTGGCGCTGGTGGCTTTGTACGAGTTGTCGTGGATGCAAGAATCGATGACGATCTGGCTGCGTTTGGCATGCACGCACAGGCGAGCAGGTTGTGCTTGAGCAACCCGATCACGCCCGATCATGTGATCCGCACCAAGGCGCACTACCTCTACCTGGCCCCCGAGGACGTTGCTAACCCTAAGCGCATTCGTCGCTTGGTTGCCGAATACGAGGTGGCTTACCGGCGCTACTACGAAACCAGCGCGCAGCGTATCTCGCCCACGCACATGCATTCGCCCAAGCCGGTCGTGGCGGTGCTGGCAGGCGTTGGCGTCGTGGCGCTGCATCACGATGTCAAGGGTGCGCGCATTGCCGCCGACATCGCGGCGCACACGCTGCGGGTCAAGGCGTGCGGTCACGCGCTAGGTGACTACGTCGCCCTGAGCGATGACGAACTCGCTGAGATGGAATACTGGCCACTCGAAGTTGCGAAGCTCGGTAAGCAGCAGTTGCCCGAATTGGCTGGTCAAGTAGCGCTCGTGACCGGCGCTGCCGGTGCGATTGGCGCTGGCATTGCTGAGGTGCTGCTGGAGCGCGGTGCGTGTGTGTTTGCGACCGACATCGATGCCGAACGGCTGCAGCTGTTGCAGTCGCGCCTCGGTTCGTTTGGTCCGCGAGTCGTGACGCACGTGGCCGATTTGACGGACAGTGCCGCGGTCGCCGCGATGTTTGCCGCGTGCGCCGTTCAGTTTGGTGGCGTCGACTGCCTCGTGCCCAACGCTGGCATCGCGCATGTCAGTTCCATTGAGGACATGGACCATGCTGCGTTCGCGCGGGTGCTTGACGTCAATACGACGGCGACGATGCTCGTGCTGCAAGCAGCTGCGCGTATCTTCCGCAAGCAGCAGACGGGTGGCTCCGTTGTCTTGCAGACCAGCAAGAACGTGTTCGCGCCCGGCGCCAAGTTCGGCGCCTATTCGGCGAGCAAGGCGGCCGCGTTGCAACTCGGCCGCATCGCCGCGATGGAGTTCGCCGACATGTCGGTGCGCGTCAACATGATCAACGCCGACGCAGTGTTTGGCGATGAGCAGATTCCAAGTCAGTTGTGGGCCGAGGTCGGCCCCGATCGCATGCGGGCGCGAGGCCTCGATGAACGGCAGTTGCGCGACTTTTACCGCGAGCGTTCGCTGCTCAAACTATCAGTGACGGCGCGTCACGTTGGCGAAGCCGTCGCATGGTTTGCCAGCATGCGTACGCCGACGACAGGGGCCGTGCTGCCTGTCGATGGCGGCTTGCCCGAGGCTTTCCCACGATGAATAGCAGCGCAGACAACACTCCGGCGATTGAGTTGCTGGGGCTACGCAAGGTCTACAAGAAGGGGCGCGAAACGACCGTCGCCGTCGACGGTCTCGACCTCGTCGTGCATCGCGGCGAAGTGTTTGGCCTGCTTGGCCCGAACGGTGCCGGCAAGACCACGACCGTTGAGGTCTGCGAAGGGTTGACCGTTCCCGATGCTGGTGAGGTCCGCATTCTCGGCCGGCAGTGGCGCAACAAAGAAGATGACGCGATCCGGGCTCGCATTGGTGTCTGCTTGCAGGAGACCAAGTTCCACGAGAACGCCAATGTCGGCGAAGTGCTGACGTTGTTCCGTTCATGCTTTGAGTCGGGCCGTACCGTTGACGATGCGTTGGCGTTGGTCTCGCTCGAGGAGAAGCAGAATGCGCGCCAGAAGTCGTTGTCCGGTGGCCAGCGGCAACGTTTGGCTGTGGCCGCGGCACTGCTCGGCGATCCGGAGTTGTTGTTCCTCGATGAACCGACGACGGGCCTCGATCCACAGTCGCGCCGGCAGCTTTGGGATGTTGTAGGCGACTACCAAAAAGCGGGCGGCACCGTGTTGCTGACCACGCACTACATGGACGAGGCGCAGCAACTGTGCGACCGGGTGGCCATCGTCGATCGCGGCAAAGTCATCGCGATCGGCACACCTGCGGAGTTGATCCGTTCGTTGGCGGCCGAGCACTTCGTGATTGTGGACTCTGCGCAATCACCGAGCGATGAGGACCTGTTGGCGATTCCCGAGGTGGTCGCGGTCGAGCGTCAGGAGCAGCGTCTGGTGTTGACCGTCGAGTCCGTGCATCGAACCTTGCCGCTGTTGTTGCAGTTGTTCTCGGCGCGCGAGCTAGCGATTGACGGCTTGTCGACCCGACACGCGACCCTCGAAGACGTGTTCGTGCACCTGACCGGTCGCCATCTGCGCGAAGGAGAAGACTCATGAGATGGCGCGTCGTTCAGCAGGTCGCCCGTACGGCCTTCGTCGAGTTCTGGCGCAGTCCCGCGGCGGTGTTCTGGACGTATGGCTTTCCGTTGATGATGGCCGTTGTGCTCGGCTTCGCGTTCCAGCCCGGAGCACTACCGCCTGTGCCGGTTGCGATCGTCGACGTGCCTGGGGCGTCCGCCGTCTACGCGACCATGCAGGCGACGACACGTCTGTCGGTCGAGTTGTTGTCGGCCGATGATGCCGATCAGGCGTTGGCCCGCGGTCGGGTGGCGCTGTTGATCAAGGTCGATGAAGACGGCCCAGTGTTGCGCAGCGACCCAACCCGCCCCGAAGCAGAGTTGGCCAGGCTGTTGGTTGAGCGCGCGTTACACGATGCGCGCGAGGGCGGCATCGAGACGGTTCGCGCCGAGGTCGAAGACCGGCCGGGTTCGCGCTATATCGACTTCTTGATCCCGGGCCTGATCGGCTTGAACTTGATGGGGGCGGGCATGTGGGGCGTTGGCTTCAATCTCGTCCAGATGCGCGTTCAGAACCTGCTGCGGCGCTTGTTCGTTACGCCGATGCGTCGCTCCGAGTTCTTGGCCGGCTACCTACTTGGCCGGTCGATTCTGGTGATCCCCGAAGCGATCGCGATCATGCTGTTCGGCGTGTTGCTGTGGGGCGTGCCGTTCCGCGGCAGCTACCTGGCGGCGTTTTTAGTGATCGTAATCGGTGGCTGGACGTTCACCGGCATTGGCTGCCTGTGTGCCTCTCGCGCCCGCACGATTGAAACCATCGGTGGCCTGATGAACGCCGTGCAGTTGCCGATGTGGATTCTTGGTGGCACGTTTTTCGCCAACGAAGCCCTCGAAGGCCCGGTGCGTTGGGTCGCCGAATGCCTGCCGCTGACTCACGTTAACCGCACGTTGCGCACGGTGATGCTGGAGTCCGGTTCGCTGCTGGACGTTTGGTTGCCGTTGACTGCGCTGCTGGGCGCGGGGCTGGTCGCCTTCTGGTTGGCGATGCGCTTGTTCCGCTGGCAGTAAGTGTTTCATCAGGGCGCGGTTGTTCGCAATCGCGATGTCGCTGGCGACGCGTTCGCTTGCTAGGGTCTAGCCTGCATGAACGTAGTAGTAGCCGAGAAGCCGTCGGTGGCTCGTGACCTGGCCAAGGTGCTGGGGGCGAACACGCGACGTGATGGCTACATGGAAGGCAATGGCTGGAAGGTCACGTGGGCCCTCGGCCACCTTGCGACGCTGAAGACGCCGGACGAATACGATCCGGCGTTGAAGCGCTGGTCGATGGATCGGTTGCCGTTCGTGCCCGAGCGCTTCGAATTGAAGTCCGCCGGCGATCGTGGCCGCAAAGAGCAGCTCGACATCCTCGCCGAGCTGTGTCGCTCCGCCGATGAGCTGGTGTGTGCGACCGATGCTGGGCGGGAGGGCGAGCTGATCTTTCGCTACATCCTCGAATACGCCGGTTGTCCGGAGCGGCCTCACACGCGCTTGTGGCTGAGTTCGCTGACCGAGCAGGCGATCAAGAAGGGGCTCGCCGAGCGCAAGCCGAGCACCGAATACGACGCGCTACACGATGCCGCGCGCAGCCGCAGCGAAGCGGATTGGATCGTCGGTCTCAACGCGACGCGCGCCTACACCGTTCGCTACGGCGGCGGCAGCGTGCTGTGGAGTCTCGGTCGCGTGCAGACGCCAGTGTTGGCGATGATCGCGCTGCGTGACGATGAGATCCGGGTGTTTGATGCGCGACCGTTCTGGGAGTTGCGCACCAAATATCGCAAGGCGACCTTCAAGTTCACCGGTGAGCGCTTTCGCGACCAGCCTGCTGCTGAAGAAGTGCTGGCCAAGGTTCAGGGGCAGCCGCTCAGCATCGAGCGCATCGAGACTAAGCAAGAGTCCTTGCCGCCGCCGCAGCTGTTCGACCTGACCCAGTTGCAGCGCGACATGAACCTTCGCCATGGCCTGTCGGCGGCGCGCACGCTGGCGGTCGCGCAGGAGCTCTACGAGAAGAAGGTGCTGACCTACCCTCGTACTGACAGCCGCTACCTGACCGTGGACATGGTCGATCCGATCCGCACGACGCTTGGCCAGTTGCGTCAGTGGAACCCGGAGACGTTGGCGTTGCTCGCCGAATACGTCGGCGGTGCGGCAGAGGGCCAGCGCGGTCCGCGCAGCAAGCCGAAGCGCGTTTTCGACGACGGCAAAGTCTCGGACCACCATGCGATTGTGCCGACCGGCAAGCTCGAGTCGCTGTCCGGCGAACACAAGCTGGTGTTCGACTTGGTGGCGACGCGGCTGGTGCAGGTCTTCATGGGCAGCCGTTTGCAGGATGTCACCACGGTGCACGCAAAATCGGCCGACGTTCGATTTAGAGCCCGCGGCGTAGTGATCACCGATCCGGGTTGGAGTGCGCTCGAACCTAGGGCCGAAGCCGACAAGGCTAAGACGAAGGGTAAGGCCAAGAAGAAGGCGGCCGACGACGACGACGACGATGATCGTCAGGTGTTGCCTAAGTTCGAGCAGGGGGAGAGCGGTGCGCACAAGCCGTTGCTGCACGAAGGCAAGACCAAGGCGCCTCGTCCCTACACCGAGAACACCTTGCTCGCGGCGATGGAAACATCGGGCAAGCTGATCGACGACGAAGAGCTGCGCGAAGCGATGAAGGGGCGCGGCATCGGCACGCCGGCGACGCGCGCGTCGATCGTCGAGACGTTGATCTCGCGGTCCTACATCCATCGCGAGAAGAAGGCTCTTCGGGTCACCGACCTCGGTCGCTACCTGATCGCGATCATCGCCGACCCTGTGCTTAAGTCGCCCGAGTTGACCGGCGATTGGGAACACAAGCTCGGCGAGATCGAAAAGGGCAAGCTCGAGCGCAGCGCGTTCATGGACGAGATCGGTGCCATGATTCGCAACCTGATCCACGAAGGTCTGTCGCCGTTGGTGCCGTCCGACGGGCTCGGCCCGTGTCCATTGTGTAAAGCCCCGGTGGTCGAGGGGCGGGAGGCCTACGGCTGTTCGCGTTGGCGCGAGCACTGCAAGTTCCGCTTGGCGAAGACCTATCGCGACCTGCCGCTGACTCGCCAGTTCGTGCGCGAGTTGTGTTCGCGCGGCGTGGTCCTGCGGCCGCTGACCATCGAAGGCGAGAAGCGCATCCTATGCCGCACAGCAACGGGTGCGCCGATCGACCTGTTGCCGCCGAGTCGCGACGCGCAACGGCCTGCGTCAGGCGCACGTTCGTTTAAAGGCAAGCCAGGCTCGAAACCGCCAGCGAAGCCCCGTGCGCCAGCGAAGCCCCGTGCGCCAGCGAAGTCCCGTGCAGCGGCGAAGCCAAAGCCACGCAATCGCAGCGACGACAAGGGCGACGACAACGCTGCTGGCTAAGCTGGGAGACTAGGGCCGGCGTGCAGGCGCACTTCGTTGGCGCGCCGGTTACCATGCTCCGTTAGCGCGCGTCGAGTTGCGGCAGCGTCGGCTGTTTATCGAGCACGCGCAGCACCGGGTAGTGCGTGTCGGTCGCGGCTTCGAAGAAATTCCAGCTCGACAGCGAGTCTTCGCTGAGTGGTTCCAGCATCGTTGCGGCGAGCATCGCGAGGCGTTGGTTGGCGGGAATGATGATGGTGCCGAGCGGCAGCTCTTGCTGCTTGGCCGCCAGCCACTTGCCTGCCAAGACCAGCTCTTGATGGCCTTGGTAGGGGCGCTTGGGCTTGCGCTTCTTGGTGACTTCGAATTGTCGCACAACCGAAGTTTGTGCGGTCTCGACGGCACGGAAGCGGATGCCGTGCCACTGCAGACGTTGCACAACTTCCGGCGTCGGTGCCGTGATCGCCCACGCGTTGGGCAGCCGCGACTGCTTTCGCGAACGGAATCGTCGTGCGACCGGCAGGCTTTCCTTGGTGGATTTGTCGACGCGCGTGAAGCGCAGTGGCTTGCCGTCCTTGCCGCCTTCGCGCAGGACCGTGCCGACCAGGATGTCTAGCTGCTCAGGGTCGCCGAACTTCGTCTCGGTGCCCAGATACAGTGAACCCTCGCCGGAGCGGGCGCGGCGATCGGCGGTCGCCATCGTTACCAGTGTCGCTTCTTTGTTGGCAGCCATGTTCTCCAGCAACGTCAGCACGAACGCACGCGTCGCCGCGATGCGCGTCTTGAAGTCGGCGTAGCTGTAGGCCTCACTGAGGATGCCGATGCGGTTGCGCAGACCGTAGTAGTTGATGCCGTAGCGGGGGCGATGGTCGTAGGTGAACCAGCCACGCACACCCTGGTTGGAACTCGGCGCGCCACTGCCATCCCAGTCGCGGGTTTCGAAGTTGCCGTAGTCGAATACGTCAAAGCCTTGCGACTTCATCTTCTTGCGCGACTGCTCGAGTAGCTGGCGACCGAGTTGATCGACGGCCGGATCGAGGTTGCTCGACAGGCTCGGCGCATAGGTCAGGTGGTAGCCATGATGCGAGCCGTTGGTCGTGTGCAGGTCGACGAACAGGTGCGGGTCGATCTCGCGGAACAGCGACAGCATGACGCGGGTTTCGGGTGCGTCCGCTTTGACGAAGTCACGGTTGAGGTCGAGTTGTTGCGCATTCGCGCGTTGGCCGACGGCATCCGGACCGTTCTGGCCGCGGCGGTTGCCGACCTTGACCGCTTCGTTGCCGTCGAGGTTGTAGATCGGCACGAACCAAACATCGCACTGCTGCAGCAGCGCTTCGTGCTTGCCAGAAGCGAACTCACGCAGCAGCTCTTGTACCGCCTCTTTGCCTTCTACTTCGCCGGCGTGGATGTTGCCGATCACCAAAGCGCGCAAACGCTGTTCGTCCTTGGCTGCGGGTAGCGAGACCTTGACCAAGACCATCGCTCGCCCTTCGTGAGACTTGCCGGCGACGCTGACGGCCAAGCGGTTGCCGTGCGACAAGCCAACGCAGGCATCGACAAACCTCTGCACGTCAGCGACCCGCGACGTCTCGGTGTATTTGCTCGACTCCGGAATGGTTTGAGGAGGCTTGCTGTCTTGTGCTGTCACGGCGACGCCGATGAGGGACGTCAGCGTGGCTAACAGGAACGGGTGACAGAAGCTCGAGGTGCGCGCCATGCACACAGTCGTATTCGCGCAGCCCCGGATGGGCCAGCGCGGTCGTACAATCAGCGCTGCGGAGCTTGTACCGGTTTAGTGCCGGGTGCTACGGGCGGAGTGGTTGCTGGCACCGGTGGCTTGGCTTGCTCTAGCTCGGTAGCACTTAGCTTGCTGTCCTTGTTGGTGTCGAGCGTGCCGAGCAGGTTGGTGGTCCAGCGCAGCAGGCCGGGATCCAGGCGCCGCAGCAGCATCTCCAGTTCGGCGGCGTCGATGGCGTTGTCCAAGTTGCCATCGGCGTCCAACCACGGCTGCATGAGCCCTGCTTTCTGCTCCCCTTTGCCGGGGGCAGCTGGCTTGGGTAGTTGCGCGAACCAGGGGGCGAGTTCGGCCTCCTCGACCTTGCCAGATTTGTCCAGGTCCGACTGCATCAACACGGTTGCGACTAATTCTGGCAGGCCAGTGGCCTTCAGTAAATCGACAATCTCGGTCGGCGACAGGCCGCCATCGCCGTCCTTGTCATACAGCCGGATGAACTTCTGCAGCGGCGTCAGTGGTTGCGGCGGCGGCTCGGGCATCACGAACGGACGCACGGTGCGCACCCGGAAGGTACCGCCGTTTTCGAGGCCTTTTCGGAAGCGCTGGTCGAACTCGGGCCAGGTCACGAAGCCATCGCGATCGTTGTCGAACCGCGCGAAGCCTTCGAGGTCGCGTGGCGACGGCAGCACCTCGAAGCAGTCGGCCGACTCGAATACGTCGAGACGATCGTCGCTGTTGGCATCGCACGCCCGGAATAACTCGCGGCTGGTCGATTCGCTGTAGCTGCCCTGGTAGCGCCCATCACCGCGAGGCTTGGGGTCGATCTGAGACGGTTCGGGTAGCGGAATCGGCGTCGCCGGCGCGATCTGTGCCTCACCCTGGATCGGAATCTGTGCCAACGCGGGATCCGCTAGTAACGCAAGCAGCAGGCCAAGGGCTAGGAGCCCTGGTTTGCTGGTCAGGTGGGGTCCGGTCACCCGGATAACTGGTAGCGAGTTGCGACGCATCTTCTATCAGGTCTCTTCGACCTGCTTGGCCGCCGACTATAGCCCACGGAGGCGAGCACCATACGGATCTCATCCTGGGAGTGGCAGTGGATCTGACATGAGAAGGGAGGCGAGTTGCCCGGTTTGGCCGGGTCAGGCGCTCATAAGCCGCATTATTTCATCATGCTGAGGCCCGTGATGCTGCCTTGATCGGCGTCGGTTAGGGCGCGTTCCGGCGGGCCCGTGGGCCAATTGTGCCACGGTTAGCTGCGGCGCAACCACCATCAGTGTGGGGATTTTGCTTCTGGGGCTTGTCCAGCGGTAGGGCATGCGCTTGCATCTGCTGCCGAGACAGCCCTTTCGATTCCCCTTCCCGATCACTCGTCGACAACTCCATGTCGGCGGGATCGGCCGTCCCTCCGAGGTACCCACAGTGAACGCCCGCAAAGCCCTGATCTCCGTCTTCGCCCTCGCGGCCCTGACTCTCACTTCCTGCGGTACCATGAAACGTGCTGGCAAGGACATCATGCTCGGCGTTGGGACGCCCGTACTGATGATTTACGGTGGCGCCACCGATGGTCTGACCACGTCGCAGAACGTGCGTGAAGGCATGGGAAGTGGTGCAGCCGTCCAGGTTGCAGCCTTCCCGTTCACGTTCTTCTACCACGCGATCGAGCACGGCATCTACGGCCTCACCCACTTGGTCGACCTGCCGTTCTGCGTCTTCTACGGCCCAGCCGAGCTGCTCCCAGCTGGCCCGGAAGTCATGCCCCTAGACATCTACCAGGGCACCTGGTTTGACGCGGCGGCCGGTAGTGGCTCCTCGACGGACGCTGAGTCCGGCGAGATGGTCCCGAGCAGCAACTAAGGCTCAACGGACGCGAGGCGCTTACGTGCCTCTGGTGAGCTCTCCGAGCCGATCACATGGCGTCCGTCGTAGTAACTGTCAGCACGCGTTGGCACCAGCCGACCGCAGTGCTCTTGGTCCACTAGCTGGACCGAAACCGACTGCCTTCCCAGGTACCGGTATGTCCTGAGCCTAGGTGCTGCTTGTGCCGCGTGACGCGAGTCCCACCGACAGCACGCTACTTCGGCTTCGTGGCCGCAGCCTTCGGGAGCGCGAGCAGCTTCTCTGAGTAGTAGGGGATGCGCCGAATCAGCTCGATCGCGCGATGTGCCCCAAAAGCTGGTGTGCTCTCGTTCTTGACCAGGGTGCGAATGTCCTTCTCGAACTCGCGCAGGTCGTTGCGCGCCCGCGGCCAGCTCTCTTCCTCGATGACCTTGGCCAGGTTCTTCATCGCCGACGCATACAGCTCCTCGCGCGAGCCGCTGACGGCCATTGGCTTGAAGTCCAGGAAGTAGAGGCCTCGCAGTGCGTTTGCTCTGGTGCGGTTGCCTTCGAGCTCCAGCTTCATCACATCCCGGGCGTAGTAGCGAAGCCATTCGGGGCCGGGTACCCGCGCCCTGGGGCGCCCGCGTGGGCGTCGGAAGCGTTCTTCGGCGGTCGGGCCGATTTGGTCGCGGACCCAGTCTTGAACCAGCGGCGTCGCCGGTCGCACCGGCGGCAATTCCGTGTTGGCGTCGGGGTCTTGCAGCACCTTGGCGAACGGAAAGGGCTCGCTCAAGAGTTTGAGGGCATTGCGGACTTCGGTCGGTGCCTGACCGGGGGTCGCCAACGGTTCGGGAGGCAAGACGCCAAGGCGGTCGAGTTCTTGTAAGCGAGCCACGGCGATCCACTTCTCGGGCTGCTTCTTGGTGCTCCGCTTGATGATCTCGTCGTACTCTTTGATCGCTTTGGTGCGGTCAAGGTCGATGATCTCGGTCAGCCAAGCGCTGTGCACGGCGGTGGTGGCCGCTTGGTGGCGTCGCCGCTTCTGCTTCGACACCTTGCCTTGCAGCAGCCTCTGGACCTTCTGCTTGGGCGTGGGCGTGGCCGCAGGCTTCGCGCCAATGGCTTGACCTTCCTTGCCCTGCGGTTGCGACGTCTGCGGTAGAGATGACGTCTGCGGTAGAGATCCAGTGGCGCCAGTGTTTTGAGCAGCGCTCTGTACTGCGTTCTGCACTGCTGTTTGAGCAGGCAGAACCTGCAGCAGAGTGCCTGCGGCGATTGCGATCACAACTGCAGACGTGCGCATCATGACTCTTCGATCAGCGTGGATTCGAAGCGATAGCCGAGGCCGTGTACGGTGACGACGTGTACCGGCTTCTCGACGTCTGTTTCGAGCTTCTTGCGCAACCGTGCGATGTGGTTGTCGACGGTGCGGGTGGTCGGCAGGTGCACATAGCCCCAGACCTTGCGCAGTAGATCTTGACGGCTGACAACTTCGCCGCGGTGCTCAATGAGCATGCGCAGGATCTCAGCCTCGTAGCGTGACAACTGCACCTCGGTGTCGTCGCGCGTCACGGTGAAGCGGCGCCAATCGACGGTTAGGTTGGCGAAGCGCATGACCCCGCCAACATCCGAGTCTTTGCCCGCGCCTGCCTTGGCGCCGGTTTGCGTGCGGCGCAGAACGGCGCGGATGCGAGCAAGCAGCTCGCTCAGCCCGAACGGTTTGGTCAAGTAATCGTCTGCGCCCAGTTCCAGGCCCTGCACTTTATCGCGGTCCTGGCCCTTGGCAGAGATGATGATGATCGGTGTCTCGTGGCCGGTCTCACGCAGGTGCTTCAAGACTTCGAGGCCAGACATCTCTGGCAGCATCAAGTCGAGCAGCAGCAAGCTGGCCTGGCCTTCGCGGGCCTTGCGCAGTCCTTCGCGGCCGTCGGCAGCCGTGGTGACTTTGTAGCCCTCAAGTTCGAGGTTGTGCTGCAGTCCGGCTCTCAGGTCGGGCTCGTCTTCGATGACGAGAATTTGTGTATCGGTCAAGGTGCTCACGTGGGCGTTCCTGGGGTCCTGTTGGGCGCGTGCGAAGCGGTGGTGTTGCGGGTCGGGCGGGTGGCACTACGGGTCGTGTTACGTTTGGCGAGCGGCAATGTGAGTCTCATGATCGTGCCGCCGCCCTCTCGTGGCAATGCCTCGATGTCACCTTCGTGAGCTCGAGTGAAGTGTTGCACAATACCGAGTCCGAGCCCGGCGCCACGCACTTCGCCGCTGTTACTGGCCCGATAGAAGCCTTCGAAGATGCGTTTGTGCTCGCCGTTGGGGATGCCGCGGCCGCGATCCTGCACTTCGATGACTGCATGTCCGGCGACGCTTTGCAGGATCAGGTCGACCTCATGCTCGGTGTCACCGTTGTGGCCATACTTGGTGGCGTTCTCGAGTAAGTTGATGATGGCGCCTTCAAGCCCGTCCTTGTCGCACGACACGGTGATGCCAAGTGGCAGGCTGTCGATCAGGATGACGCCCTTCTCTTCGAGGTGTGGCGCGTACGCGTAAGCTGTAGTGCGTAGAAGCTCACCGATGTCGTAGGGCTCGGATTGGTAGGTGAGCGTGCCAGCTTGTTGGCGAGAGAAGTCCAAGATGCGTTGGATCAGCGTGGTTAGCCGCTCAGATTCGCGCGCGATGATGGAACCGAACTCGGCCGTCTGTCCTTGATCGCGGACGCGGCCCATGCCAATCGTCTCGCCATACATTCGGATCAAGGCCAGTGGGGTCTTCAGTTCGTGCGACACGCGTGAGACGAGGCTGATCTTGAGTGCGGCGAGTTCGGCTTCACGTGAGACCGAGCGCCAAGACCACAGTGCTCCGCCAATGGCAGTGAACAGCAGCGCGAGCACTAGCAGTGTGCGCTTGGTCGCCGCGGAGTCCGCCTCAGCCATGAGTCGGCCCGGATCTGCGGGGAAGACCTTCAGCGTCAGATCGTTGGTCCGAATTGACGGCGCAACAAAGCCCTTGGGCGCCGGCTTATCTGGGGTCAGTAGCGGGCCGCCGCGAGGGTCGGTGATCGACAGCGTGTAGTCCACGTCCGCAATGGAAGCGAGCACCGGGTTGATCATCTCGCTGAGATCGAAGTGCAGGGCGACGTAGGCGCCCTGTCGCCGTTGGTATTCCTCTTGGGTCGCGGTGCGAATGACCAGCAACATTGGGTAGCCGGCGTCGGTCGAGATCAGGCGTTCTTCGATGATTGGTTCGGTCACTTGGCCGGGGCGGTGGACCAAAGGGCGAACCAGGTACTTGAACCAGATGGAGTAGTCGTCGGCGAAGACGCGTGATGCGGCGCGCTGTTCGTCTTCGGCGAGGTAGCGTCCGACTTCTTCGAACTCGGCACTCTCTGGGTCGAACGACCCTGCCATGCGCAGGGCGATCGCGCTTGAAAGTCCGTCTGCGACTTGGCTATAGACATTTTCGGCGATCTCTCGTAGCAGCGCGAGGCGGTCCACGGGCAGGCCTAGTTCGGCTTGCACTGTCTTGGCCATCAACCGCATCTCACGCAGTTCCCCCATGCCGCGCCGGTCCTGCGTGATCCGTTCGACCTCTTTGAACTGCTTGATCGCGGCCTTCGTTTCATCGAGTGCCCGCAGCACCGTGCCGAGGCGGAACCGTGCGTAAGCCTCGGTTCTGGATGCCAGCGAACTCGAACTGCGGCCGTTGTCGTCGCGTGGGTTGGCGATCACAAGGACTTTGATCAGCGTCTCAAGTTGCTTGACGGCGGAGCGCAGTTTGCCGTGCTCAATCAGGACCTCGGCGGTCGCCAGTGTCGGGATGCGTTTGCCCTCGAGGTCGGTCGTCGGCTCCTTCACGAACGGCATGGTGACCGTGTAGCGCGGCGGTTCTGGCCAAACCAGGTCGGCGACTTCATCCAGCAGGATCACGTCGAGCAGTGCCGGGATGCCTGCTTCCTCGCGCAGTTTGATGGCAGTTTGCGTTGGCGATAGGTCCATCAGTAAGCGCCGCGAATCGGTTACTGCTTGGCGAACTTGGCTGTCGATCTTCTGCGTGATGGCTTGCTCCGCTCGGGCTAGGAAGCGGCGCGAGTTCTCGGTGGCGAGGGCGACGGTCTTTTCGCCGGTGCGTTGCAGTTCATTCGACCCGAGCACGGCAAGCAAAACCAGCGGCACCAAAAACGTGCCGAGCGCGAGCAAGTGGCGGTGGCTGAAGCGCGTCGATTTCTTGGGCATGTGCCGTGGGCTGCTCGGGTCGATTGCGGTGGCGCTAAGATCGCCTTGCGAATCAAAGCGTAGCGTTCCCAGCCGGCCGGTGGGCCGTGAATCAGTCCGCGGTCACCTTCAGTCCGATGATTGCGACGATCAGCAGCGCCAAGAATACGATGCGAGCGGGCGAAGCGTCTTCTGAGAAGCGCCAGATACCGTAGACGGCAGTGCTGCAGGCGCCGATGCCAACCCAGACCGCGTAGGCCGTGCCGATCGGAATCGTGCGCGAGGCGATCGCCAGCAACCACATGCTGATTGCGAGTGTGACGATGACGAACACCGTTGGCCCAAGCTTGCTGAAGCTCTTGGTGTAGACGAGGCCTATTGCCCAGCAGGATTCAAACAGGCCGGCGATGACCAGGATCAGCCAAGCCATCAGGCGCGTCCGCTAAGGGATGCGCGCGCGCTCAGGCCGTTCACTGGTAGGCCGATCGCGGGCTGGCATACAGCGCGCCAGTGTGTAGCGCGGCAGTGTGGGGGGACTTGCATCCCCCCCATGTAACCGGTTCGCGCCGCGGAACTGCGGGTCGATTAGTAGAGCGTGATCGACTTGCCGTCGGTGGTCGACATCGGGATGGCCGGCACGGGGCTCGTGCAGCTGCTGCCAATGTCGAACAGGTCGAAGCCCTGCAGGAACAGGCTCGAGCCGATTAGGGCGGCGTTGTTGGGCACCGCGATCGCACTCGAAGCCGAGCCAACCAGAACGCCAAGGTCGTAGAGGATGACGCAGCCGCAGTTGGCCAGCGGCAGGCCGAGTGTCGTCGTGCTGTAGTTAACGAACGGGAAGCCCGTTGCGTTGACCATGTCGACTTCGATGGTGGTGCCGACCAGGCATGGGCCGGTGATTTGCAGCGAACCGGTGCCGCAGCCGCCAGCTTGGGTGCCGATGAATGCCGGGATCACGCGCACGCCGCGGTAGTCGGTTTGGGCAGCTTCGGTCTGGATCAAAACTGGCGTCGAAGCGGCGCCGGTGTCGGTGACCTTGTAGAGCGAGGTGACGAAGCCCTGCGGCTCGGCAGTGAACCAGATCTCGGCGACGCCATCGCGAAGGATGCCGCTGAGGCCGCGGATGCATTCCGTGGCGCCGACGACGATCGTGTATTGCCTCGTCCACGTGCCAGCGGCCAGGGTCCACTTTTGCACGCCGCAGTTGGTGCCTTGGAAGGCGCTGTCAGCGACGTAGAGCGTCGTGTCATTCGCGAACCAGAAGTCATACGGGGCGCCGTCGTCAAACACGCCGGCGGTCGGGAAGCCCGGCAGCAGCGTGGTCGTCTGGCCGATAGTCGTTGGCATGCCAATGCCAACTTCGAGCACACCTTGCGAGAGTGAACCAGTCGACGCGCTGGTGATGTAGAGCTGGCCCTTGTGGTTGTCGATCCAACGCACGTTGCTGGGGCTGCCGGAGACTTCTTGTGACGTGGTTGCACCGACCGTTGCGTAGCGAACGGCGCCGTTGGAGCTGCTGCCGCCGAGCCAGAAGCTCGAGCCGTCGAGGCTGGTGGCGCCGCGGAACGTGCCGGCATCGTAGGCATCGCTGAGTGTGGTTGACGTGTCGACCAGGCCGGTCAGGATGTCGACTCGCGCGACCACGCGGTTGGTCGTCGCGGACAGTTCCGCGCCGGGGTTGCTGGCGCCGATCATGCGGTCGTAGCCGGCAAGGATCAGGTAGCGACCATCAGCGGACACGGTCAGGCCGCCTTCCGACGACGAGAAGCCGCGTTGCGAGAACGAAGGCACCGCGCCGGTTTGGCTGTTCGGGATCTCAAGCGACTGCACCAGGGTGTTCGTCGTGGTGTTCCACTCGTCGATGAATACTGGCGACGCGCTGCTGCTGAGGGTCAGGACTGGATCGCCGACGCGAAGCACGACGACATTGCCGGGGGTGAAGAGCTGAGCCGAAGCGGTGGTTGCGAGCAGGGCACCAGCGGCCAAAGAGAATAGAATCGATCGAGTCATGAGCAGAGGGGGGAATCGTTTGCGGGTTGCTGGAGGCGACGCCGGCGAAGGCATCGAATTGCATAACGATAGTCTCACCGCTCGTGTGACCCTGAGGACAGGGCCACATGAAGGAATCTCAAAGACTCGCTAGCGTGTGCGGTCGAGCACAATTCGCACGGGTTGCGACCCCGAGTCCTCTGGCGCGACGAGTTCCAGCATCACAAGTCCCGACGTAACTGGCGTTGTGCCCTCAACCGTCAAGACGCCATCAACGGTCAAGACGCCATCAACGCTCAAGGCGCCATCAACGCTCAAGGCGTCTGTGGACAACTGTCCACCTGCGGTGACGCGAACGTTGCCCTGGCTCGTCTTAGGTTCGACGGTGACCCGCCAGGTGCCAACTGGCAAAGGAACTTCGAGCGCCGCGGATTGGTTCTTTGCGAGCGATAGTGCCAGTTCGCCATCATTGGTCGGCACCACCGTTGGCGAACGCTGGCTCCAGAACTCGACGATGGCCGCGAGGTTCTTAAGATACTTGCCATCCATGGCTGGATCGCCGGTCGGCGGTTGGTGGCGATTGACCGCGGGCCCTTTGGCCTGGAACGAGCCGAACAAGTAAGCGGGCACGACCACGCGATCGGCGCTGCGTTCGATGCCGGCGCGACCTTCGGTGCGAATCCATAGCGGTGCGATGTGAGCTTCGCGCACGCCAGGCAGGATCTCAGGGTTGCCGAGGTCGACCAGCATGCATCGGTAGTGTTCGAAGAACCGCGGGTCGGATTCGAACTCACACGCGCTCACGAACACGGGCAGTGGCAGGCCTGGCGCGTGTTGGTAGGTGATCACGTCCGGCTTTTGCTCGATGACATACGTGCCGTTGCCGCGCATGTGGCCGGGTGGCTTCGGGATGCCCTTGCGAACCGTGTCGATCCAACTCGGGAACGGCGTCGTCGCAATCGTGTGGTCGCAGAGGCCAAGCATGTCGAGCGCCGGCAGCTTGCTATAGAACGGCAAGGCGCCAGCAGCATCGATCGCGATGCGCGCCTGACGTTCGCCAAATGCGCGGCCGATGGTTTCGCCCAGCACTTTGCCGTGCCATTCCCATCTCTCGTTGCGCGCTTCTCTGCTGCGTGGATCGTTGCGCGCGACGTCGACGTTCCAGTAGCAGGCCAACAGTGTGCCGATTGTCGCGAAGCCAATGCGCAGGTGTTGGTGGCGAACGGCGCGTATCCCGACGGCGGCGAGCAAGGCCATCGGCACGATGACTCCATGCAATAGGCGCAGACCGGGGAAGTGGTCACCGCCGATCGCGGTCAGGTAGCACAGCCACGCGATCACCGGCAACAGCAACACGGTGGTGAACGTGCGGGTGCGACGATGATTCAGGCAAAGCACGAAGCCCATAGCCAGCGACACGGAAAGTCCCGGCATCGCGGTGAGCGCTGACTCGACGAACGCGTAGCCAGCGGGGAATGACTCGGGATCGAACTCCGCCTTGACGTGCGCGGTGTTGGGCAGGTAGTCACCGTAGTAACTGAGTCGAAAGGCGACTTGCGAGACGACGGCAAGTAGCGCGGGCAGGCCAAACCAAAAAGCGCGTCGACACGCAGTCGTCACGCCGGATGAAATCGACATGGCGGCGAGCCCCGTTCCTGCCGTGAAGGCCCACAGCGGCCCGTCAGGTCGCGTCCAGCATGCGAGCGCAAACGGCACGCCGGCGATCAGTAGGGTGCGCGGCAACCAACTCCGGTAGACATCGCGGTTGCTGTAGTGCCGCACGAGGCCGCCAAATCCCCATGCCAGCAACGCCATCACCAGCGGCCCTTCGAGCCCGGCCAGCGTCCAGATCATGACCGGTTGCGTTGATGCGACCAGCAGTGGTGCGACGGCAGCAACGATGGCGGAGCGCACGTCGCGGGGACGTAGCGCGGCGGCTAGAAACCACAGGCCGGCGAACGTTGCCAGCCCGCCGAGCAAGCGCGCGGCAAAGACGAGTTCGACGCCGAGTGCGCCAACCGCCGCAGTCAATACGACCCATAGCAGGTTGCTATAGCCTTCGACGCGTTGGGGCACGCCGTCGACGTCGGTCCAGGTCAAACCGTCGCCTTGCAGTAGGCGCTCGGTGTAGCGCAGCGAGATGAAGGAGTCGTCCGAGAAGAACGGATACGGCCACGCCGCTTGCCACGCTGCTAGCAGCACGGCGGGCAGCACGGCGATTGCGATCCATCGCCAGGCTGCTGTGCCTGATGTGCTGGTGGTTGGGCCGAGCGGGAGTTCGTTCATCACTACTAGCCGTCAGTAAAGCAGGCAGTCACGGACGCGCTGCCACCAGCCGGCGGGTTCTTGGCTAAGTTCGATCAGGTCCGCGTCACTGCCGTTGTCATCGACGAGCTGCCGCACGAGCGAGGCTCCCGTCAGGATGTCTATCGGCATCAGGGTCGGCTCGTATTCATAGGGCGGCGGATTCCAAGCGAACTGGTCGCCGTAGAGCCTGCGCAGTTCTCGCATGATCCGCAGTGTGGCCTCGTATGAACGGAACATGCCTGGATCGGTGATATGCAGGAACAGCCCGTGGCACGGCTGCTGCTGCCATTTCTGGAAGGTCGGTTCAAACGTGATGGTACGCAGCCGCGCTCCATCGATCGCCGGCAACGCTTCGCGCAGCTGTCGCGCATTGATCCACGGCGCGCCAAACTGTTCGAACGGGGTCGTCGTGCCGCGGCCTTCGCTGACGTTCGTGCCTTCGAGCAGGACCTGTCCGGGGTAGACCAGTGCACCCTCGATACGGGGCAGGTTGGGGGATGGCGGCACCCAGATGCGCTGCGTGTCGGTCCACAACATCGAACGCTGCCAGTTGCACATCTTGACGACGTGCAGTTCGCAGTGGATGCCGAGCGCTACGTTGCAGTGCCTAGCCAACTCGCCGATGGTCAAACCGTGCCGCATCGGGATCTCGGCTCGACCGACGAAACTTGCGAACGTCTGGTCGAGTGCCGCACCTTCGGCGACTTCGCCACCGAGCGGGTTGGGGCGGTCCAGCACCATCACCTCGACGCCAGCTGCTGCGCACGCTTCCATGCAGTGCGTCAGCGTCCAGATGTAGGTGTAGACACGGGTTCCCACGTCCTGCAGGTCGACGACCAATAGATCGAGGCCACGCAGCATCTCGGCGGTTGGCTGGCGCGTTTCCGAGTAGAGGCTGTGTACCGCCATCGACCGGTATTGCGCATGGCCGGTCTCAATCATGTTGTCCTGCTCGGTGGACCACAGCCCGTGCTGCGGCCCGAACAGCGTCGTCAGCTGCTCGGGAAAGCGTTCGTGCAGCGCATCGGCGGCGTGTTCGAACGTGTCTGTGACCGAGGCCTGGTTGCTGAGCAAACCGAACGCGCGCGACTCCTGAAGCCGGGGCGGCGGATCGCGCAGCACGACATCTAGGCCCGTTAGCAGCGACTCCATGGCAATGCTGTCTGTTGGCAACGTCATTACTCGTAAATTAGGAATGGGCTCCGGCGCAGGCGGAACAGGTCGAGCGGCTGCCGCCATGTGCTGATGATGTCATCGGCCTTGGTGCCGGCGAGGATCGCATCGTACGAAGCCTGATCCTTGAGCAACCAGTCCAAGCGTTTGGTGTCCCAGTCATCGGCAAACAACGAGTGCAGCGCGCACGCGATGTGCATGCCGGTGCGAACGGCTTCGAACGCGCGCCAATCCGTGACCAGAATGTGCACGCCGCCGCATTCGATGCCCTTGTGCTTGCTCGAGGTCGGCGTGAAGCGCACCGGCACGAAGGCCACTCCCGGCAACTTGGCTGCGTTGAGGTGGTTCGCCAGTTGGCTGCCGTCGCACCATGGCGCACCGAGGATCTCAAACGGGGTGTCGGTGCCGCGGCCAACTGAGACGTTGGTGCCTTCGACCAAGCCGACGCCGGGATACGTCAACGCTTGCGTCAGGCGACGCATGTTTGGCGATGGGTTGACCCAGGTCAGGCCAGTGTCTTGCCAGTAATCGGCGCGTTGCCAACCGGTGCATGCGATGACGTCGAGCTTAACGCGCAAGCCGGTTTCGCCAACGATCATGCGTGCCAGTTCGCCGGCCGTCATGCCGTGCCGCAACGGAATCGTGTGGGCGCCGACGAAGTCGCGGCGTGAGTTCTTCATTACGGGGCCAGCCATGGCGATGCCGCCAATGGGATTGGGCCGGTCGAGCACGACGAAGCGCAACTTATGTTGGGCGGCCGCTTCGAGCGCGGCGCGCATCGTTGCGATGTAGGTGTAGAAGCGACAGCCGATGTCTTGGATGTCGAACACCAAGGTGTCGATGCCTCGCAGCATCTCGTCGGTCGGCTTGCGCGTTTTGCCATACAGCGAGAACACCTTGAGGCCGGTGGCCTTGTCGATCGTGTCTCCGACCTTCTTGTCGACGACCCCAAGCCAGCCGTGCTCGGGCGAAAACAGCGAGACCAGCGTGACCTCCTTGGCTTCGTGCAATACGTCCACGGTGCGACGGCCATTCAGGGTCAGGCCGGTGTGGTTGGTGATCAAGCCAACCTTGCGATCGCGCAGTTGTTCGCACTCTTCGGCCACCAAGCGGTCGACCCCCGTTTGGACTTGTGCGGGGGCTGACAGCGAGAGCAAACCAACGGCCAGCGCGAGGGCTAGTGGGACGGCGGGGCAATGCATGCAGGCAACGTAGCGAGTTGCTGTGCGGCCGTCAGGTCTTGATTGCTGCTAGCGGCATGGCCGCTTGCATTCGAAGACGAGCAGCGTGACCGTTTTGCCATTTTCTACGAGCGTCTCGATGTCGCGGCAGATGCCGCCGAGTCGCTCGGCGACCCGCATACTTGCGACGTTGCGTTGGTCGCAGCGCATGATGACCCGGGCGACAGAGAGCGTGTTGAAGGCCATCGCCAGCAGCGGTTTGGTTGCTTCGGTGGCGTAGCCTTTGCCGCAATGCTGCTCGTCGAGCCAGTAGCCAATTTCGAGGGTGTTTGGGGCGCCCCGAGAGAACAGCATCGTTTCGCCGAGCAGCGCCTTGCTTTGCAGGTCTCGAATCGCGAAGCGATAGTGCTCGCCTTGGCCAAATGCGGTGCGGCATTCGAGCAAGCCTTGGTGAGTTTGTTCGAGCGTGCGCGGCTCGTTCTGCATGAACGGAATCCATGGCCGCAGGTGCGCATCACAGCGGTCGAGGCAGGCGCGCAATTCTTCGGCGTCGCCTGCTTGCCAGCACGATAGCCGCAGGCGCTTGGTGTCGATCTGTTCGGGGACCGTCATGGCGTCCTGCTAGATACGGGCCAGGATGAACCTCGCTATTCGGCCGCCGCCATACGTCGCACTGCAGGTAATTAAGCCATACCAAGGCCAACCAATTTTTAGCGTCTTGCCGTCGCCAATTTCGATCAACGGCATGACGAACACGATCAGCACCGTGGCAAGTAAGCCGCACACCAGTCCGATTAGCGACGCCTTCGCGGAGCGTTGTTCGCTGAGCGCTAGCACGAACAGGCCGAGGATGACCCCGAGAGTCAGCGTCTGGATGGTCAGCACCTGGCCGACGACCGAGCTGGCGCCGCCGAGGCCGCTGATGCCGACGAGGATCTGCATACCAGCGAACACGATAGTGGCCATTTTCGCGCTGCGCAGGGCAAACGGCGAATCTGGGTCGTGACCAGTTCGCGGCAAGATGAAGTCGTTGACGACTGCCGATGCCGATGCCGACAGCGAACTCGATAGCGTCGACATGGCCGCTGAAAAGACCGCCCCGAGCACGATGCCAATCAGTCCGACGGGCAGGTGGTGCACGATGAAGTGCGCCAGTACGCGGTCGCCGCTTTCGAACGGTTCGCCGGTCGGATGCTGGGTGTAGAACGCTGACAGGCCGAGGCCAAGCATCAGGAAGATCGCAAACTGCACCAGCACAACCGGGCCACTCCACAGCAGCGCCTTCTGCGCGTCTCGCTGTGAGCGCGCGCACAGATAGCGTTGCACGATCATCTGGTCGACGCCGTGGCTGCCAATCGACAGCACCGCGCCGCCGATCATGCCGGCCCAGAACGTGTAGGGGGATGAGAGGTCGAAGCCGAAATCGAAGCAGCGCAGCCGTTCTTGCATGGCGTCTGCTTGGAACGTTGCCGCCAAGCCGCCATCGAGCTGGTTGCCCATCACGAAGAACGCGATGACGGCGCCGGTCATGTAGACGACAAACTGGATCGCGTCGGTCCACACGACCGCTTTGATGCCGCCGATCACCGTGTAGATGACCGTCGCGATGCCGACGGAAACCACTGCCGTAGCGAGCGAGCAGCCGAACATGATCTGCATCACGACTGCCGCCAGGTAGAGGCGCAGGCCGTCGCCGAGGGTGCGCGTGATCAGGAACAGTGCGCTCGCCATGCTGCGAACGTGCGGACCGCTGCGTTGGTTCAGGACGTCGTACGCCGTGAACATCTTGCCCTTGAAGTAGAGCGGCAGCAGGCCGTAGGCGGCGATTGTTCTGCCGACCAGATAGCCAAGGGGTAGCTGGAGAAACAGCAGGTTGCCGGGCGCCTCTGCCGTTCCGAACGCAATGCCCGGCACGCTGAGGAAGGTCGCGGTGCTGGTCTCGGTCGCGACGATGGATAGCAGCAGAACCCACCACGGCAGGTTGCGGCCGCCGAGCAGATAATCGGTCGCGGACTTCTGGCCGCGCCCCATATAAAGGCCGAAGGCGACCGTCGCGATCAAGTAGGCGATGAGGATCACAAGGTCCGTGGTGCCGATGGCCATGGGCGCAGGATGCGTTGCCTGAGCCCTGATGCAAGGTTCGCATCGTTCCTTTTGTTGGTTGCCAATCGGCAGACTCACAAGAATGCGACGTTCGGCCCGTAGCGAACGGCGCCAGATTGCGCGATCATGCCGGGCATGAGCCGCGTCGATTTGTCTGATCTCACGACTGAGGCAAGCAACCCACGAAGCAGCGAACTCGACGCAATGTCGACGCTCGACGTGATGACGGCGATGAACGATGAGGATCGTCATGTCGCCGATGCGGTGCGTGCCGCGCTGCCAAGCATTGCTGAGGCGGTGGACGCTATTGCCAAGCGCATGCACAAGGGCGGCCGTCTGATTTACGCTGGAGCCGGAACGTCCGGTCGCCTCGGGGTGCTCGACGCGGTCGAATGCCCGCCGACCTTCTCGTCCGATCCTGCCCAAGTCGTCGGCTTGATTGCCGGTGGCGAACGCGCCTTCCAAAAAGCGGTCGAAGGAGCCGAAGACGATCCGTCGCTAGCTGCCACGGATCTCACCGCGATGAATCTCGGCCCGAAGGACTGTGTCGTCGGCATCGCGGCAAGTGGCCGCACGCCATTTGTCGTCGGTGCGCTGGAATACGCGCGGTCGGTGGGGGCGTTGGCGATCGCGGTGACGATGAATCGGGGCAGCCTGATCGTGCAGGCCGCCGACATCGCCATCGAAACGGTCACCGGTCCGGAGTTGCTCACGGGCAGCACGAGGCTGAAGGCTGGCACGGCGACCAAGATGGTGCTGAACATGCTCAGCACTGGTGCGTTCGTTCGACTCAATAAGGTCTATGGCAACTTGATGGTCGACGTGCAAGCGACCAACGAGAAGCTGCGGGCGCGCAGTGTCGGCATCGTTGCGCAGGCGTGTCGCTGCAGTCTCGAGCATGCGGCGCAGTTGCTGCAAGATGCGGATGGCGAAGTGAAGGCGGCGATCGTTGCCGAGTGCAAGTCGGTGCCGCCGCATGTGGCGCGCACTTTGCTGTTTACGCACGACGGCAGTGTTCGCGCCGCGTTAGACGCGCCGGCGTAGGCCTGGTAGGGCGCTGCATGAACCAGAATACGCAACAAGTCGCGACGGGCCGATGGATCGGTCTCGACGCACTGCGCGGCCTAGCGATCGCCGCGATGATCCTGGTCAACAACCCTGGCAGGTGGGGGAGCGCCTACCAATACGGTGCTCTCAGGCATGCAGAATGGCACGGTTGCACGTTCACCGACTTGGTGTTCCCGACGTTTTTATTCTGTGCCGGAGTTGCCATCGTACCGGCGATGTCGCGCACGCTTGCGCCAAACACGAGTTGGCGCATCGCTCGTCGGGTGGCCAGCCTCGTCTTGCTCGGCATGTTTCTGTCTGCATTCCCGCTGATCACTTTTGCCGAAGATCGCGATCTGTTTGCGCCACTGTTCGGCACGCGGTTTCCTGGCGTGCTGCAGCGCATCGGCGTTTGCTATGGGTTGGCCGCGCTGTTGTTTGTGCACTCTTCGGTGCGCATGCAGCGCGTGGTGTTAGCCGCCTGTCTGTTGCTTTACTGGCCGCTGATTACCCTGGTGACGGTGCCTGGTTTCGGACCTCCCGACATTGGCACGCCAATGGGCACGTTGCAGGGCTACGTCGATCGCGCGGTGTTCGGATCGCACATCTATATGAAGGGTGCATACGACCCCGAAGGCTTGCTGAGCACGATTCCGTCCCTTGCGACGTGCTTGCTGGGCGTCGAAGTCGGTCGTATCATGCGCCGCGAAACCGACTTGTCTAAGAAGGTCGCATCGTTGCTGGCGTTTGGCGTGCGGTTGCTCGCGATCGGCATGCTGTGGTCCACGGTTTTACCGTTCAACAAGTACCTCTGGACCAGTAGCTACGCCGTCTGGACGGCCGGCGTCGCGACGTTTGCGCTGGCGGCATGTGTCTGGGCGTTCGAAGGTCGTAAATGGCAGCGAATCGCCTATCCGCTGCAAGTCTATGGCGTCAACGCGCTGCTCGTCTTTGTCGGCAGTGGCATCCTGGGGCGCATTGTCTGGCGGCTGATCAAGTTTGACGTTGATGGCAAATCAACATCTCCCGCCAACTGGTTCTTTGAGACCGTGTTGCTGCCGATCGGCGACCCGAAGTTTGCGTCGCTATTGTTCGCGCTACTCTGGATCCTGGCGTGGTTCAGCGTGCTGCGTGTGCTCCATAAGAAGAACTTGATTTGGAAGGTGTGATGAAGACCCTGTTGCTCGCGTCGTGTTTGTTGTTGTTGGCCGCTCTGCCCGCTCAGGTCACCTATCATCAGCCGGCTGGTCATCAGCAGGCTGGTCATCAGCAGGCTGGCGAGCAGCTGGTCGCCAAGGACGTCAAGATCGAGCGACTTCACACCGGCATGAAGTTCGTCGAAGGTCCAGTCTGGATCGCGCGCGATTCGGCGCTGGTGTTCTCCGACATCCCGCGCGCCAAGCTGCTGCGTTGGACCGAGCAGGGGGGCGTCGTGGATTGGCGCGACAGCGAGCAGAGCAACGGCAATACGCTCGATCTCGATGGCGAGCTGTTGAGTGCGCAGCATGGCGGTCGCAATGTGATTCGCCACAGTTTGCTCGATGCCAAGTCCGTGCCGGCGGTGCTCGCTTCAACCTGTGACGGCAAGCGATTCCATTCGCCCAACGACCTGTGCGTGCGCAACGACGGCACCATCTGGTTTACCGATCCGACCTACGGACTGGGCAAGCGCAAGGCTGAGGCTGAGGGCAACTTCGTCTACCGACTCGACGAGACGACCGGCGCGGTCACGATCGTGCAGCGCGACTTCGCGATGCCCAACGGCATCTGCTTCTCACCAGATCACCAACGCATCTACATCGCAGACAGCGGCAAAAAGCAGCGGGTCGGCGCGTTCTCTATTCAGAAGCATGGCACGCTGTCGCCGCCGCTGTTCTGGCTCGATGGTGGCGCAGATGGCATGCGCTGTGATTCTCGCGGAAATCTTTACACCACGGCTCGGGACGGGGTGCGCATCTACTCGCAGGCGGGCGAGCACCTCGTCACGGTCAAGCTTCCCGAGAAACCGGCTAACTGTGCATTCGGTGGGCCGGATGGTAAGCAGTTGTTCGTGACCGCCCGCACGTCGCTCTACCGCCTCAACTTGCGCGTGTCGGGTGCTGCGATTCCGGCGTTGAAGGTTCGCGAAAAGAACCCCGAATCGGCGCCTGGGACGAAGCCGGGACGAGATGGCTAACCTGCCGCAACCAAATGATCATTAGGCGTTTGTGTTACCTCCACGGTGCGGCGTGCGGGAGGTGATGGCTTGCGGGAGGCCCCCTGCTTCGGCACAATCACTTTACGATGGATCAGCAAGCGAAGACGGAAGTGAAAGTCCTGGCCGGTGCGGAGAGTGCCGTGGCGTTGCTGCTTGATGAAGTTTGCGCCGTAGTGAAGGCAAACGGCTCGGATGCGTCGCAACGCCCGCTGGTCAGCTTCGCGACTGGAGACACCTTCACCGCCTTCTTCCGCGCGCTCGACGCCGAGATGCAGGGTGGCCGGGTCAACGCCAACGACCTCATTGGCACGCATCTCGACGAATACATGGGCTTCGAGCCTGAGCGTAATGGCGGCATGGTCAACGAGTTGATCCTGCGTTGCCCTGGGCTGCGCGAGATGCTTGCCCGTGGCTCGTTCCTGCCGGTCCCGTGCCATGGTGCTGAAGGCTCCCTTCGGGCCCACGAAGAGCGCCTGGCGCGCGCTGGCGGCATCAAACTCCAGTTCTTGGGCATTGGCCGCAATGGCCACGTCGCGTTCAACGAGCCGGGTGCGTCGTTCGATGAGGGATACCACGTTACGACGCTAGCGGAGTCGACCCGCGCGGATGCCACGCCGCGTTTCGTTCCTGACGAGCCGCCGCGTCGCGCCGTGACGGCAGGCGTCAAGTCGATCATGGGTGCCGAGCGCATC
>JBNMNW010000013.1:0-43605 GCA_051278165.1 Planctomycetota bacterium | reverse complement strand
CGCGAACCACCTCGCTACTCGCGAACCACCTCACGACGCGCGACCCAGCTTATCCACCGCCACGAACGCGATCGCGTAGATGAAGATCGCGGCGATCAGCACAGCGCTGAACCCGAAGTTCATCGAAACGATGACGGTGACGACTGAGCCAACAACACTGGCCGAACCATTCACGGCCCAAGCCCACGGAACAAAGCCCGGCGACAGCTTGCGCAGCAAGCTCACGCCGTGAGCGAACGGCATGCCGAGCAACAACGCCAGCGGCGCCGTCATCGCACCCGCGACCAATGCGCGCGTGGTCAGGTCTTCGGCAATCACCGAGGCCACGATCTGGTCGCTGAAGATGACGATCGCCACGGTGACGATCGCAATGCCGACCGGAATCATGCGCGACACCATGATCCCACCCTTCAACAACGGACCGGATAGGAAGCTACCGATGCCGGTGAAGATCAGGATCGAGAACAGCGTCACGACGATCGAGTAGAGCGGCTGACCGAGCAGCAGCGTCAACTTCTGCATCAGCGCGATCTCCAAGAAGATGAAGCCGACCCCGATACCGGTGAAGTAGACGAAGAAGCGGCCAGTGTGCGCCGACCTGGCGGCACCGCGCTTAAACAGCAGCGGTACGACGATCAACAACAGCGCCACGCCCGACGAGAAGAACAACTGCCACCACAGCAGCTTCGGACTTCCCTGCGACACCTCGGTGGCCTCGTCCAGCACCTTCAACTGCTCTTCACTCGGAGCGTCCCAGCGCGTGAAGTTGAAGAAGTACGGTTGGTCATCGGTCGTCGGGGAGATGTTGCGCGGGAAGTCCTCGATGAACTTCTGCTTGTCATCATCCTTGATGAAGCGCTCGACGATGTGGTTCGACAGCTGGCGACCGGGCAGATACAGGCGGCTGTGTCCCGTCTCGTCGAGGAACGCCTCAAACCCCTTAATCTCATCCTCAGGGAACGCGCCTTTGCGGATCAGAACGGACGTCAACTGATCGGTTTGCGCGGTGACAACTGCGACCGACTCCGCGAAGTCGGTGCGGCCCATGTTGAGGAACGTCTGGTTGATGTTGGCCAGCAGCCGCAGCCGCTCCATATCCGCACCCATGCGCGTGATTTGCAAGATGCCCCCGTCATTCAGATGCTCATACATCTGCTGCACTGCTTCGACCGTGTAGAGGTAGTTCTCCGCCAACACGTAGGCGCCCGAAGCGAGCGAGGTCCACGTGTCGATGCCCGTCATCTGAATGATGTCGTACTTCGACTCGTCTCGCATCAATGCAGAACGGCCCTCATCACACACCAGAGTGATCGTCGGATCCTCGGTAATGCCTCTCGAGTATTCCTTGGCGACCGTCTCATGTGCTTCGAGCACGCCTTGGTTGAGCTCGATGCCCTTAATGGCGCTCGCGCCGGTCAGCTTGTGCACCCAGATGTCGGGGCCGCCACCAACACCAATCACAAACACCTTCGGTGCAGTGCCCTTCTTGATCGATGCACTCAAGCCATAGAGCGTGCGCTGCAGGTACTTTTGGCCGACCTTACTGTTGGAGTAGTCGGTCACGAACGTGCCCGCATCTCCGTCCTGCATAATCCACTTCTGCAGACCCATCGCCTCTCTGTTCGCCGGGTCGAGCGCAAAGCCACGATCCTTCTCGCTGACGCCATACGCCAGCCAGAACGGCAACGGACTCTTGATGACATCGATGCGGCTGTTGGCACTCCAGCGCGAGTATTCGTGCGGGCCACCGAGGCTCATGCCTTGGCCCTGCGTCATCTGCAGATGCTTCTTGCCAGGCACCGGGAATTGCGAATCAAACGATGGCATCCAAGCGGCGAACACAACCGTGAGCACGGCAGCCGCAATGATGGCTGGCCGCTTCACCGACTTCGGGGCGACCAACGCGATCGTGATCACACCGAGGATGACGATCGCGCACAGCGTGCCGCCGGCGCCAACTGGCCAAAGCAAGAACGGGCACAGCAGGCAACCGAGCGCCGCACCGACCAGGTCACTGGCGTAGACCGTGTTCACTCGGTGACTGTAGGCCGACAGAATCAGGCCGACCGCACCACCACCGAAGAAGAACGGAACCGCCAACCCGAGGTTGTAGATCGCGAACTGCATGAACTGTTCGACGCTCAAGTCGGCGAACTTCATCTGCTCGGGCATCGCATAACTGCGCGCAAACTCCCACGTCACCAGCAGACTGATGACGTAGAGCACGCTGAATCCAAAGATCCACTTCTCGGGGTTCTTGCGCCACTTGCTTTCAAACAGCGTCAAGAACGAGCCGCTGGCACCAATGCCGAGCAGACTGTTCGAGATGATCAAGAAGCCAAAGTGGAACGCGAGCCGCAGTGCGCACACACGGGTCAACAGCACCTGAAAGGCGAGCAGGGATGCCGATATGACGGCAATACCAAGGAACATGCCCAGCGGCACTTTCCGTTCGGAGACTTCGTTCATGAGCGAGGGCGCGGACCGAGATTCGAGCGAAGAACAGTAGCCTCGTATCGGCTGGCGGGCACTGGGAAGTCTCGCGATCTGAGCACGCCCGTGCGAAGGCGGGTTCCGACGCGCACTAGTTTGCGCGCTTAGCTAGCAATTGGGCGGCTCGACTCGCCGATGGCAATGCGACCACAAACACGCCGTGCAACCGCCCCCCCACTATCGACTCCGTCGAAACTGGACAGTGGGCCCGATCACGGGCCTTTGCGGTTGCCTACTTCGACCGGCCGCTGGCAACGCCTGCGAACACCTGCTCTCGGGTCAACCGGTAGCGGCGCGAGCTACTGGGCGCCCCGATCAAACCATCCGCATTGTGGTCGGCAACGCGCAGCTCGAAGTGCCACGGATCGTGCCGGAACACCAGCGAGTGCAGCGTGCCAAAGTGGTGGTCGCCAGACTTCTGGACCGATCGAAGGATCTCCCAGGCTTCGTCCGGATCGACGGCGCGGTCCGCGACCTCGATGCAGCCGGCAATGCCCTTCTGCATCTCGGCTTCGCGTCCCGTGCTATCGCGCGAAGCCACGCGGCCATCCTTGCGGGTGCGGAAGTGGTTGGTCACCACGAACGCGCCATCCAGGTTGCCGCCAACGACAGTGTCCGCGACGTTGGTCTCAAACACTGCCACCGGCCGCCCCTCAGCAGCCGCCTCTGGCAACACCACGTGGGTCATGTAGCCGACTGGTGGACTCGTATATTCGAGCACCTCTTCGGCCTTCTTCAGCCGCATCGCACCTTGCTCTGCCGCTTGCAGAATCAACCGGGCCGCCACTGCGGCTGGGTATGAAGACGGCTGCGGCAACGAGAAGTTCGCACTACCAACGTGCAGGTAGGCGGCCACGCCGTCGGCACTGATGCCGGTCACCGTGCCGACATAGCCGGGCCACGCAACGGATGCCGTGCCAGTCGCTCCCTCGGGCATCTGCACAATCAACATCGTGTGATCGAGCATGTGATCACCGGTCAGCGGCCAATCAAAGTTGCGCGCCGTCAGCACGCCACCACCAACAGCTTGCCCCCCCCACACGGTGAAGCTGCTGCAACCCATCAACCCGAACACATCGAGGGCGTTCGCCACCAACAGGTCCGTCTTGTCGAACTCGCGCTTGAGCTTGACCATGTTGCGATCAATGCCGCGTGCTAGCAGCCCGCGCCACAGTGCGTCAATCTCGGTGGCGAACTCGTCCGGATACTCGATCAAGCGCGGCAACGCAGCGCGCGCCTGAAGCAGCAGCTCGGGAGCCTTGGCAAACCGCGCAGCGAACTCCTGGTTCATGATCGCGAAGATGTCGCTAGCCATCAGGAATCCGTGCGCATAGCCGCGCTGCTCGGAGGTTCCCCAGAGCCGCAAGACGCGCAAGCCTTCATGAGTTTCGAGGCGCCCGTGCACACCGCTCACGGCGTCTGGCTTAAGGAAATCGATTGCAGGCCCACTGGCGACTATGGGCGGACGTTCGTCAAAAGGTGCACTACACGACTGCAGCAAAAGTCCCACCGAAACCGTGACAACCCACAGGCCAAGCCTCGCGATACGCATGGCAGGTATCGTGCCGTCAGTAGCCTTCGCAGTCACGCAGGGAAGCTTCTACGCGAGTGGCTTCTGGCTCGCCGTTCGGCCCCACCGGCACCTTCGCCACGAGCGCTAGAGCAAGCTCAGGGTCTGCCACCCGGCGCTCGGCGAACGCGCGCAGTTGCGCACGTTCCTTAACGTCAAGGGCGATCACGCGCTGGCCAATTAGCTCATACGCTTCGCGCGGATCCCCTGGTATGGATTCGCCAACGAGCACAGGGCAAGTGGCGGCACGTTCGCTGCTGAGCTCACGGAAGCCGCGTGCCCAGTGTACTGCTTCGCGCCAAACGCCAGGCTCCGCCGTCAAACTTGCAGCCACCAAAAAGGCGAGCACAACGAGGGTCGCAAGGGTCCAACGGATGAACGACATGCGCCATCCGACGGCGGCGGGCAGGGTCTATTCCCGCCGGGGAGATACGCCGCGCGAGGCGCTGGCAGAAGCCGCGCGGCTACTTAGCCGCGCGGTGGAAGCGCGAGGCGCTGGCAGAAGCCGCGCGGCTACTTAGCCGCGCGGTGGATTTCCTGCACAGCCTTCAGCAATTCGAGCGCCTCGGGAAGCGGGCGCTGGAAAGCGTTGCGGCCCATGATCGAACCGAAGGAGCCGCCGTCGGCGAGGCCTTGGATCTCTTCCATCACTGCGTCCGAGCCCTTCGCTTCGCCACCAGAGAAGATGACGATGCGGCGGCCGTTGAACGACGACTGGATGACGTGCTTGGTGCGCTCGGCGAGCGTGCTAATCGGAATGCCTTCCGACTCGTAAACCTTGCGAGCGGCGTCTTGCTCGATGAAGTCGGTCGGCGGCTTGACCTTGATGATGTGCGCGCCGAGTTGGGCGGCAATCTGCGCGGCGTAGCAGCAGACGTCGATGCCGGTCTCGCCCTTCTTGCTCAGGCTTTCGCCACGCGGGTAGCTCCAGACGACGACGACGAGGCCACAGGCCTTCGCTTCTTCGGAGATCTCACGCAGCTCCTGATACATGCCGTCACGCAGGTCGGAGCCGGGGTAGATCGTGAAACCGACCGCGGCGCAGCCGAGGCGAAGCGCGTCTTGCACCGATGCGGTGACGGCCGGCTTCGGGTTCTTCGGGCTGTAGAGCGAGTCCGAATTGTTGAGCTTGAGGATCAACGGGATCTGACCGGCATACTTGCGGGCGCCAGCTTCGAGGAAGCCAAGCGGCGCGGCGTAGGCGTTGCAGCCCGACTTCAGCGCAAGCTCAAAGTGGTAGTGCGGATCGTAGCCGGCCGGGTTCTTGGCGAACGTGCGCGCCGGACCGTGCTCAAAACCTTGGTCAACCGGCAGGATCACGAACTTGCCCGTGCCCGCGAGTGCGCCCGTGTCCATCATCCAACGGAGGTTCTTCAGAACGCCGGGATGATCGGATTCATACCAGCTGAGGATTTCGTCGATGCGTTGGGACATGTTCGGCTCGGGGCCCTGAGGCCTGGGGGTTGGGTTGGTTTGAGTGACGTTTTCGCCAAACATTGTCGGCATCGCGCCGACGGTTGCAAGGGCCACGACCTCGAGAGCGTCGCAAAGCGACTCTCTGCACCGCCTGGGCGCAGAGAGAAGTTTGTAAGTGGTCTGCTTGCTGGCGCGATGGGCGCCGTGACTCGGCCGGCGCAGCCGAACCTGTGGTTTGTACCGGGTACAGTACGCAGGGCCCCACTACGCAGGGGCCCAATACGATGGGGCCGGTGAGCGGGTGGCCTGCTGGAGGGGGCGCTACTTTAGCTTGAGGCCTACCTTTCGGCTGCCGGTCGTGAACTCCCAGATGAAGATGATTGGTTCGTTGCCTGAGAAGCGGAACGTGGCGCGCGCCTGATATTGCTTGCCAGACTTGAGCGGCTGCTTGGGAACTAAGAACAGCACGTCGCGGAGGTCACGCTTCTTGTTGAGCGGCGTGTTTGGGGTGTGCTTGTAGCACTCGACGGGGTTCGGCTTGCAGCGGCTGGTCCACCCGGTGAACTCCTTTGAGTTCTTGCGAACGATGTTTGCCGTCGGTGGGCGCCCGCCCTTGCGAGACTCCCAGAGTTCAATGTCAGCGTCGCCAAGGTTCTTGGCTAGGCCCGCCTCAAACTGCAGGCTGGTGACGTAGCCACACTTCGTGATGTCCTGCTCGTCCTCCGGCTGGTCGGCCAGTGGGTTCGGGCTCTCAGGACTGCCAAAGTGAGTTGGCACACCCTTCATGCCGTTCGCAGGCCACGCGACCAGACGGGGAGCCGTCTTTGGGTCGTAGGGTTCCATCAAAGAACCCATATCAAGCACCGACACGGACAGCTGCTCGCCATCGACGTGTGAGTAGCCAAGTCGCTTGATGTTGTGCTTCAACATCGGGAAGCGGTGGTATGGCGCGCTGATCCAGCCGTCAACGGACTCGCGCGCAAACGACTTCGTCGCCCGCCCGGTGCTGGTCACGATGTTGCCGCTGCCGCCTTGCTGCCCCTGCCTGGTGAAGTCCTCATGGGCTGGATTCTCTTCGTGAATGTTGCCATCGGCAGCGTTCACCAAGTCCGGGTGGTTCGACACGTATTTGGCATGCAAGTCGCAACCAATCGAGGTCTCGGCGTCCATCTCACATTCCGAGAGGGACATCCATTGGCCTTCGAACGGCTTGCCGCTGGGCCACGTGAAACCAATTGGTTGAGCACGCACCAAGTTGACCTGCTCTAGAGCCGTGATCTCAATGTCACTCGGCCGCTCAGGCAACAATGGTGGGCCGTAGCCAGTGCCGTAGGCGACGCCGCTATCGCCGCGAGCCCATTCGCGCCACTCTGCATCGATCGTTGCGCTCGGTTTGCCTAGTTCCTTGACGACTACGGCCTCGACATCTTCCAACGTCGGGACTCGCTTGTCCGCGTCCGGCAGAGCACGGAAGAACTTGACCCACGTGTCCGGATAGGCGGCCATCATCCAGGTCATCAGACTCCACGTCTTGAGACGGCAGTCGTTGCGGAAGCGGCTCAGCTTTTCGCGTGGGACCTGGCCAAAGCGCCAATCCTGATGGGACATCGCTTGGTCGCGCACCGTGCGCATCCACCAGTTCGTGCCCTCTGGCAAGGCCAAGCTGTCCTCGCCAACCGTGCCCTCAGGAAGGGCTCCCCAGCGAGCGATCGACGTCGACTTTAGGTACCAGGTAATCGCGTGCACGATGCCTTGACCAATGCCGTCATTGCCGCTCGCGCACAGGCCGTAGAAAACAATGTTGGCGATCAAGAAGTCGTGGATGCCGCGTCCCGATCCACCGACCGAGCACATCACTGCGCCATCCTTGCCGCGCCACGAGTTGTTCACGAACTGCATGCCCTCAGCAACGGTCTTGCCGGCGAGGATGTTCGGGTTCGACTCAAGCAACACCTTGCGCTCGCTCGAGGTCGCGAGAAAGCAGAACATGTCCCAACTCTTGGTCGCGCGCTGCACGAACTGTGTCTTCTTGGCCTGTTCTTCACCCAGCAACCAGACCATGAAATCGACGGTGCGCTCGGCCCACATGACCGAGTCATTGGCGAGCTCCTGCGAGCCGCGCGTCCAGACCTTAAAGCGAGCACTCTTAGCACCGTGCAGGTCAAAGCTGGGCTTCAACATCCACTCCGGCGCGTTGTCGACCAGGTTATTGAACTCGACCGGCGTCTGATCAGCGGCGAGTTCCTCGACCTCATATTGCTTGCGGGCAAACTCAACGGCCTTGATCTCGATCTCCTTCATGCGCTTCGCATAGGCGATCTGGTGATCGGTGCCGTAGAAGCCGGGCCCTTCCTTGTTGCCAAGGGCGATGTTGGCGTCCTTGTTGTGCGGGTTGTAGTAGACCGCTTTGCCAAGGTGGTAGGTGGCGCGCTCAGCCTTGCCGGCAGTCTTCAGCTTCAAGCCAATCTTGGCGTGCTGGATGCTCAGCTCGGTAGCCGTATTCGCCCAGTCTTCAACGACCGTGTAGCGACCTTCGTAGTTCGCCTTGTCGCGCCACTTCTTTGGCTGGCCCTTCGTATTGTCGACCCACTGGCCCTTGACGCTGCGGAACCCGAGTTCACTGCGCGCGCGCTTGTGATCCGGGTCGTATTCAAGAACGAGGTCGAGAGCTTGCTTCGCGCGCGGCCCGACCTTCTTGCCCTTGGCCTTGTTCGCAAAGCGAATCAGCGACTGGATGCAGTTTTTGGTGAGCGTTTGCTCGTCGGCGGCGAACTCATCTTGGGCACGCACTTGCGGCACAATGATGGCGAACGCGGACAGCAGCAGGAGAAGGTGCCTTAGTTGCATATTCGAAAACATATCGGTGGCGAACTGGGGTTCAGTTGGCAAGCAGTCTACGGATTGACCCGCCCGCTCGCAGCCCTGCTTTGCGATTGCGCGGCGATCGCATGGCCCATCGGCATCATTCCCCGGTCGAGGGGCTTGCCCTAGTGGACGCCGCTTGGGCCATTGCGATGGCCCGAACATCACGGCGCTCGGAGAAGGCTGCTGATTTCTGCCTCACTCCGACAAGGTGCCGTCGAGTGGTCAGAGGTCGCCAGCAACTCGATGTCGCCGGGATGGATGGCACGCTAGCTAGTTGTCGCAGCGGCTCGCTGTCGCAGCGGCTAGATGTCGCCGAGCAACAGCCTGACACCGTTCGACGTCACCAGCTGCGCCGGGTTGCTGGTGGGCACCAACACAAGCGACTGGTTCTGCACTTCCTGTCCGATCAACGATGGATTGTTCGGGATCATCACGGGGATCAAGCCGTTGCCGCCAGAGGCCGTCATGCTGATGACCACATCGAGCTGCTGGTAGACGTAGCAACCAGGCATGCCGAAGAAGGTCAACTCCAGGCCGCCGACGATCGGCGTGAACGAGAAGATCGACGCAGCGGCCACCGCGGTTAGCGGCACGTTGGTCGTGAGCAGCTGAACCGTCGAACCAAGCAGCGGCCGCGCCAACACGTCGAGCGCAACATCCGGCGTCCCGGGCATCGAGTCGCAAGCCGTGACCGTGCCGTTGAGCGACATCGAAATGTCGACCGGCCCCGGATCGGCGGCGGCGGTGACCGAGTAGCCGACCAGGTAGTCCCCCATCACCGTCATGTTTTGATAGATGACGTGCACATCACCGTTGGCCCAAAGCTGGATCTGCGCCGTGTTGGAACCGGAGACCTGATAGTTGGGCACGCCATCCCACGTGATCACGGCTCGCAACGCGTTGGAGTCGACGTAGACATCGCCACCACCCTGCGGATTGAGGTCACGCCACATCAGGCACCACATCTCATCAGTCAAGAACTTGCTGACTGACGGCGTCCAACTTGAGCCACCAGTCCACGCGCCCGCCGTCACCCAACCGTTCGCGCAAACACTGATCGAGTTGCTCGTGCCGCCAGGAGTTGGCAAGCCGAACGGCAGCGTATAGGTCTGAATCGTGTCGTCACCGAAGCCTTGCGCATTGACGGGATTGATCCACGTGCCAGCACCGGCAACGAGCGTGTATTCACCGCCCGAGTAGTCGAGCGACCACGACGAGTTCGCCAGGTCGAAGTTCGGGTATTCGTAAATGGCTTCGTCGCAGATGATCGAGGTGCCGCCACAGCCGGAGCCGACGATGGTCTTGGTCGCGAAGGTTCCGCCGACCCCGAGCTGGCCGAGGCCACCTGCCACAACCAGTGCGTAGTCGGCGTCGACGATGGCGGTCTCAACGTGGTTATCCACGACGATGCCCGAGCCCATCACGTCCACGATCCAGTCGCCAATTTGCGGGTTCTGCACGAAGACGTTCTCGATCGAGTTGACCGTGTCTTCCATGCCACCGACAGCCGACCACAGGCCACTGTTGAGGCCATTGTTGCCCCAATATTGGGTGCCATTCGGCGCGGTGACTCGCAGCGACAGGTTATTGATGAGTTGTGTCGTTGCAGACGGATTGGCGGCGGGCTCGCTCCAGTTGAGGCAAATCTTCAACGACGGCTCACCGGCGCCGACGGTGACCGTGTGCTGACGCGTCACGCCAGGCAAAATGATGTCCGTCTCGTCGACGATGTACATCTTGTTGCGGTTGTCATACATCGTCTGCAGGTTGGGGAAGCCCCAGCCTTGGTGCTCGCGACGGTTGTCGACGCTAGCCGCCGCAAACGTGTATTGCGCCGCATTGACCACCTGCAGACCCTTCAAGGTCGGGAAGTGCGGACGGTTCTGGTGGCTCGTGCCGCCAGGTGCGCGCAGCGGCTGACCAAACAGACCTATGCCCGGGCTGACCTCATCGGTGAACATCTGCAGCGCGATCGTATTGTGCCCAGCGACGATCGGCGTCGCACTCGACGTGCCGTTGAAGGCGGGCGTCCAATTGCCGCTTGAGTAGCCGCTGTTGCCCGAGAGGTCCGACGTGCCAACGTTGTCGGCGTAGGCGCACAACGTTGGTTTGATGCGACCGTCCAGTGCCGGACCAGTGCTAGCGCTTGAGGTCAGCCACGAATCATCCAAAGGATTGCTGTTGTTGCCGTGGGTCACACCACCGATCGAGAAGACGTTCTTGGCCCAAGCCTCGGGCCGTGAGTTTTGGTTGCTGGTGTTCGACTGGCTCTGCGTCCAGGCGAGGTCGTGGTCGAACGTGATGTCGTCCGCATCGGCCGACACCGACGTGTAGAATGTCGTCACTAGCGAGCCCCACGAAGCCGTGCTGTGAGACACGTCGTGCACGTTGACGAGGTCGTTGAAGACCTGCCAGCGCGACGCGGAGGTCGACATGTAGTTCGTGTAAAACTTGCCTGCGTCCGGCGCCATGCCGCGAACGGCTGGGTTGCTGTTGCCGTTGCCAAACACGATGCCTGCGGTGCAGTGGCCGTGAAAGTCGGGCACACCTGCACTGAGAACTTCCGTCACGGTGCCGGTGAAGTCTGGGTGCGTCGCCTCGAGGCCTTCGTAGACGTGCGTGTTGACGCCAGTGCCGGTGTAGCCACCTTGCAACTCGACGTAGTTGCCGCCGCCCTGGATGCGGGCGTTGTCCATATCGTTCTCCGCAGCGGTCCAACGATCGATCCAGAGCACTTCGTCAAAGCCAGCGGCTTGCAGCAACTGCGGGCCAGTCAAGGAGACCGTGAACAGCAAGCTGCCAGTCTGCTCATGGTCGACGGTGCCACCGATCGCTTGGATCTTGTTACTGAGTGACGGCTTGTCGTTGTGCTTGTCGGCGACGACGAGGTTGTAGCGAACCGGCTTTTCGTTCCGCCACGCCCGCTGCTTGAGCAACTCCGGCTCGAGGCGATACGCCGGTTGGTAGCCACCGAGCCATCGCACGGAAGCGTCAGCGGCGACGCGCGCGGCCTGGGCCGCGGTCATGCGCACGACGTAGGCGACGGTTGCCGCCACCACGGATGCCGTGATCCGTGGCCTCGTCAGCAGCTACCTCATCTGGCGATACTTGCCACCAGCATCCTTCGCCAGCCACTCCAACACCTCGAGGTTGCCGCCGATGGCAATTGTGTGGATCTTGATCTTGCGATGCTTGTTCCAGCGCGCGACGTCTTCGCGAATCCGGAACGGGTCGATCACCTCGCCAGTCGTCGGCTCGCCATCCGACAGGATGAAGATCGTATCGACGTCCTTGTCGTCAAACGCTTCGCGCACCGAGTCATAGAGATTCGTGCCGCCGCCTGCGCCGAGGCGCTCGATCCACTTCTGCGCTTTTTGACGGCTCGCATCGTCACTCGTTCCGATGCCTTCCGGCAGCCAACGCGCGACCCCGCTTGAGAACGTCAGGATATTGAACAGCGCGCCGGCATCGAGGCCCTTGACGGCCTTCGCCAACTCTTCCTTCGCGACATCGATGCGCGCGGCGCCGCGGCCGTTGATGGTGCGGCCATACATTGACTCCATCATCGAACCCGACACATCGAGCACGAAAATCACGCGGTGCGACTCGACCTTGATGCCGAAGAACTTCGCCTTGCTGACCGTTCGCTGGGTCAAGCGACGGCGTTCGCGCGCCTTCTCGGCATCGTCGAGTTCCTTGCTGGTCGCGACCTTAAAATCCTTCTTGGCGACCTGCCACCAACCCGCCCACTTGTGCTCGTCTTCATCGAACGACTGCGCGGTCAACTGCCACAGCGCCTCGGCAAGCTGCTTCTTCATGCGGCCGGTTTCCTTGCTCATGCGTTCGACCAGCTTGCCAACCGGAGTCGCTTGCTTGAGCTTCGCCAGCGCTTGAATCGCCAGCAAGCGCGTCGACCAATCAGGATGCTCTAAGGCGACCATCAACGGCGCCATCTGGCGCTTGTCGCGCGCGTCTCGAAGCACTTCCATCGCCGCGGTGCGCACGTCGCGATCTTCGTGCGTCGTGTAGTCACCAAGTTCCTTCAACCAGGCGCTCGCCGGGCCTTCGATCGCGTTGATGGCTTCGAGCGCAATGCGGATGTCTTCCGGCCCTTTGGCCTTGGCCATCAACTCGCGCAACGCCGGCACAGACGGGCGATCGCGGCGGGCCGCCAGTGCCTCCCCAGCAGCTCGGCGCACCGTGACATCCTTGTCCTTTAGGCACTTTCGGACCGCGGTGAGCGCCTTGGGCGTATCGATCTTTACCGTTGCCTGCAGCGCAAACACCTTCTCGTGTGGCTTACCCCTACCAATCAAACCGGTAGCGCGCTTCTGCGACTTCGCGTCGTCAAAAGTCGAGATCAAGCGCGCCATCTCACGGCGAAGATCTTCTTGGGTCACGTCGCGCTTCTTGGCCAACTTAACGAAGCCAGCCATCGCCTTCGGACCCTTGGCTGCCGCGACCATTCGCGCAGCAACGGCGCGTTCGCCACCAAAGTAAGTCACGCGGCCCAACACCATCTCGGCCATCGACATCGCCTTCGACATGTCCTTGCGCTCCATCCACTCGAGCGACATGCGTCGGATCTTCGGATCGGCCTCGCGCTTCAGCGCCTCCACCAATTCCGACTCGGACAGCTGTGGCAAGGCGCCCTCGAATGCCAACAGACGAATCGCATTGAGCTCCGGCGCCAGGATGTCGCCGTTCTCATCCTTGCGCTGCTTCTTCTCGAGGTTCCAGATCTTGCGATACCAATCGGCATCGGTAGCAGCCGCCAACTTGACGTGCTCAACCATCGCTGGCTGACGCAGTTCGTCGGATGCCTTGGAGTCGATGATGCGCTGCAGCAATTGCTTGCCGATGGTCTGCGACTGCGCCAAGCCGCGCAGCGCCAGCAGGCGCAACTCTTCCTCTTCACTGGCGCCAGCAACCTCGGCCAACTTGTCGAGCGCCGGTTGCTGGCTCGCAGGCAAGTTGCCAAACCTGGCCAACGTCTTGACGATCTCGCGACGGAATAGCAGCGTCACGCACTTGTCGTAGGCCTTAATGAGCCCCTCGGCAGCTTCGCGGCTACGCTCGCGGCCGATCGTATCGATCAGCTTGATGTCGGCATCATCACGCTCACTCAGCAGCTTGCGGATGTTCTCCGAGGCACCACCTTGCGCAGCAAGGCTTAGGGACAGGAGCAGGGCACACAGAACGGTACGAACGGACAAATCTGGCATCTGGTATTCGGGGCGAACGCAATCGAGTTCGCACGTCGATCATCAAAGCAGCCCGTTCTGCGGTCAAGGTAAGGGCGAAGATGACCGACTCGCAGATACCCGCGAACCTGTATTCGGGTATGCCATTAGGCCCAGTCGATGAATACCGCAGCTTCCATCTACCTCGCCGTCGTCCTGCTGCTGGCCTTGGTGTCGTTCTACATGCAACGGCTACGGCCCGATGTAACGGCGCTATTGGTGATGCTATCGCTGCTGGTGCCGTGGCAATCGCCTGCGGCCGGGGCCGTGCACACTGGGCTGGTCGCGATCCTGACGCCACAGCAAGCCTTCCATGGCTTTGGCAGCCCGGCGCTGCTGATGGTCGCGTCGATGTTCGTACTGTCAGCGGCGATGGTGCGAACGGGCGCGGCGCAATTACTTGGCGGGCGACTGCTCGCGGCCGGCGCGACCAGCGAACTGCGGTTCCAACTGACGGTGCTGGTAATGGTCACCGGCTTCAGCGCCATCGTCAACGACACCACCACGGTGTTGGTGTGGATGCCGCCGGTCATGGCCATCTGCCGCGAACGTGGCTACGCGCCGTCACGCATCCTGATGCTGCTGGCGTTCGCATCGCTGCTCGGCGGCAAGTGGACGCTGATCGGCACGCGCAGCAACGTGATCCTGTCGGACTACCTGCTCGAGCAGACCGGCGAAGGACTGGGCTTCTTCGCGTTCGCACCGGTTGGCGCTGCCGTCTTCATCGCCTGCATCACTTGGTTCGTGCTCGTAGGCCGTCGCTTCCTTCCAAAAGCCAGCGCCAGCCCATCACTCGAAAGCCGCTACGAAGTGGCCGAGTATTTGACCGAGACGATGGCCGAACCGGGCTCGGACATCATCGGCAAGACGCTCGGCGAACTCGACCTGCCCGGCAAGGATGTGACGGTGCTGCAGCTCATTCGCGGCAAGCAGTTCCTGCCACCGAACCCATGGTTAAAGGTCATGGCCAAGGATGTGCTGGTCATTCAAGGCCGCATCACGGCGATCACCGATGCGTTGCACGGCGGGCTGAGCGTCAAAGAAGAGCTGAAGGTCGACGACAAGACGCTGCGTTCCGCCGATCTGCGCATGGTCGAAGCGATCCTGCCGCCCGACAGCGAGCTGTTGCACCACAGCTTGCGCGACCTCGACTTTCACCACCGCTACGGCGTCAGTCCTCTGGCGATCAGTCGCCGCGGCCGCTCGCTCCGCGAACGTCCACTGGCCGAGCCGCTCAAGAGTGGCGACTCGCTGCTGCTGGTCGGCCACGAAGCCGAACTACAACGTTTGCGCCGCAACCCCAACCTGCTGCTGCTAGAAACGCAGTCGGTGCCGACCGCGCGCAAGTCGCAAGCATTCATCGTCATCGCCATCATGGCGGTGATGGTCATCACCAGCTCCACCGGTTTGCTGCAACCGCAGGTAGCGATCCCGTTCGCCGCGATGGCCGCGATCCTGTGCGGTACCGTCGGCATGCGTTCGGCCTACGAGGCGATCGACCTGCAAGCGCTGGTCATCGTCGGCGCGATGATCCCGTTCGGCGAAGCGCTGCAAGTGACCGGCACGGCGCAGTGGTTTGCGGAAGGCATGGCGAGCACGTTCGCCGATTCGTCGCCGCAGGTGCTGTTGGCGGTGTTGCTGTTGATGGCGGTGATGATGACGCAGTTGATTGAAAATGCTGCCGTCGCGGTGTTGCTCGCCCCGATTGCATTCGCACTGGCCAAGGCGGCAGAATGCAACCCAGCGCCGTTCTTACTGGGCGTCGCGATCTGTGTCTCGTCGGCCTTCGTGACGCCATTCGCGCATGAATCGACGATTCTGGTGATGGGGCCTGGACGTTATCGATTCCGCGATTACGTCGTGCTCGGGGGTCCGTTCGCGATCATTACGTGGGTCGTGACGACGTTGACGTTGCCGCTGTTGATGCCGTTGCAGTAGGGGTGCCGATAGCAGAGTTGTGGCGATGGACGTTCCCGCCTTGCCTTGCGGGCTTTTGAACTTCGGCCTTGAGCTGCGTTCAGTAGCACCAGCAGGCCGTTGAGATCCGCCTCCGAGGGCTGGCGAGCCACCGCAACCACCCAGCGTTCTCGTCGACAGATCCGGCATTCGAGCAATATCTGTCGCTGATGAAGCCAGGAGAACGGACCGCCCGAACGTTCCGATCACTAGGCGGAAGTCTGCGACTGGCGATCTAGTGTCATCGAGTTTGTTGTTTTCTGTCCAGGCACCGTACTAACATCTTCGGGATGCGATGTGATCTGGTTGTGCTTGGGTTGGTTTTGGTGGGTTCGTTGGCGGCACAGGGTGTGGCGTTGCCGGATGGCACGGGATATGTCCAGCCATCGATGGAGTGGACGGTGCTGCAGGGTGCTGATTTGGCACGGGCTGAGCGGGCGAGTGACCCGGCGACGCCGCGGGCGCGCGGCCTGGTGACCGATATTGTTGCCGACCTGCTGGCTCGCGGGATCACTGAGCACCATGTGGTGCTGCATCGTGCCGGCGCTGGGGAGGACACGGTGCAAATCATCAATTGCTACTCTGCGGAATCATGCCCGCCGAGCAGCGAGTTGCTCAGCAAGACGAGCGTCGACGAGACCTGTGCGGCGGTGATTGAGGCGCTGGCGAAGAAGGACGTGACGCTGATCTGCACCGGGTTCGAAACTAGCCTGGCCTGGAAAGTGCCGTCGTTGCTGCTGCACTTTGAGCAGGAACGGCCGGACGGTACGATTCGTACGGACCTGCAGATCGTGCCGACTGGCACGCGGCTGCAATATTTCGAGAGCCAGTTCATGGCTAGCGACAACACGGCCGCGCGAAACATTCAAGACGTGCTAACCACGTTCGACGGCGCCAAAGAACCCGAAGGCCGGGTCAGCAACTTGTTGATCGGCGGCCTCGCCGGCGCCGCGGCCGGGGTCCTCACCGCATTGTTTCGTCGGAAGCGACAACAACAGCGCATGTCTGCTGCTGGCGTCTAGGGCGCTCCGGGCTAACGTTGCGTAGATCGCCGGGGTCAGCCGACGAACTACTGTAACAACCGAGAGCCAAGTGACTGCAACCATCGAAGCGCGCATCGCCCGCGAGTTAGACGTCCGAGAAGAACAGGTCCAAAAGACCGTTAACCTGATCGACGAGGGCGCGACGGTGCCCTTCATCGCTCGCTATCGCAAGGAGGTCACGGGAGGCCTCGACGACATCCAACTGCGCGCCCTGGAAGAGCGCTTGGGCTACCTGCGCGAACTCGAGACGCGCCGCGAAACCGTCATCGCCAGCATCGTTGAGCAGGGCAAGATGACGGATGCCTTGCGCAAGTCGATCGACGGCGCCGCGACCAAGCAGAATCTCGAAGACCTCTACCTGCCCTACAAGCAGAAACGTCGCACCAAGGCGATGATCGCGCGCGAAGCGGGCCTGCAACCGCTGGCCGAGCAACTGCTCGCCGATCCGAACCAAGATCCGAAGGTCGTTGCGGCCGGGTTCCTCGCTCCCGACAAGGAAGTGGCGACCGCCGAGGCGGCGCTTGAAGGCGCGCGCTTCATCCTGATTGAGCAATTCGCCGAAGACGCCGAGTTGATCGGTCGCGTGCGCGAATGGCTGGGCACATGCTCGCGCGTCGTGACCAAGGTCGCAAAGGGCAAGGAGACCGATCCCGAAGCACAGCGCTTCCGCGACTACTTCGCCCACGACGAGCCGCTTGAACATGTGCCGAGCCACCGTGCGTTGGCGTTCTTCCGCGCCCGTAAGGAAGGCTTCTTGGATGCGTTCCTCGGGTTCGAAGGCGACACCGACGAAGGCAACTACGCGATCGGCGATGCCGAGCAGGGCCAGCGCCTCGTCATGGAGCAATTTGGCATTGCCGAACAAGGCCGCCCCGCCGACGCCTGGCTGACCACGACGGCGCGACTCGCGTGGAAGGCGAAGATCTCATTGCACGTCGAGACGGACTTGATGAGCAACCTGCGCGAGCGCTCCGAAGTGCAAGCGATCCGCGTGTTCGCCGACAACCTGCGCGACCTGTTGCTGGCCGCCCCGGCAGGACCGAAGGTGATCCTAGGCTTCGACCCGGGCCTGCGAACCGGTTGCAAGATCGCGATCGTCGACCGCACCGGCAAGGTGCTCGCAACGGACACCGTCTTCCCCCACGTGCCGCGCAACGACTGGGATGGCTCGCTCAGAACACTCGGCGTATTGTGTAAGCAACACAGCGTCGAAGTTGTTTCGATCGGCAACGGCACCGGTTCGCGCGAGAGCGACCGTTTGTTCGCCGCGTTGATCAAGGCGCACCCCGAACTCGGCCTGCAGAAGCTGGTCGTCAGTGAAGCCGGCGCTTCGGTCTACTCGGCAAGTGAACGCGCTTCGCGTGAGTTCCCCGACATGGACGTGTCGCTGCGCGGCGCGGTGTCGATTGCTCGCCGCCTGCAAGACCCGCTCGCCGAACTGGTCAAGATCGACCCGAAGGCGATCGGCGTTGGCCAATACCAACACGACGTCAACCAGAGCCAGCTCGCACGTTCGCTCGATGCAACCGTCGAAGACTGTGTGAACCACGTTGGCGTCGACCTCAACACCGCTAGTGAAGCATTGCTCGGCCGGGTCGCTGGCCTGTCGTCGACGCTAGCCAAGAACATCGTGACGCACCGCGACGCGAACGGCCCGTTCAAGACCCGCAAAGAACTGCTGAAGGTGTCGCGCCTCGGTCCGAAGGCGTTTGAGCAAGCCGCTGGCTTCTTGCGCATTGCGGATGGCAAGGACCCGCTCGATCGCAGTGCTGTGCACCCCGAGGCCTACCCGGTCATCGAGCGCATCCTCAGCCAAACAGGCAAGGACATTGGCTCGCTGCTCGGCGACAGTGGCTTGCTGCGCACCCTGAAGCCCGAAGCGTTCGTCGACGACACGTTCGGCGTGCCGACGGTCACGGACATCATTGCCGAGCTTGAGAAGCCCGGCCGCGACCCGCGACCCGAGTTCAAGGCCGCAGCATTCGTCGAAGGCGTCGAAGCGATCGGCGACCTCAAGGAAGGCATGCAGCTCGAAGGTGTGGTCTCCAACGTGACCGCGTTTGGTGCCTTCGTCGATATCGGCGTGCACCAGGATGGCCTCGTGCACATCAGCCAACTGGCCGATCGCTTCGTCGAAGATCCGCGCGAGGTCGTCAAAGCCGGCCAGATCGTCAAGGTCAAGGTCACGGCGATCGACATCCCGCGCAACCGCATCGCGTTAACAATGAAGCTGCACGAGGCGATCGAAGCCGGCAGCGATGCACGTGGCGAACGTGCGCAGGGCGGCGACAATCGACCGCAGCAGCGTGGTCCGCAGCAGCGTGGTGGCGGGCAGCAGGGTGGCGGCGGGCAGCGCAACGGCGGGCAGGGAGCAGGCGGTCAGCGTGGCGGCCATCAACGCCCAGCGCGCGACACCGGCCAACGCGACTTCGGCCCCAAGGAAGCAGCCGCGAACCCGTTCGCCGCACAGCTGTCGAAACTCACCATCCGCAAGAACTGACGCCATGACTGAGCCCCAACACGTTCGCTTTGCCGTCGATGGCGCCCTAGCCACGATCACGCTCGATCGACCGGACGCGCGCAATGCCTACAGCGAAGAGATGTGTGGGCAGCTAGTCGAGGCGCTCGACCAAGCCGAGCGCCACGCCGACGTGCGCTGTGTCATCCTGACCGGCGAGGGCAAGTCGTTCCACGCGGGCGGCGACGTCAAGGCGATGAAGGCGCGCTCCGGCATGTTCGCTGGCGACGCGACCGAACTGCGGCAACGCTATCTCGACGGCATCCAATCGGTGCCGCGACGCATCGCCGTATTCCGCAAGCCACTGTTTGCCGCGATCAACGGCGCCGCGATCGGCGCCGGTCTCGACCTCGCCTGCATGTGCGACATCCGCATCGCCGCGACCTCCGCCAAGATGGGCTCGACGTTTGTGGCGGTCGGACTGGTGCCCGGCGACGGCGGCGCGTTCTTCTTGCAACGCACGGTCGGCTTCCCGCGCGCGCTCGAGATGATGATGAACGGTCGCGTGCTCGACAGCCAAGAAGCGCTGCGCATCGGCCTCGTGCACGAAGTCGTTGCGGACGAAGACCTGCTGACCGTCGTGCGCGAACGCGCCAACAAGATGGCGGCAATGCCGGCCGCAGCGCTGCAGATGACCAAGCGGGCGGCGTATCAGAGCGTACATTGCGACATGCATCAGGCGCTCGAATTGGCGGCGACCTATCAAGGCATCGCCCAGAACCATCCAGACCACCTGCGCGCGCTGGGCATCATGCCAACGGGCGGTGCCCAGTCGGGCAGCACAACGTCAGGCTCGTGAGCTCGACCCGCGAGGTATATGAAGCCGACGCCATAGCTTGGCTTGAGCAGCAAGAACTGGCAGCAGACGCTGCGTTCGTGACCTCGCTGCCGAACGTCGACGAGTTCCAGCACCAGAATCTTGCTCGCTGGCGCACTTGGTTTGTAGATGCCGCCGCGCTGGTCATGAACAAGACGCCCGTGGAGTCGGCGGCCGTCTTCTTCCAAACCGACATCAAGCAGGACGGCGTTTGGATCGACAAATCGTTCTTGTTGCAGCAGGCCGCCGAGCGAAGCAGGTCGGCGCTGATCTGGCACAAGACCGTGCTGCGCGCCCCCATTGGCACGACCACGAACGCGCGACCGGGCTACGCACACTTGCTGTGCTTCGCGCCCAAACTGCGCAGCCACGACGGCAACGCCACAGCCGATGTGCTGCCGCAGCTTGGCAGCATGGCGTGGCCGCGCGCGATGGGAAACGACGTCGCAACCTTCGCTATCAGCTGGCTCAGGGATCACGCTGCCGCCAGAACCATTGTCGCGCCGTTCTGCGGCACCGGCACTGCGCTCGCCGTCGCCAACAAGTTGGGCCTGCATGCGATTGGCATCGAACGCAGCAAGTCGCGCGCAGCGAAAGCGCGGCTGCTCTAGCGACTGGCAGGCATTCGAGGCCACCGCGGCACTGCTGCTGGCGGCCGACCCGTCGGTCACCCAGCTACAGGACGCCAGTAGCGAGCAGCGGCGCGAGTTGGTGCAACGCGTGCGAGAACTCACCACGCATGCGATCCGCATCGATCGTCGCTGGATCCTGCGCGCCAACTTCGTCTGGTGGTCGCGCGACGAACGTAGCAGTGCCGCACAGACAGCACGTGTCATCGTCGCCGACCTACCGCGCATCTACGGCATGGAGATCAATCTGCAGGACTACGTCACCGACAGCAAGGTGACCGACAGCACGCTGCGGTTTCAGGCCGTGCTGCAATAGGTGAAGCGACGACTGGTGAAGTTGCTGCAGGCACTGCTCCGAACGGCGCAGTTCCAAACGGCGCAGTTCCAGTCGGCACAGCTCCAGCCGGGAACCGGCCGCTACTCGTAGCGAAGCGCCTCAACCGGATCGAGGCTGGCGGCCTTCCAAGCCGGCCACAAGCCAAAGAACAGGCCAACCCCACCGGATCCCGCAAACGCAAACGCACGTGCCCACCACGGCGTCGCGGACGCGAGGTCGGGCACTGCCAGGGCGATCAGGCTCAAAACACCTTCGGCGACCAACAGGCCAAGCACGCCGCCGATGGTGCACAGCACAGTAGCTTCGACGAGGAACTGGCCAAGGATGTCGCGGCGGCGGGCGCCAACGGCCTTGCGCAGGCCAATCTCACGCGTTCGCTCGCGCACCGAGACCAGCATGATGTTCATGACGCCGACGCCACCGACCATGAAGCCGACCGTCGACAGCAAGAACATCACCGCGAGCACTGCAAACACGATGTCGTCGAACGACTTGATCAAGCTGTCCGACGTCGCCATTTCGAAGTTGCTGTCTTCGTTCCAACGAACGCGACGGCGGCGGCGCAGCACCTGCTCGATTTCGTCTTTCGACTGCTCCAGCATGCCCGACTTGCTGCGCACGGAGATGACCACATCGTCGGCGCCGGGATAGCAACTCAGCACCGTGAGGTAGGGCGCCAAGAACAGCGAATCGTCCTCGTTGGCATTGCCGAACGGTCCTGCCTTGCGCTTCTCGAGCGTGCCAATGACCGTGAACTGGCGGCCATCAATGGTGACCTTCTTGCCAATGGCACCACCGTTGGGGAACAGGGCCTTCTCGACCGAATCGCCCAGCACGACGACACGAGACCGGTGACGGTTCTCCTGCGATGTGAAGTAGCGACCTTCTTTGAGCACTCGGCTGGCGACCTCGAGATCTTCGGGATACGCACCCTTGAGATCTGGCGTATCGACTTCTTCTTCGCGATAGTTCGCCCGCGTCAAGAACGTCGGCGCATCCAGGATCGGCGTCAAAACGGCGATCGATGGACACTTGTCCCGCAGAGCCCAAGCATCGTCGACCGTCAACGGCTTGCGTAGCCGCATCTCGCGCGACAGCCGGCCAATGTTCACGAACGGCCGGTGCGACAGGTAGATGTTGTTGGTGCCGAACTGTTCGACTTGATCGACCACCGATTGCCGGAAGCCGTTAAGCACCGACGCAACGGTCACGACCAGCAGCACCCCGATGAAGATGCCGAGCACCGTCAAGAAGGAGCGGAAGCGGTTGGCCAGCAGCGTCTCAAATGCGAGCCGCGTATTCTCCCAAACCGAGTGTAGTGAGCGCCCGATCGACATCGCTACTCCGTGCGCAGCGCTTCGATCGGATCGAGCTTGGCTGCGCGCTTGGCTGGGTGAATACCGAAGAACACACCAATGCTGGTGCAGACCAAGAACGCGCCCCACGGCGCCCAAGACGGGAATTGAGCAGGCAACGGCGTGTATTCATTGAGTAGCGCAGCCGCTGCGTAGGCGATCGCGATCCCGATTGCGCCACCGATGCACGACAACAGAACGGACTCGATCAAGAACTGCTGCACGATGTCGCGCTGCCGGGCGCCAACTGCTTTGCGCACACCGATCTCGCGGGTGCGTTCGATCACCGACACCAACATGATGTTCATGATCACGACGCCACCCACCACTAACGAGATCCCGACCACGAAGATCGCAATCGCGAAGATAGTCTTGGTCAGCCCCTTCCAGAGGTCGTTGATGCCGGCCGAGGTCAGGATATCGAAATCGTCCTCTTCGCCGGGACGGAGGTGATGGCGCGCGCGCAACACGGCGCGCACCTCATCCATCGTGTCATCCATCAAGGAGCCGTCTTCCGTCTGCACACTGATGCGCAGCGACCGCGACGTGCCATAAAGCCTTCGGTGCAGGCTGTATGGAATCTTGACGAAGTTGTCCTGAGAGAACCCCAAGAACGAGCCCTTCTTCACGGCAATGCCAACGACCTTGACTGGCGTGCCCTTGATGCGCAGCTGCTTGCCAATCGGGTCGACCCCTGGGAACAAGCGCTCAGCAACATCGTTGCCGATAAACGCGACCGGCACGGCACGCTCGTCTTCGAACGGCATCAAGATCCGGCCGTCCGCGACCTCATAAGGTTCAATCTCGAGGATCGCCGGCGTGATGCCGCTGACTTCGACGGACAGCAGCTCGTTGGCTCCGCGCTTTAGATCAGCGGTAGAACGCACTTGCCAGGCAACATTCGAGGCGCTGGCACAGCGATCGCGAACCGCGTAGGCGTCTTCACGCTGCAACGGACGGTTGCGCCGGATCGCGTCCAAGAACTGCTGCCGGTTCGTGATGATGCCGAAGCGTTGCACGGTGAAGACACCGGACCCGAGGTTTGACAGCTTCTCCTCGACATACTTATTGAGGCCCTCGATGACTGCGTAGGTGGCGACGATCGACGCGATTCCGATGATCACACCGAGCAACGTCAAAAACGACCGGAGCCGGTTGGCCCAGATCGACTCGACCGCCAGCCTTGTCGCCTCAATGACGTTCATGCAGTGCCGGCGCCGGATGGTGCGGAGTTGCTTGCTGCGCCGCGTTCATCGTTGCGTTCGTCGCTAGCGACAAGGCCATCGCGAATCGTCACGACGCGTTGCGCATGGTCCGCAATCTCGCGTTCGTGGGTCACGACGACGATCGTATTGCCAGCTTCATAGAGGCGCTGGAACAACGCCATGATCTCTTGTGAGGTCTTGCTGTCGAGGTTGCCGGTCGGTTCGTCCGCCAGCAGCAGCGCCGGCTTGGTCACCAGGGCACGCGCGATGCTGACGCGTTGGCGCTGGCCACCAGAAAGCTCATTGGGCCGGTGATCCATGCGGTCGTCAAGGTCGACCTCACGTAAGGCTTCGGCCGCACGCTCACGGCGCTCACGCGGCGAGACACCGCCGTAGATCAGCGGCAGTTCCACGTTGCGCAACGCAGTCGCACGCGCCAACAGGTTGAACGACTGGAAGACGAAGCCGATCTCCTTGTTGCGAATGCGCGCCAACTCGTGCTCCGCCAGTTTGGCTACGGCAATGCCATTGAGGTGGTATTGCCCCTCCGTCGGCGTATCGAGACAACCGATCAGGTTCATCAACGTCGACTTGCCCGAGCCCGAAGGCCCCATGATTGCGACGTATTCGCCGCGCTCGATCGTCAAGTCGATGCCGCGCAAGGCTTGCACGGTCGTCGTCCCCATAGAGAACGAACGGGTCAGACCTTCGGTCCGGATCACTGGCTCCGACATGGTGTTGCTCCTTTACGGACGACGGACGGAAATGCTCGAAGCCTGCTTCTTGCGGTCGATCACGGCACGATCCCACTCGCTGAGTTTGCGCAGCTCCTTGAACGGTCCAATGATGACTTCTTCGCCGTCTTTGAGCCCCTCAAGCACTTCAATGTCCATGTCGCCGGTGATGCCCGTCTTGACCATGCGGAAGCGTGCTTCGCCATTGACCAGCAGAAACACGCCTTCGATCTCGTCCATCTTCTTGCGCGATCTCATCGTCTCCGAGGCGAACACCGTCTCGCCTTCGATCGGCTTCTTCGGAACGATCAGCTTGCCGGCTTCGTTGCGCTCACGTTCGCGCATCGTCAAGGCCTGCAACGGCAGCACCAGGCAATCACGCCGAGTCGCGGTTTCGATCTCGGCGGTGGCCGTGAAACCTGGGCGAAGCTCTGCTGGCGGCGCGTTCAGACGGACGACGACCTTGAACTCCTTACCCTTCTGGATGTCGGTGCTGATGATCGGGCTCTGACCGATCTCGGTGACGACGCCGGTCATTTTCAGATCGCGAATCGCGTCCACTTCGACCACGGCCTTGGCGCCGAGCTTGACCGAAACGATGTCCGCTTCGTCGACCTGAATCTCGGCTTCGATGACCGACATGTCGGCGATCGTCATCAAGGTGGCGACCGGACTGCTTTGAATACCCGGAACAGCTCGCTCGCCCTTCTCGACGTTGCACGCAGTGATCAGCCCGGACAGCGGCGCCCTCAGCACGGTCTTACTGGCGATGTCGATCGTTCGCTTCAGCGAGGCCTTTTGCGCTTCGAGTCGTCGGTTAGAGGCATCGCGAAACGCTTCCGCAGCGGTCACGTGCGTCACGGCTGCATGCAGGCTCGCCTCGGCTTGGTTGATGCGCGCGACGGCAAACTCAAGGCGCTGCTCACCGAGGCGCGCCTCGGCGGCGGATATCTCGTATTCTTCGCGACCGATCAGGCCGCTGTTGAACATCTCTTCCTTGCGCTTGAACGACGATGCGGCCCGGTCCTTCGAAGTGAGCGACTGCCGCGATTCGACCTTAGCATTTATCAGCGCCGTTTCTTCGGCTGCATGGTTCGCTTCGGCAGTCGCGACGCCAACCTCGGCGCTGCGGGCGTCGGCTTCACTGGCGCCAACTTGGGCGCGCGCGGAGTCGACCTCGGCCTGAAGCTGCAGGTCCTCGAGGCGCAGCAACACGTCACCTTCTTTGACCTCGCCGCCTTCCTTGACGAGCAGCTCGACGATGACGCCGGCAACCTCAGCCTGGATGTCGACGAACTCCTTCGCCCTGATCTCGCCGGTCGCCGAAACGATCGAGCGCAACAGCGGCACCTTCTCGACCTGAGCCACGACCACCTTGACGGGGGCCTTCGGCTGCATGGATTTCCAGATGCCACCGCCAATGCCGGCGACAACGAGAACAAGAATGACGATAGGCGTGCGTTTCATGCGGGGGCGAGTGACAAGGTTGCAGGCCTCAGCAGCCAACCGCAAGGGTGCAGTTGACGCGCCCTTGTGTCCGACTCGGGTCAGATTCCGCCGCGGCAAGTGATCTTTCGTGCCAGGTTGCGTGATCGCGACAACGGCACCGGCTGCCGCAACTGCTAGAGGCGGCCGGCGCCAAGGCCGTTCGAGACGACTGGATCAGGCGCTCGCATGGTTCGAACCAACCGTGCCGCCGCCAGCCCGCCCCCAACTACTGCAGCCTGAGAACGCGCTGCAGTTCGCGCCGGAGTCCCGTGTGTGGCTCGACCGCCTCCGCCTCCTGCAACGCGAGGCGGCTCGCATCCACCTCGTCCGCATGCTTCGCGAAGGCACGAATGGCCAGCATACGCACATTTCTGGCCGGGTCGGAAAGCAACTCGGTGGCGACGACCGCCGCTTCATACGGCCAAGTAGGCATACGCAGAAGTCCTTCGGCAGCACGGCGGCGCACGATCGCTTCTGAGTCATGGCCTAGCACCTTCAGCAGCACGGCTGCGTTGCGACCACCGTCTTCGCTCAGAAACGCCTCATCGGCCAACAGAATGAAGCCCGCCCACCGACGAACCTCGGGTCGACCGTGCAGCTGGCGCTTGGCGGCACGCACCGCGACCAATGGCTGCAACTGCTGCAGTAGGCGCAACGCCGCGCCCGCAGTGCCCGCATCCCCCGATAGCGACGCTTGCTCAACCCGAGCCATGCTCTCTTTTTCGTCAACCAACCGAAGGAACGCATCGAGGCCGCGACGGCCCATCCTCAGCAGGGCCCGATGGGTCGCCTGCTGGTCCTGAAGGCTGAGCTCCACCATGTCTTGCACCACCGCGTCGACAGCGAACTCGACGGCGCTACCAGCCGAAGCCAGCGCGACGAGCATGTTGCTGCGACGGTCCCTTGAGTATTGCAGTTCTGCGGCGATCACAGTGAGAGCTACATTTCCCTGCATCACAAGCGCCCCGTAGAAAGCGCTGCGCATATCCGCCGAGATAGTCTCCAGAACGCGAACCAGCTCTTGATACACGCCGACCGATTGCGGCACGTGCCGCAACCACAACGCCGCTTGGTCCGGATCCGTTGCCGCAACCGCGAGCCAGCGGATGCATGCGATTGGCATGGACTCGGCTAGAAACAGTCGGACTTGTGAATCGCCCAACAGATTGCTGCGATCCTCAGCCAATACCTGCAGCACCAGATCACTGCTCGCCGCAAAGATCACGGCCGCTGCCGGCGCCGGCCTGCCGTTAGCAACGGCATCCAGCATCAGAGCCAGCAGTTCACGCAACTCGGACTTCGAAGTCTGGCCAAGCGCTTCCTTCATCGCGATGCGCATGCCAGGGTTCGACGCCGCACGCTGCCAGACGGCTGACGAAGGCGAGCGGCCAGTGCCACGGAGAATGCCCTCCAAGGCACTCGCGCAAAGCACCAGCATCGCCGCGCGACGACGGGTTGGGGCGTCACCGCGCATGCCTGGCTCGACCCAAGCACGGATCGGCGCGGACATCTGGTAGCTCAGTAGACCGCCACGGACGCGAAACAAACTAGCAAGATCGTCCGTGGCAAAGTCATCATTGCCAACTCCTATCGCGCAGATTGCTGGCATCATTTCTCGGCGCCGGTTGGCGTCTGCCAGCTGCCACTGCTCCACAAGCGTGTCGCGGAACGACTGCCAGTACTCGTCGCCAGGCTGCAGGCCGATCGACAACAACGCGAGCGATGCTGGCCGACAATCGCGCGTTCGCAAGCCACGCAGCAGTTGCGGAACGAACTCTCGCGCCTCCGCACCTAGCCACGGCAGCGCTTGCAACACGCTCGAACGACACCGCGCATCCTTCATCGCTTCACGCAACAACGGCAACGCGTCGGCACCGAGCATGGCGAGCTGTCGCACACAGTCGGGGCTCGATTCCGCCACCATGTTGCGCCATGCGTCCGGCTGCTGCATCAGCTGTTCGGCACAGTCGCGCAAGTCGTCCATGCCACCCGGAAAGTCTACGCGCAATCCAAACCATTGGATCCCGAGAGCCATCACCACTGGTTCTTCGGCCCGCAGCGCCGCCATCGCGCCGTGTCGATCCATCGACTCAACCAGCACGGCAAACAATCGGCGCTGATGTGCCGAACCGCTGCGACGCAGTTGCTTGTTGGTCTCCCACCAGTCTTTCTGGCGGCGCTTCTGCAAGGCCAAGAAGGCATGAGCGCGAACCCCGGCATCTGGATCGCCAAGATCGGCAAAGTAGCGATCGAGCTCCGCCTTGTTCTTACGCGCGGTTTCCTCGGGCGTGTCGAACTTGAAGTCCGGCGACAGCCTGCCAGACGCAATCAGTTGGTCACGCAGGCGCTTGTTCTTGGCCGCTAAGGTCAGGATCGACTGAGGCAGCGGCGGCTTGACGACGGCTTTGGTGGCGGCCTGCGCGACAACGTCGGTTCCAGCCCAAGCCTTTTCTACCCTCGGCGCAGCCCAACTGACGATGCGCGCCAGAAAGGGCCGGATCTGCGCAAGCTTAGCCCGACCCGAATCATAATCCTGGCGAAGGCACACATGCACCCAGCCCACCCAAGTCGGGCTGGTGATCAGCATCTTGACCGCGACCGCCTCGACGGGCGTGAACGCCTCGTGTCGCCGGCGCGACGCGCTGTATGCCTGCAGCACACGATAGATTTCGCGGTCGCGCACCTGGTCGGCCAACTCTTCGTCCGTCACTTCGCCACCAACAAACCGCAACGCGTGCTTCGCTTCGATGCACACGGCAGGATCGGAGTCACTCGTCAGGCCCTCGAGCGCTGCACGCGTCGCCGCATCCTCCATGCCTAACACAACCGCCAGCAGGCAGGCGCGGGCGCGAATCTTCGCATCTTGATGTGCCAGCAACTGCGGCAGCGCACCGGACAGTTGTCGCTGTCCCTGCAAGGCAAGCACGACATCGATCACCACCGGCCCTGCATAGCCGGCCGTCATCAGCCGCTTGACCAACGCGTCGACGAAGTCCGCAGCACGCTCCGAGCAACGCAACGCCTGCGGCGCCAAATGCCCCAGCACTTCAGGGCTCCCCTGGCCGATTGCTGCCAGCAGGTCATCGACCACACTCGGGCGATGGGCGCGCAACTTCCAGGCAAGCGATGCGACTCGAGCGGCAAGCGCGGGAACGGTGAGCCCCTTGGCCAACTCCGGCCACTGCGGCTCCAACTTCTCCGCGAACTCCTCAAGCAGTCGGAACACATTGTGGTTGCGGTCCGCGGAGTCAGACATGCCGAGCTTGACCAACCCCGCGCGGAACGATGCAGACGTCTCGGCATACTCACGACAGAGCGGCAGGACTTGGCTGTTGGCCGTCACAGCCGTAAGCAAGTCCGCCTCGACTTCGGCGCTCGGCGCGCCCAGTTCGTGCAGCAGTTTCACGCGAAGCAAACCGAAGCGCGAGTTCCCAGCTCCAACCGCGAAGTCAGAACGCACCGCTGCCAGGATCACCTCACGGTGGCGGCCTGCCAGCGATTTCAGCACCGGCAGCAACTCCGCCAGGAAGTGCGGGAAGCGCGCCAACAGGAAGACGACCTCGCGAATGCGTGGCGCCAGATCGTCACCATGCGCTAGCAACGCGCGCAGACCATGTTCGTGCTTGCTCGAATCACCGGTCGCCAACAACGCGAAGCAATCGTCAATCGGCAACGGCAAGTGCGATGCAATCGCAGCGAGCGCCTGCATCACGTAGCTTTCCTTGGCGGCAACCGACATTGCCAGCAGGCGTTGCTGCTGCGGCGCGAACGCCTCGGGACGCCACAGCACAGCTGCAAGAGCCTGGTTCTGTATCGCCGGATCACGGTCCCCCAGCAACGACACGATGCCCGCGACGTTGGCGTCGATCGCGCTCGGCTCTAGTGGCTGCTTGCTAATGGCAGCGAGTGCCGCTTCGCGCCTCTTTTGTGGGGATTCCTGCGCTTGGGATCCCTGCTGTCCAGTTCTCGACGATCCAGTTCTCGACGATCCAGTTCTCGACGATCCAGTTCCTGGCAGTGCGGCACCTGAAGCAGACGAATGCCACGCATCGCAAGGCAGTTCTACCGTCCATGTGCAACCAACACTCGACAACATCCAGACAAGAAGCAGACCTGACCCCATAACCGCATCCTACGCGAACAATGATCAGCCCGCTGTTCCGAGTCACAGCTTGCACCACGTTGGCAAGTGTCTTTGCCGCCCAAATGCCCGCCGTCGCCCAGGTGTGTTCCGGCTTCGACAACTAGAGCATGACGCCAAACGGCAAAGCCGTACGCGGCGCGAATGGCGCTAGAGGTTCTGCAGCCGGATCGCGCCGGTCGGACAGTTGCGCTCGCAAGCCATGTCGCGCGTGCATTCGTAGTTGTGCAGCTTGCGAACGACATCACCGAGCGGCACCGACGCAAAGCCCTGGGTCGCGCAGGTCGCCGCACAGATGCCGCAGTGGATGCAGGCGTTCATGTCGACATCGAGTTGCACGTGGTCACGGGGCCGCTGCACCATGCGGTCTTCGTCAGCGACAACTTCCGGATCACAGAGGTAACGGGTCAACGGATGCGTCGTCAGCACTTCGATCGCTTCACGCTCACCGATGCGAACGACGTCGTTGACATCGGGCATCTCAAGCAACGGTAAGTGCGAGACCTTCGGCTTGATCAGCACGGTCTTGTCGTCGACGTAGCGGTGCAGGTTGTTCTCGTTGAGAGCCATGCCCATCACTTCATACGTCTGGTAGAGGATGTGCGGCAAGGTCGCTCGGAACGGCGCTTCCTTGCGCAAGTCCCGGTGCGACAGATCGACGGCGATCACCAGGTCGGCTTCGCGCGCCCTCGCGATGCGCAGCGCCAACGTTTCGGTCATGCCACCATCGATGTAGTGATCACCATTGATCTCTGCTGGTTCGAAGATCGTCGGCAGACACGCGCTGGCATACACTGCATCGGACACGCGCATCTTCTCAGAGCCCGGCAGTCCAAAGAACCGGGTCGCGCCATTCGTCAGAGACAGCGCGTTGCAATAGAACGGCGTCTCCAAGTCTTCGAACGACTCATGTGGCAGCCACTCATGGAGCAGCTCCTTGAACGCCTTGCCCTTGTAGACCGAGGCATGGCGATAGCCGCGCGTGAAGAATTTGACCAGGTTGAGTCGGAAGTAATCCTTCAACGACACGTCCAACGCTAGCTGCTCCATCTGATGGCTGTTGCTGCCACCGGCAAGCAAACCACCCATCACGGCCCCCATGCTGGTGCCGACGATTTCGTCGACCTGCAGGCCAAGCCGCTCGATCGCGCGAACAATGCCGATGTGGCAGAAGCCGCGCATGCCGCCACCGCCGAGCACAAGCACCGTGCGACGCGGTTTTTGTCGCAGCAGACCGTTCTGCTTAGATCCGTCAGTAGACGACTTCAACCGGTGCTCTGCGCCATGATTAGTCGCAGAGACATGGGCAGGGCCGGTTCCGGCGCCGTTCTGGAGATTTTCCTTATCTTGATGAGAATTGCTCACAATGGGGTGAGGGCGCCATGGCTACGGACCCGTAGCGCCACCCTCAGTATCTAGATCGGATGTCACATGAGGTTGCCTGAAGGACGCAACCCGCAGCGGTCGAAGACTAGTACTAACACCAGGGAGACAAAACTCAGATGACGGCTTGGCAACGACTACAACGCTTGCCGCGCGCCGAACAACGCGCGGCCCAAAACGCGCTTCTTCAGCGCTACGTGCGCGAATATCTGTACCCGTTCTCGCCCTATTACCGGGCGTTGTTCGACGCCAACGGGATTAGGCCGGAACACATCAAGACGGTCGACGACCTGCGGCGACTGCCGCTTTCGAGCAAGCAGGACCTGCTGCCGACGGACGACGACCCGCAACGGTTCAAGCAGTTCATTCTGCAGCCGGATCCGGCTTCGATAAAGCAGGCCTGGCCGCTTAAGAAGAAGCTGCCGCTGCTGTGGCAAAAGTGGACACAAGGCGAGGCTTCGGTTCGCCGGCGGGTGCGCGATGAGTTTGCGCCGAGCTTCATGACGTTCACGACGGGACGTTCGGCCGAGCCGGTACCGTTCTTCTACTCGCCGCACGACATCCTAAACCTGCACGACACCGGCGCACGGCTGGTCGACGTGATGGGTCTCGATCCCAACTACAAGATCGCGAACGTCTTTCCATACGCGCCGCACCTTGCGTTCTGGCAGGTATTCTTCGCTGGCCAAGCGACCGGCATGATGGCCCTGTCGACCGGCGGTGGCAAAGTCATGGGTTCGGTCGGCGACCTGCGCGCCATCACCAGACTGCGTGCCGACGCACTGATCGGTGTGCCGGGCTACGTCTACCACTTGCTACGCCGCGCCGTTGCCGATGGCCTCGACCTGTCGTCGATCAAGTGTGTGGTACTCGGGGCCGAACGTGTGCCGCCTGGCCTCAAAACCAAGATCGTCGAGATGCTCGCCGCAACCGGCGCCCACGACGTCAGCGTATTTGGCACCTACGGCTTCACCGAGGCGCGCATGGCGTTTGCCGAGTGTCCGACCAAGGACAACGCCTACACCGGCTACCACCTGTACCCGGACCTCGCGATCTTCGAAGTCATCAACCCAGAGACCGGCGAAGTCCTGCCCGATGGAGAAGATGGCGAACTCGTGTTCACGCCGCTGAAAGCGCGCGCCAGCACCGTATTCCGCTATCGCACCGGCGATCGCGTTCGCGGTGGCCTGCAATACGAGCCGTGCCCCCACTGTGGCCGCACCGTGCCGCGCATCAGCAGCGACCTGACGCGCGAGTCGAGCCTCAAGGACCTGCAACTGCTGAAGGTCAAGGGCACGCTGGTCAACCTCGAGGATGCAGCGATGCTGCTCGGCGCCATGCCGGAAGTGGAAGAGTGGCAGATCGAACTTCGCAAGAAGGACGACGACCCGCATGAAGTTGACGAGATGGTTGTGCACCTGTCCGTCAAGCAAGGCTGCTCCGAAGAAACGGCGACCAAGAGCGTGCAAGAGCTGTTTAAGAGCCGCTTAGAGATCTCGCCCAACCAGGTTGAGTTCCTCGGACTCGACTCGATGCTTGCCAAGATCGGCATGGAAACGGAAATGAAAGAGAAGCGCTTTCTCGATGCGAGGCCCAAGGTATGAGCAGTAGCCGTAACCGTTCTCGCGGCATGGCGATCGTCGCCGGCCTGCGCACTCCGTTCTGCAAGGCTGGTGGCGTCCTGCAAGGTGCGTCCGCCGCCGACTTGGCCACCCATGCGTTTCGCGAGCTATTGGATCGCACCAACATCCGCCGCGAGGAGATCGATGAAGTGATCCTCGGCTGCGCCGGCCCCGATGCCCGCGAAGCAAACATCGCGCGCGTTGCCGCGCTGCGCGCTGGCCTGCCGGAAACAACGCCGGCCGTGACCATCATGCGCAACTGCGCCTCGGGCATGGAAGCTGTCGCTGCGGCCAAGCAAAAGCTGGCTGCCGGCGAAGGCGAAGTGTTCTTGGTTGGCGGCACCGAGTCGATGAGCAACTTCCCGCTGATGATGGGCCCGCAACTAGTGCGCTTCTTCACGCAACTCAACAAGGCCCGCACGCTTCCCAAACGACTGCGCACACTGCTGAGCTTCCGCCCAAGTGCGATGAAGCCGCGCATCGCAATCATGGAAGGCCTGACTGATCCGACTACCGGTCTGATGATGGGCAACACGGCCGAACTGGTCGCCCAGCGCTTCGGTATCGACCGCCTGGCGATGGATGCCTACGCGCTGCAAAGTCACCAACGAGCTTCGGCCGCGCAGCGCAGCAATCGCTTCGCTCGCGAACTCGTGCCGATGATCGCGCCGCCGATCTTCAACAGTGCGGTCGAGGCCGACGACGGCATCCGCATGGAGCAAACCATCGAGGCACTGCAGAAGCTTCGCCCAGTGTTCGATCGCCACGAAGGCGACGTCACTGTCGGCAACAGCTGCCAGATCACCGATGGCGCCACCGCGTTGTTGGTAACATCGCTGTCGAAGGCGAAAAAGCTAGGCCTCGAACCACTCGCCATCATTCGCTCGACAGCCACCGCCGCGTTGTCACCATCGATGATGGGCCTCGGCCCTGTGCATGCCACACCGCTCGCACTCGAACGAGCCGGCATCACGCTCGACGACATTGACGTGGCCGAACTCAACGAAGCGTTCGCCGCCCAGGTGCTCGGATGCATCGAAGCGTTTGCCGATGACGACTACTGCCGTCGCGCCGTCGGCCTCGAAGCCGCGCTCGGCCAACTCGATCCAGCCAGGGTCAACATCAATGGCGGTGCCATTGCGATCGGGCATCCGATTGCAGCCACCGGCGCTCGCCTGTTGTTGACGCTCGCCCACGAACTGCGTCAACAGAACGCCCGCTACGGCTTGGCCACGCTGTGCATTGGCGGCGGCCAGGGTCAGGCAATCATCTTGGAGGCCGCATGAGTACCATCGATAAGCAAGCGATTGAAGCTGCCAAAGCAACACCCGCCGCAGCCATGCCTAAGATCGAACTACACGATGTTGTTCTGACGATTGCAGACGGCTACGCGACGCTCCGCCTCGGCCGCCCAGACGAGTCGATGGTCACGTTGACCGAATCGCGCATCGAGCAAATCGAAGCGGCCATCAGCACACTGGCAACGACCGCAGAGCTGCGCGGAGTCATTGTAACCGGCCCGGGCCCTGGCATGTTCTGCGCCGGCGCCGACGTCAACTTGATCCGCGACATCACCGTCGCCGCCGATGGCGAAGCCGCGGCGGTTCGCGGTCGTTCGGTGTTTGGCAAACTACAGGACCTCAAGGTCCCGGTCGTGGCGGCCATCGAAGGGCCCTGCCTCGGCGGCGGCTTTGAGCTTGCGCTATTCTGCGATGTGCGCATCGCCAGCAATGCCAAGACGACGCAAATCGGTTTGCCCGAAGTCAAACTTGGCATCGTGCCGGGCTTCGGCGGCACCCAAAACTTGACGCGACTCGTTGGCCTACCTAAGGCCCTCGAACTGATCCTCAATGGCAAGCTGATGCGCGGCAAGCAAGCGCTACGAGCTCGAATCATCGACCGCTTGGTGCCGGCAACCAAGTTGCTCACGGCAGCCCGCGAAGAGATCGACAAGCTCAGCCAGAAGCAGTCAAAGTCCAAGGTTCGCAAGCTGCGTGGCATGGCGTGGTGGCTCAGCCACACGCCGCTGCGCGCGATCGCCGTGCGCGCCGCCAACAAGGCGCTAAACAAGGGCCAGGCTCGCTTCTACCCAGCGCCCAAGCGCGCCCTGCAATGCTGTGTCAACGCGTTGCGTTTGCAGCCGAAGGACGGCTTCGCGCAAGAGGCCAAGGCGTTGGGCGACATGATCGTCACCACGGTCAGCAAGGGCTTGGTGCATCTGTTCTTCCTGACGGAACGCCAAAAGCGCCTCGGCAAGCACGAGCACGCCAAGAACCTGAGCCGCGCCGTGGTCATCGGCGGCGGCGTCATGGGTGCTGGCATCGCTTCGCAATTCGCGACCAAGGGCATGCCAACGCGTCTTTGCGATGTCGCGCTTGCGCCGCTCGCGGCAGCCAAGGCGCGCCTTCAGAAGGGACTCAACAAGCTGCTGAAGCGTCGTCGTATCCAACCGCACGAAGCGACCGCAACGCAAGACCGCCTCGCCGTTTCGACTTCGCCGGGTCACCTGCGCGACACCGACCTGTGGATCGAAGCAGTCGTCGAGAACCTGGCCGTCAAGCAGAAGATCATGAGCGATGCGATTGCTCAGGGCTTGCCGGACGATGCGATCATCGCAACCAACACGAGTTCGCTGTCCGTCACCGCGATGCAAGAGCAAGTCGCGCACCCGGAGCGCGTGGTCGGCATCCACTTCTTCAATCCACCGGAGAAGATGCCGTTGGTCGAAGTGATTCGCGGCAAGCACACCTCGGACGGCGTGGTTGCCAGCGCCTGCCGCCTTGCCTTGCGCCTCGGCAAGTTCCCGATCGTCGTCGAAGACTCACCTGGCTTCTTGGTCAACCGCTGCCTGTCGCCCTACATCAACGAGGCGGCGCGCATGCTGCTCGAGGGCACAAGCCCGGAGGCCATTGACAGTGCGATGCTCGACTTCGGCATGCCAATGGGCCCTTGCCGGTTGCTCGACGAAGTGGGCTTCGATGTCGCCGACAAGGTCAGCGAGGTCATGCAACAGGCGTTCCCAGATCGCATGCAACCGTGCGAACTGTTCGCCGCCATGGTCGAAGCCAACGCACTCGGACAGAAGACCGGCGGCGGCATCTACGGCAAGGCTGGCTTGGGGAAAGGCCCCGGTCGCTCGGTCGTCGAGAAGCTCCGCGAGCAACGCGGCACACCCGCGCGTGCCGCGTCGCGTTCCGAACTTCTGCACCGCTTGATCTACCCGCTGGTCGACGAGGCCTACCGCTGCCTCGAGGAAGGCCTGGTCAAAGACGAACAGGATCTCGACCTCGGCTTGGTCATGGGGATCGGCTTCCCGCCGTTCACTGGAGGTATCACGCGCTTCGCTGAGAGCGAAGGCATGGCGACGATCGTCTCAAAGCTAGACGAGCTCAGCCGCAGTTTAGATGGCCGATTCAATCCGTGTGACGGCTTGCGCCGACGCGCGCTAGTCAACTGACGGGTGCTATCGCGGCGGTGCCATCGCCGCCTAACAACGGACCCAGTAGCAACCGGGGATCACCCCCCCACCGCCAACTGAGAAACCGTTGTGAATAGCTGGTATACTTAACTTTACGCGCTGTGAATGAGGTGCAGACCACTGCATCTACAAGCCGATCAGAAGCTTGTCATTCGCACCTGTTTTTACAACAAGAGGCAGTTCATTTCGTGAGGTCTGGGCCCGGTATCTCAGCAAGCCTGATCGCGGCTTGCTTGCTGACCGGCTGTGCTACACAGCCGCCACGAGGAATCTCCCCAGCCTCCGAGCCTTCGCCGCTCACCCACTCGGCCGGCCACGTGCTGCGCATCGGCCTCGAGTTCCTACCGCCAGATGAACGCTTCCCGGACGAAGCCGACGTGCGCGCCGAGCCACGAATTGCCAGCAACCCGACGTCGCTGGCGAGCGAGCAAGCCGTGCGTCCCGTCGCGCTGCGCTTCGATGAACCATCGCGCGCGCCGCGACTCAGCGCGATCGACTTCGAATCCATCGATGACCCGATCGCGCGCGAGACGATGCACTTCTGCAGTGACCTGATCCAGGCGGACCGCCAACGAGTCAGGCGTGAGGTCGGCATTCCGTTCTTTGGCTTCCGCGACGACGTGATGGAGCTCGCGCCGTTGTTGACCAGCGAACGGCGACAACGAGAAGAGCATGAACAATGGAGCCAGCAACACGGTCCACGATTGCTGAAACGACCACTGCGCCAGCTCGCCAAACGCTTGCCGCTGGCTCGCGACTTCGAAATCGCACTCGAAGACTTCCGCTCTGATCACGTGCCGCTGACGGAGCCGTACCGACAAGCCCACGGCGACCGCCGCAAACTAGGCCGCATGTCGCTGCGCTTGCGCACCAGGGACTTCGGCGACCCAATGGAGTTGGTCTACATCCACCACTCTGGCGTCCGCATTGGCTCGAGCCAAGAACAAGGCAAGCTGTCGCTCGACTTCAATCTCAGTGAGAACCTCAACTTCACCTTGCGTGCCCGCACCAACTACGCCACTGGCGAGTCCGGCATTCGCACCGACTTGATCTACCGCACGTCGGAGAACATGAGCCTGCACCTAGCAGCTGGCGACGACATGAACTTCCTGTCAACGTCTTCGCTCTACTCGCTGTTCGAATCGCCCATGGATGGCTCGCCCGGCCTGCTGCTCTACGCCGTGCACACATTTTAGTGGTTGCGTGGACCGGCCATCGACATCAAGGATCGGCGCCCCCAACATGCGCACTGTGCGCCGCTCGCCTGTCACTATCCTGCTACTGACCGTATGCCTAACGGCCTGCACGGTGCAACCTGCCCCGCGCTATCCGCGGCCGGCCCTGCTGCGCGCACCGCCACCGGTGGCGATGCCCAAACTGGTCGAGTTGGCTCATCACGACAACGGCCGCAGCAAAGGCATCCTGGTCGGCGAAGGCGAGCAAGTGCAGTTCGAGATCCGTCGCGCTGCCAGCACACCTAACCCAGCTGGCATATCGGATCCAATTGGCACACCGAACCCAATTGGCCCGGCCCGGCCAATGGTCCTGCTGGTACCAATCTTGGCTGGTGGCAGCGAATTAATGGGCCTCGTCGCGCAGCGCCTCGCCGCACACGGCTTTGACGTCGCGTTCTGCAAACGCGCTGGCCGAGCGTTGTCACCGCCACAACGCGGCCCAGAACTCGACGAGCTGTTCCGGCGAACCGTGCTGCATCAACGCCTGCTGCTGAAATGGCTGCGCGACGCAAACCGGCCACCGCCATCGCTGCACGTGCTCGGGATCTCGATGGGCGGCATCATTTCGACCGTGTTGGCAGCCATCGACCAGGACTTGCGCAGCGCAGCGATCTGCCTGGCGGGTGCGGACCTCGCCAATCTCATGCTCTTCAGCAGCGAAAGTCGGGTCCAGAAATGGCTCACGTGGCGCCAAGAAACCGATGGCATCGGCCTCGACAGCCTGCACTGGGAACTGAGCCAGTCCCTGAGCCACGAACCGGCGCGCTATGCCGCGAGCGTGCCCACCGAGAAAGTTCTGTTCGTTAGCGCGGCGCTCGACACGGTTGTGCCCCGCCGGAACCAAAGTCTGCTGTGGGAAGGGCTTGGCCGACCCGAACGGCTCGATGTGCCATTCGGCCATTACACGGCCGCTGTGGCTCTCGACCGGGTCATCGGCGCCGCCGCCGACCATTTTCACGCACATTGCCACTAGTACAGCCCCCGGAACTGGCCGATATCCAAAGCTCACTTCAGAACCTGGAGCTTCCGCGACCCTTGCGCGTTGCTGGCCACACCTCTTTGATCTGTAGCCCACTTTTCTGTCGCATACCGAATAAGCCAATGTTCCTTCGCCTTGCCATGTTGGCGCCACTCGCGCTCGCCGCCGCTCTCCCAGCCCAATTGACCCCAACGAAGCCGGTCAAGCCCACGACGCCTGTCGTTCCGACCCAAGAGCCCACGACGGCCGAACGGCTCGACATACTCGTCAAGGAGAAGGCGCGGCTACAGCGAGAGATCAAGTTCGCCACCGAGCGCGTCCAGCAAGCAAAGGGCCTGCTGTCGAGCAAGCTGACCCGCAGCAAGCCAGTGTTCAAGGCGATCGATGCCGGCAAGCCAGCAAGCGCCATCCCGATCCCGCCGAAGCAGGTGCAACGCAAGTTCGCGCAAATCGGCACCGTCGACCAGATGAACTATGGTGGCAACACAATGATGGTCATGGTCCAGGACCGTGCCATCTCGCAGGCCAGCTTCGACAGCGTCATGAACTACCTGGGTGAGTCGGGCAACCAGGGCACCGAAAACCTGCACGCCCAACGCGTGCTGTTTGACCTGATCCGCATTGAGGCCGTCGCGAGTGAGTTCATCGAGAACGAGGGCGAGGTCCAGCTGTCCGAGAACCTCAACCTGCTGGAAACCGGCGCAAAGTCGTTTGCCGCAGCAGCAGCCGAGTTCGGCACGGTTGCTGGCGCGAACGAAGATGGTGCGGTTGATGTCTCCCGCAACTCGATCCTCGGCCCCTACTTCGAATACGTCGCGTTCTCGACGCCCGTCGGCAAGACGTCGCGTCCGTTCCGCACGACCAGCGGCTACGCCGTCATCAAGGTCGACAGCCTCGAGAAGGGCGCGCAAGCGGGCCTCGACAAGGTCAAGGCACACGTCGTGCAGTTCGCCTACTCGGCCGAGCAAAAGATGATGCAGAAGGCTCAGTTCAAGGTGAACTCGGGCCAGATCAACGTGCGGGTGCGCGACCAACAAGTACTGGACATGCTGCCTGCGCTGTTCAAGCCAGCCGCGCCGCGCCAGACGCCGCTGCAGCGGATGCAGCAGCAGATCGTCATGGCTGAGGAGCAGCTCAGCGAGATTGGCGACACCAACTCCGAGAAGTCCGAGGCCCTCAACGCTCAATTGACCCAGATGCGTGCCCGCTTGAAGCTGATGCAGCAGCAAACGGCCGACAACCAGGCGCCGGCTGACCAACTCAAGAAGGCGAAGACTGAGAAGGGATCAGACAAGGTGGCGCCGCTCATGAAGGCTCCCGTGAAGAAGGCCGTGCCGCTCATGAAGGCCCCCGTGAAGAAAGACGTGCCGCTGCAGAAGAAGTAAGGCTGCCTTCAGGTCCTTCTCCTTCGGGGCCTTCTCCTTCAGGTCCTGCTCGAAGGGCCGCCGCACCCTCGCCGATCGCTGGGCCCATACCGGGCCCGCTCGGCGTGCCCACCCGGGTAGCCCCTGGGCAATGTTGAAACCTTGAAAGGTATTCCCCAAGTTGCCAACATAAGGACCGTCAAAAGCGCAACTTAACGGTGCCTGCACGGCAGTTCAGAGTGGCGCCGATCCGGCCGCACCGGTTCGCTAGCTGCCAATGGCAGCGATTCGTAAGAGCGGCGGTGTGGTGCCGTATTTCTGGCAAGGCAAGCTCGTCGATCCACGTGACGACGAGTTCGCAGAACACCTCTCACTGCAGCGGTTCCGCACGATTGAGAATGCGGCGAGTGAAGAGGTCTCGATCGGCTGGATCACTCCCGCCGATCCAACCGGCGACAACTTCTCGCCAGAGGACTTGGACGGCGGCATCGGCACCTGGCTGCGCTTCCGCATCGACAAGAAGTCGATGCCGATGAAGTGGCTGCAGATCCACCGCGACGCCGCCGAGAAGGCGCGCGGCAAGAAGATGTCCGCCAAAGAACGTCGCGAGCTGAAGGATGATCTGATGGATCAACTGCTGCCGCGCGTACTGCCGACCATCACGCTCGTCGATGCCTTGCTGTTTGACGATCGCAAGACCGTGCTGCTGTTTGCGACCAGCAAGTCCGCGAAGGAAGCGTTCACGAAGCTGTTCTTCGAATCGTTCTCGATCCAACTAGAGCCAGCCGACCCGCTCCAGAGCGGCATGCGCTCCGACATCAGCGACGAGCTCAAGCACACGCTCGAACGAGTCAACCCGATTCGCTGGCCCAACTCGGCGCTCGACAACGACCAAGACAAGCAGCGTGCGCCGATCTCGGACATGCCGCGCCCGGCGATCAAGGTTGTTCAAAAGCCGAAGGCCAAGGCACCCGTGAGCGACGTCCCATCAAGTAACCCCTCACAGGATGAGCCGCCACCGTTCGAAATCGACGAGCCGGCGGACGCTGTGTCACCCGTGGATGACACGGCCACAGAGGAACGGATCGCGGCGGAAACGTTCGCAGAGGACATTCCTGCCGAAGTAACGTCGACCGATGACGCGCCTGAAGCACCGGCAGAAGCAACGATGGAGGAGCAACAATGAGTCAGGCTAACCAAGGCGTCGAAACCCACGGTTTTCTCGGCGAAGAGTTCCTCACGTGGATGTGGTTCAAGTGGGAAACCGAAGGCGGCGAGTTCACGCTATCGGGTGGCCGCATCGTCGGCATCGCCATCGATGACTTCCTAACGTTCGCCGCGCTCACCGAAGACGAGACCGAGCAAACGCTGCGTCGCGGCCTGCCAACGCGCACCGAAGAAGCCCGAACGGCCCTTCGCCAAGGCCATCGCCTCCGCAAAGCCCGCCTGATCGTCGCCGAAGGCGAACGCCAGTGGACCGCCACCATCGACGCACCGTCGCTAACCCTCGCAGGCGTCAAACTGCCCGACGATGCCGAAGAGTGTGAATCCGAAATGGACCGCACCGCCGACCGCGCCGCCAACTGGCTAGCCCTGCACGAAATCGTACAAGCCCTCTACCGCCTGTTCCTAAAAGAGCGCCTAACCCCCGACTACCAAAGCACCGGCGCCGAACAGCAAGCCACCTGGATGGCCCGCTAACAACACCCCACCCTGAAATCTGCGTACTGTACCCGGTTCAAACCACAACCGGCCCGCGGACCGCAGCCGCAGGTGACCCCAAACGCGGGCGATAGAAGGCGACCAGAGCGGCGTGCCCAATCCTCGCAACGGATTCCGCAACCGCAGGGTCCTGCAAGATCGTCCGCCGCGCCGCTGCAACACGGACGCGCGCAGTCTCACCGCTAACCCCGTGGACTTGCGCAATCTCTGAGAACGTCAGGCCGGCCAGCTCGCGGAGTAGCAGGCTTGCCACGCGCGCCGACTGCTTGGCATCCTGGACGCATGGTTCGTGAGCCGAAGCCGCCAGTATTTCCGTGATCACAATGATCGGAAGAACCGGTAGCCCGGGCCGCGTGCCATCGGCCAACCTCGCCTTCGCGCGCATCCATCGCAACACCTCCGGAGCGGCTCCAGCGAGCAAGGAATCCGTGGGGTCCGAATCCGCTTGGCCGCGGCGAGAGCGCCTATCAACAAACGCAAAGGCACGGTCGTCGAACCGGGCGTGAAACCGTTCTCGATACCTGCCGCCAGAGAATCCCCCGGATCCAAACGCGTCGGCGACAACGCCCTCGACCCAGTCGCGCGACAACCACGCCGGCCCACCGTCGACAGCGTAGGCGTGACTGCTTGAGAACTCATAATCGGCTGCATCAGCGACGACACCCGCGTGAACCGCATTCGCATCAATGTAGCCAACGAGGTTCTTTCGATACTCGAACGACTCGACGAGCATGGATAGGAACCGCCCGCGAACGAGTGGCCCATCTCGCCGGCGCGAACGGTTGAAGTAGCGCACGTAGCTCAACTGAACATGGTGCAACGCATCGGAGAGCGCTCGCATCGGACTTCGCACCATGATGTGAAAGTGCGTCGCCATGACCGAGTAGGAATGCACTTCTAGCCAGCCGCGCTCGACAGCTTGGCCAACGAACTGCAGGAACAGCTCAACGTCAGCCCGGGACTCGAACAGAGTCCTCCTCGCCACGGCACGGTTCATCAAATGGAACCAGTCCCCTGGCTCATCACGCCTTGCTGTTCTCGCCATATACCCTCCTGCACTAGTGGCATACAGGGGGGCGAGCACCGGCCGGATAGCTGACGTATTCCTCGATCCGCCTGCGACAACCTGTGGTTTGTACCGGGTACAGTACGCAGATCTGGAGGGGTGGGTTAGCGCTTGGGTAGGCGGGAGATGGCTAGGTTGTTGAGGTTGGCCATTAGGTCTTGGGCGCTGCGGAAGCTTGGTGAGCCGCTACCGCCGACGGGGACGATGTCGCGGGGTTGATAGTGTTCGTCCAAGCTGCGACCTGGGTCGAACGTCACGCTGTCGACTTGGTGGTAGTGACCGTGATGGGAGAAGGCCCACTGCTCGCCGCGGCCGCGCGTCGACAATAGTCGCCACTTGAGATCCCACTCGGCGTGCTGCAATCCCGAAAGCCCTTCTGCGTCGAAGCGGCGCACCTCGAGGCGTAGCACGGCATCGGCGCGCAAGGCTCGACCGACTCCTTCGATGTTGTCCGCGCTCGCTGCGATGTCCGACGTGCGCAGCAGCTCAGCAGTGATGCCGGGTGGCAGGACGCGGTAGCCGCGACGCGTCAACGCGCTCGACAAACCTGTAAACCACAAGTCAGAGTCCGATGGCTCAGCGCCTATCGCGATCGGCCAGACGGCAATGACCTCCGGCGACTCACCTGAGATCGGCAGCGGCTCGCCAACACCGATGCGACAGGCACCGAACAGCAGCAGCAGACTCAGTAGTGCGATGATCCGCATCGGCTCAGCTACCCGCCCGAGCGATGCGCAGCAACATGGCGTCGCGCGGCGCGGTCTGCCAGACAGACCTAGCCATGGTCACCACAGCCGGCTTGAGGTCGTTGACGACCGCCTGTTCATCGACCGAGCCATCCGCCCCCGGGACTGCGGCAGGAGAGGTTACACGAGGCGCAGCCTGCGGCGCATCTTGCGCAACGGCCAACGACGAGAGCACAGAAACAACCAACATCAGCATCGGG
>JBNMNW010000012.1:0-44505 GCA_051278165.1 Planctomycetota bacterium | reverse complement strand
GAGCCGAGAGGTAGTCCCCCAAACGATACTTCGACCAGGCGTCGGCGAAAGCGGCATCGCAAAGCCACCTCTCGGTCGGCTGCTTCACTATCCGACGCAACGGCGCCTCAAACCATTCCGGCTGGAACGTCGTCAACTGGTCGACCTTCAGCAGCGCCTTGCCGTCGCCATCGAGAACGACGTAGCCCGGCTCGATGAACTTGTTGCGGGCAAGCTGCAACTGCTTCGACAACTCGTCCTTGCCGCCGATCTGCTTGACCGGCACGAAGTGCTCCGTCAGCAATTCAATCGTCGACGGCCACGAGAACGGCCCGCCCATCATGTAGCGGTCGATTTCCGGCTTGCGGTCCATCGGTGACCGAGACACCGACGGCACATACCAGAACACCGGCTTGCCAGTCTTCTTCGACTCGGCCAACGCAGTCGCAACATCCGTGCGCCACGGCACCGCCGTGCCCGCCTTGGCAGCCATCTCGCTCGGCGCCTTGCGGATCTTCTTGTTGGAGTTCTGCGCAAACGCAGGCTGCACCAGGACGCAGGCACAGGCCATCAACAACAGTTCGGAGCCGAGCTTCATGCCGCAAAAATGCCGACTAGAGGAGAATACAGCAAGTCGCAACGTGCAACCTGTTCGCACCGTGTCGACGCATTGCGTATACAAGCGGCCATGTTGCGATCCCTGCTGACTGTTCTCGCCGCTGTCTGCCTGTTGCCTGACGAAGGCCAATGGCTCCCCACCCAAGTCCGAGAGATGGACTGGAAAGCGCTGCAAGCGCGCGGCATGGAGATGACCAAGGACGAGTTTTGGCATCCCGAAAAGGGCGGCGTCTTGTCGGCAACGGTGCAAATCAACGGCTGCACGGCGTCGTTCGTCTCGAATTACGGACTGCTAGTCACCAACCATCACTGTGGCTTTGGCGCCGTCAGCGCCCTGAGCACGCCGGAATCCAACCACCTGCGCGATGGCTTCACCGCCACGACGCTCGGCGATGAACTGCCGGCGCCGGGCATGGTCGCGACCGTGCTCAAGCGCATTGAAAACGTCACCGACAAGGTGCACGCAGCGCAAGCCGACGCGAAGACCGATCTCGACCGCTGGCGCATCACGCAGAGCACCATTGCCGAACTCGTAGCCGATGCCGAACGATCCGAAGCGGACACCAAGTGCTCGATCGCGTCGTTCCTCGAAGGCAAGGAATACCACCTCTACTACCGCACCCAGATCCGCGACGTGCGCCTGGTCTACGCGCCGCCGCGCGCGATCGGTGAGTTCGGTGGCGATGTCGACAACTGGGAATGGCCGCGTCATACCGGCGACTTCACGTTCTTCCGCGCCTATGTCGGCAAAGATGGCAGCGTCCAGGATCACAGCGACGACAACGTGCCGTTCCAACCGGAGCACTTCCTGAAGACGGCGACGCAGCCGATTAAGGAAAACGACATCGCGGTCATCATGGGCTACCCAGGTAGTACCCAGCGCTACAAGACCAGCCGCGGCGTCGCGAGCCAAGAAGGCTATGTGTTCCCAGCTCGTCTGCGGGTGCTGACCAAGGCGATCGAAGTGCTCAGCAACGCGTCGCAAGAAAGCGAAGAGCGTTCGCTCGCACTGGTCAGTGACATCAAGTCGCTCGCCAACGTGCAGAAGAACGCGGCGGGCATGATCTTCGGCCTCAAGAACAACGCCGTAGTCGCTCGCAAGATGCGTGAAGAGGCGCAACTTGGCGCACACAGCGACGAGAATGAGGACCTGCTCGAGCAAATGCTTGCCGACGCAGAGACGGAAGGCAACGAGATCGAGAAGGACACCAACATGTGGTTCGTCGCCATGCTGCGCGACCACACCCCGCTGTTCAACATCCTGATGCAAGGCTGCAACGCGGTCGCAGACGGTGGCGACATCAGTGCCGGCGGCTTGAAGATGATCGGTAGCGACGGCCCAGCCGCCGATTTCGATCTCATCCAGCGCCCGATGATGAACCACTTGATGACCGAGTGGGCCAACATCTCTGCCCAACAACGTCTCGCCGGCACCGAGAACCTGACCGCCGACGGCGGCCAAGCGGTGATCGATACGATCATGGCAACAACGCAGATGCTCGACGGCGAGAAGCGCCAAGAACTGTTCGCCGGTGGCAAGCTTGCCGTCGACAGCAGCGACGACCCGCTGATCGTGCTCGCGCGTGGCATCAACAAAGAATACCAGGAGTGGCTCAACCGTCGTCGCACCCGCGATGGTCGCAAGCTGGACATCGGCCGTCGTTGGATTGCCGCGCAAGAGACCTTCCGTGGCAAGTCGTTCTACCCGGACGCCAACAGCACGCTGCGCGTTTCAATCGCGTCCGTGAAGAGCTACGAGCCGCGCGACGGCGTGCACTACAAGCCGCAGACAACCGTCGCGGGCCTCCTGCAAAAGGAGAACGGCAAGGCGCCGTTCGCCAACCCAAAGGCCTTGCTCGAAGCCGCCAAGACGCGCCAGCAGAGCCGCTGGTTTGTGCCGGCGCTCGGCGATGTGCCGGTGTGCTTTCTGACCGACGGCGACACCACCGGCGGCAACTCCGGCTCGCCAGTCGTCAACGGCCGCGGCGAACTGATCGGCCTGAACTTCGACCGCGTGTTTGAAAACGTCGCCGGTGACTTCGGCTGGAACCCAGAGCGTTCGCGCAATGTCGTCTGCGACTTCCGCTACGTGCTGTGGGTCTTGGAAGCAGTGCAACCGGCGCCGAACCTGCTGAAGGAACTCGGTGTCGGCGCGGCCGACGCGCGCTAGTTCCGCCGGGGGCTGTCGCCAGCTCAACGCATAAAGCACTTCGCCCCCGAGACACTGTGGCCAACAAGTCCGAGCAACCGAGGCCTTCTCAAGGAGGCCTGTTTGGCCCGCTCGACGACGAGCAGCTTGCCAAGCCGAAAGCCCCTATGGCCACGGTCGAACCGTGCGCCATTGCAGGCGGTGTCGCGGAGCTTAGCGCCGCGCTGCCTAAGCAACTGCGCATGGGCACGTCCTCGTGGATGTTCCCTGGCTGGCGCGGCCTAGTCTACGCCGACGACGCGCCGCAGAAGCTATTGTCGCGGCAAGGGCTCGACGCCTATTCGAAGCACCCGTTGCTCAGCTCGGTTGGCGTCGACCGCACGTTCTACGCGCCGATCGCTAAGCAGGACTTCGTCGACTACGCGCTCCAGGTGCCGGCATCGTTCCGCTTCCTGGTCAAAGCATGGAGCGAGGTGACGTCGCCGACCGTGCGCGGCAAGAGCGGCATGAACCCGCGCTACCTGAACGTCGACAGTGCGATTGATGCCGTTCTGACACCGGCGTTCGAAGGCCTCGGCGACAAGCTCGGGCCGTTGCTGTTTCAGTTCCCGCCGCAGGGCGCGCGCATCACCAAGAACCCGAATGCGTTCGCAGATTCACTGCACGCGTTCTTCGACAAGCTGCCGAACGGCGTGCACTACGCCGTCGAACTTCGCGACACATCGCTAATGACCGAGCGCTACGTCGACGCGATCACAGCCGCTGGTGCCCGGCACTGCTACGCCGTGCACCCGCGCATGCCGAGCATCGCCAGACAGCTCGAACTGGCACCGGTCAGCCAAGCAACCGCAGGCCCCATTGCCGTTCGCTGGATGCTGCACTCCGGCCTCAGCTACGAAGAAGCCAAGGAGCACTACCAACCCTTCAACAAGCTCGTCGACGAAGACCCAAACAGCCGACGCGAGATCGCGGCGCTCGCAAGCCAGGCACTAGAGCTAAACGTGCCAATGACGGTGATCGTCAACAACAAAGCCGAAGGCTCCGCACCCCACAGCGTACTAGCACTAGCCAAAGAGATTGTTCGTACGGTGCCTGGACAACAAACAACAAACTCGCCCGTCAGCGGTGACGGGAATCGGAACGGGTAAATACCAGTTGCTCAGCAGCCGTTCGCACTGAAGAAACTGCGCGCTTCTGTGTCACCGGTAGCCGACGAAGTTGTTGTTTCTTGTCCAGGCACCGTACCAACAAGTGGTTACGCGTTTACTTGGGTGTGGGCTTGCTCGACTGTGGCGTCGTAGACGACTACGTCTAGGAGTTCGCGGTAGCACTCGTCGAGGTCCATGCCGAAGCCGATGACGAACTCGTCGGGGATCTCGAAGCCGATGTGTTCAACTGCTACTTCGACGACGCGGCGCGATGGCTTGCTGAGCAGTGAGGCGACGCGGATGCTGCGGGCACCGAGCTTGCTGAAGTGTGCTCGTAGCGCAGCGATGGTGCGGCCGGTGTCGACGATGTCCTCGAGCAGGACTACGTCGCGCCCGTTGACGACGGCTGCGTCGAGGCCATTGAGCATCGTGATTGCGACCTCACCAGTGCTCTGCGTGCCGGAGTAGGACTTGGCGCGCACTTCGTGCACCGGCAAGCTACCGGCCAAGCCGTCTTGGATCAGGCGGGCGAACGGGCGCGCACCCTGGATCACCTGCACCAGACAGGGCGGTTCGTCGCCGAGGCAGGCTTGCAACTCACGAACGAGTTCGCGGCTGCGGCGGAGGATGTCCTCGTGGGAGAACATGACGCGAAACGGTGGAGATGGCTGGCTCACGGCGCTGGAAGCTACCGGGCTAGGAGGGACGCAGCACGGAGGAACAGGAAGTTCCTCAAGTTCCTGACTAGGGCAGGACAAAGCTGACGGCCGGCGAGACGCCAGGAACCATCAGATTGATGTCGAGCATGATGTGCGCTGCGTAGATCGGGATGCCCGGAATTGGGTTGGGCTGCGGGATCATCACGTCGACGGATCGGTAGCCACCGGGCGGCATCAAGGCGAGCAAACCGCCGACGCCAAGGGTCGCAGAGAACAGTGGGTCGGCGTTGATCGGGATCTGTGCGCCGCCAAACGGGAAGCCAATGTTGGCGCCATACGACAAGCCGATCACGCTGAAGTAGCTGCCGCCGTGGCCGAGCGCGGTACCGTGCAGGGTGAATCGGTCGGATCGCACCGTGACGCCAACCTGCACGGGATACGTCGTCGCATCGGCAAAGTTGCTCGCACCAGGCGTTCCATGGTCCCCGTTGCCGAACGTCGGCGTGGCGCCAACGTAGTTCCAGCCGCCCGAGTTGTGTGGCGCTAACAAGTCGATTCGCTCCGCCGCCACCCCACTGCTGCCGGGAAAGCCGCTGCTGTAGCTCAGCGCATCGATCGTCGTGCCGCCTTGCTGCAGGACCACTGAGTCCGTCGTATCAGCGAACTGCACCGAGCCGTAGGGCAGCGCCGCGCCAAGAGGCTGGCCGCCATTGCGACTTGATGCGCCGTCGAGCTGGAACAACATCGGGCGTCCGGGCACCAGCATGTAGTTGCTGGCGATGGTGACGCTGCCGCTGCTGTCGCTGAGGCTGAGGCCAGCCAACGCAATCGGCTTGGCCCCCACGTTGATGACCTCGACGTATTCGCCATTGGTGTCAGACACGACACTCGGATTGCGGTGCACTTCGCTAATCCGGATGTCGCCAGCAGCGATCGGCTCCGGCATCACTTCATCGCAATAGAAGTCGAGGAAGTCGCCGTTCTCGGCGGTGGCGCGATAGCGATAGCCATCGGTATCAATGCGCAGGTCGCCGGCGACCCCAAAGCCGATTGTATTGCGGCTGCCGGTCGTCGTTGACAACAGCGCGCGCGAGGCGACAGCCTGGTTGATCCGGTTGGTAATCGTCGTGGTCGGATGGCCAAAGCCGTTGCCCGAACCACAACTGACGACAGCTAGCTCGGGATCGAGATTCGCGATCAGATTGAGGCTCGTCGACGTGTTCGAACCGTGGTGATTGAGCTTGTAAACATCGACATCACCACAGGCGATCGAGGCAGGGCCTTCGACGTTGGCCGTGCTGTTGCCACCGCCAGTCAGGTCGCCGCCGATCCACATCGAGAAATCGCCGTAGTCGAGTCGCATCACCAACGAACGCGCGTTCTCTTCCTGCGCCTGCGCCGGATTGACAAACGCACCGCCCATCACCGAGCCGTTCGCACAGATGCACGTCATGGTCGCGCCGCCACCGAGCTGGTAGGTTGCGCCGACCGAGACCAGCTGCCGCCGGCCGCCAGCCGCAGAAAGGTAGCTGTTGATGCTGCTGTTGGACGAGCGGTTGACATCGCCGCGATCCAACGCAACCTGGAACGCAAACGTGTTGAGAAGATCATCCAAGCCACCTTGGTGATCGGTGTGGAAGTGCGACAACACGGTGTAGCCATAGCTCGTCGGCTGCAACGAGTTGATCATCGGCACCATCGAAGCGAGGCCCTGACCTTCTGGCCCAGCATCGAACGCGTGCACTTGCCCGTCCGGGGCGCGCACCACGATGCCATCACCTTGGCCAACATCGACCATGACAACCGTCAAGCCGACGGGAGCAGCCGCGTGGCTTCCCTGAGGGCCCGCCTGCGGAGCAGCTAGAGGAATGGCGAGGAGCGCGAAGATGGTGGCGAGCATGGGCCAGTAGCCTAACGGGTAGGCCACAGCACTTCCTATGGGGCAAACCCAGGCAACGTGCAAACATCCCAAGTCATCAAGACGGGGGCCACGGCTCAGCACTAAGCGCAGTATCCTCGATGGCATGGTCGACTTGTTGACACACCACTACGGCTCGGACGTTCGCCTGCTTGACGACGCGTTCTTGTCCACGTTGCTCATGCGTATCGGCAGCCCCGCCATTGGCACCGCCGAGATCCCACATCTCGTGCGAACCGCCTACCAAAGGTTGATACACGAGATCCTGGCCAGCGAGTTCCCGCGCACGCAGCAGCGCCAGGCGACGCGCATGACCGCCCAGGAACCGCGTGCATTTGTCGAAGGGCCGATGCTCAGTCGCGACACCAAACTGGTCATCTGCTCGGTGATTCGCGCCGGCATGCTGCCCGCGCAAGCGTGCTATGAAGCCGCGATCGAAGTACTGCCACCGGAGAACGTGCGCCTCGACGTGCTCAATATGTCGCGCGAAGTTGGCCCCGACGGCAAGGTCTGCGGGGTGCGCCTCGATGGCACCAAGATCGGTGGCCCAGTCGACAATGCCGTGATCTTGCTGCCAGACCCCATGGGCGCGACCGGCGCCACCGTCTGCCGCGCAGTCGAGGTCTACCGAGAGCTCGGTGGCACGCCACACGCAATCGCGGCGGCGCACTTAATGGTCACGCCAGAAGCGGTGCAAAAGGTCACCAAGACCCACCCCGGCGTGCGCCTCTACGCCGGCCGGCTCGATCGCGGTTTATCCAGCAAACGGGCGCTAACAGCCGTTCCCGGCCAGTTTCCCGAGGAAGAACGTGGCTTAAACGACCTGCAATACATCGTGCCCGGCGCCGGCGGCATGGGCGAGCTCCTGACCAATAGCTGGGTCTAATCAGAGGCCGTCCCCACCACCGCTGCGAGCCACATCCCTCGAACAACGCTTGCTACGCTTAGGGCCGGACCGTTATCCCATCCAACATATGACCACTATCGTCCACGTACAAGGCCGCGAAGTCCTCGACTCGCGCGGCAACCCCACTGTCGAAGTAGAAGTCCAGCTTGAGTCGGGCGCCACCGGCCGCGCAATCGTGCCTTCGGGCGCAAGCACCGGCGCGCACGAAGCCGTCGAAATGCGCGATGGCGACGACCAGCGCTACCTTGGCAAGGGTGTCCTGAAGGCGGTCAACAACGTCAACACCAAGATCGCCGAAGCGCTGACCGGCCAACCCGCCGACGAACAGTACATGTGCGATGCGATCCTGTGCGAAATCGACGGCACGCCCAACAAGGCGGAGCTCGGCGCCAACGCGATCCTCGGCGCATCGCTCGCGATCGCCAAGGCATCGGCCCAAGAGTATGGACTGCCGCTGTTCCGCTACATTGGTGGTGTACAAGCGCGTCGTTTGCCGGTGCCGATGATGAACATCCTCAACGGTGGCATGCACGCCGATAACAACGTGGACTTCCAAGAGTTCATGATCATGCCAATCGGCGCGGAGTCATTCTCCGAAGGCCTGCGCATGGGCGTCGAAATCTTCCACGCGCTCAAGGGCGAGTTGAAGGCCAAGAAGATGAGCACCGCCGTTGGTGACGAGGGTGGTTTTGCACCGAACCTCGAGAGCAACGTCGCCGCATTCGAAATCATCATGAAGGCGATTGAGAAGGCTGGCTACAAGCCGGGTGACGATGTGCAGCTGGCACTCGATGCCGCGGCCACCGAAATCTACAAGGACGGCACCTACACGTTCGCTGGCGAAGGCAAGACCTTCGACTCCGACGGCATGGTCGCGCTCTACAAGGATTGGAAGAGACAATTCCCGATCTACTCGATCGAAGACGGCATGGCCGAAGACGATTGGGACGGTTGGAACAAACTCACCGCCGAGATCGGCCAAGACGTGCAGCTGGTCGGCGACGACTTGTTCGTCACCAACACCGATCGCCTGGCGCGCGGCATCGAAGAAGGCTCGGCCAATTCGATCCTGATCAAGGTCAACCAAATCGGCACGCTGACCGAAACGCTCGACGCGATCTCGATGGCGCACGAGCACGGCTTCACGTCGGTCATGTCGCACCGTTCGGGTGAGACCGAAGACTCAACCATCGCCGACCTCGCCGTTGCCTGTGGCACCGGCCAGATCAAGACCGGCGCGCCGTGCCGCAGTGACCGGGTTGCGAAGTACAACCAACTGCTACGCATCGAAGAGCTGCTCGGCGACTCGGCTGTCTACGGCCTGTAGGGCCTCTAGAAATTGCGGCCCCTAATATTCGGGGCCTATCGGCCGCCACCCCAAAAAACCGGCGCTCCCTAGTCGGGGTTCGCCATGCGTTCCGGCGACAGCGCCGCCGCGATCTCGTCCGTGTAGAGATCGCGAGAACGCAACACGTCCGCCAAGCTCTTGCCGCTGTTGAGCGCCTCGGCGGCCACCTCGGTTGAGGTTTGGTAGCCAAGCACCGGCACCAGGGCGGTCACCAAGCCGATGCTGTTTTCGACGAACGCGCGGCACTGGTCGACGTTCGCGACGATGCCTTCGACGCAGTTGTGGCGCAGCGTGACGATGGCGTTAGTCAGGATCTTCAACGACTCGAGGATGCTGGCAGCGATCACCGGCTCCATGACGTTGAGCTGCAATTGGCCAGCTTCGGCGGCGAGCGTCACAGTCACATCATTGCCGATGACTCGGTAGGCTACCTGGTTCACGACCTCGGGAATCACCGGATTGACCTTGCCCGGCATGATCGACGAACCGGGCTGCCGCGGCGGCAACTGGATCTCACCGAGACCTGCGCGCGGGCCCGACGACAACAGCCGCAGATCGCTACAGATCTTCGACAACTTGACGGCGAGGCTCTTCAGCGACGACGAGAACATCACAAACGCCTGCGTGTCCTGGGTTGCCTCGATCAGGTCCGTCGCCAACACGACCTTTAGGCCAGTCACCTCGCGCAACCGTTCGATCGCGCGCTCGGGGTAGCCCTTCGGCGCATTGAGTCGCGTGCCGATCGCCGTGCCGCCAATGTTGAACGTCAACAACTCGCTACGGGTGCGATGCAAGCCCGCAAGCTCTTGGCGCAGGCTAGTCGCAAACGCACCGAACTCCTGGCCGAGCGTCATCGGAACCGCGTCCTGCAACTGCGTGCGCCCCATCTTGACGACCGACGCGAACTCCGTCGACTTGTCTTCGAAAGCCTGGATCAATTCGGCGATCACCTCAAGCAAGCGCTTGCTGCTCAGGATCATGCCGAGCTTCAACGCCGTCGGATAGACGTCGTTGGTCGACTGCGAGCAGTTGACGTGGTTGTTGGGGTGCACCTTCTTGTAGTCACCTTTCTCGTGGCCGAGCAACTCGAGGGCGCGGTTGGCGAGCACCTCGTTGGCGTTCATGTTGGTCGAGGTGCCGGCGCCGCCTTGCAGCATGTCGACGACGAAGTAGTCGTGCAGCTTGCCGACGATGACTTCATCCGCGGCTTCCGCGATCGCGTTCGCAACCTCACCCGTCAAGGCACCGCAATCGAGGTTCGCCAGCGCGCAGGCCTTCTTGACCATCGCTAGCGCGGTGATCAAGTTGGGATACGCGTTGAGGCGCACGCCACCGATGTCGAAGTTGCTCATCGCACGCAACGTCTGCAAGCCGAAGTACGCCTCCGCCTGCACTTCGCCATCGCCAAGCAAGTCGTGCTCGGTTCGGATCAAGCCGGTGGAAAACGCATGGGTGAGACCACTGGTGCGGAACATCAACTGGTCGATCCGGCTGACCACTTCGTCCAACTGCGTTGCCAGCATGCGGTTCTCAAGCTGGTGATCTTCGCCGATGAACTCGCGCAGCTTGTCGCGATGCAAAAACACAACTTGCGTTGGCACCATGGCGGTCGCCGTCGTGGAGTGCACCGACTTGCCGATCAACATGCCTTCGCCGAGCAGATCGCCGCGAACCATCGTCGCGACTTGTCGCGGCGAACCGGTGACATCGACGCGGGTCAAGCCAACGCGGCCGCGCCGGATCAACATCAAGCGAGCCCGCGCGTCGCCTTGACAAAACAGCGTCTCGCCCTCTGCGAAAACGCGCTGCTCCACCATCTCCAGCAGCCGCACCGCCTCCTGCTCGTTGAGGTTGCTGAAGATGTGGGCTTGGCGGAAGGACTGGGTCCAGTCCGCGCCCGAGTTGGTGGGGTCTAAGGTCATCAAGTTGGGAAGCTGCGATTACCCGTCGAGCAAGAGGTCTGGCACCGTCATACCGTCGATTGGCCGACGACGCGTAGGTCATAGAATCGAATTGCGCCGCACGGCATGCCGCAAGCACGAGCACACCGCGGCGGCGAATCGATCATCCGCCACGCGCTGCTGGTCATCCTTGCTCGGTAGCAGCGCCACCCTGTAGGCTGCCATAGAGATGAACGAAGGCGGCGCGGTTCCGGACGACAGCTTTGCGCTGACTCAGGTCACGGTGCGAGACTGCGAGCCATCGCAGTTCCCAGCATTCCGCGACTTGAACCTTGCCTGGATCCGGCGCTACTTCGAGGTCGAAGCCAAAGACCGCGCCCTACTCAACGATCCAAACACCGGCGTGCTCGAGCCAGGCGGCATCATCCTGGTGGCGACCTGGACCGCTGCCGATGGTGAGCAGCAAGCTTCCCAGCAACCATTCGTCGTCGGAACGTGCGCCCTACTGCGCGAAGGTGATGGCTCGGTCCTACAACTCGCGAAGATGGCGGTCGACGAACGCTTTCTAGGCAAGCAAATCGGCAAGCTGCTTGGTCTGGCGGCCATCGAACGCGCGCGGCGAGCTGGGGCAAGTTCGCTACGCCTCGAGACCAATTCGAAGCTGACTCCGGCGATCCGGCTCTACGAGAAGCTCGGCTTCGTGCCCATGCCGGCCCGCGAATCCCCCTACGCCCGTGCCGACGTGCACATGGTAATGCAGCTCTAGGGCTGCGCGAACCGCCGCCAGAGACCTTCAGACCGCCCGATTCCCCCACTGCAAGGCACACAACCTTGCCGTTAGCGGATTCCATTGGGGCCAAACGAGGTCCGCTGGTACGAAGCCGTGACGCCGATGACGCCGGGGAATCCCGGCCCTCGGCTATCGCTTCCAGCAATCAAGGGTTACGATCCCGGCGCCGACGTCATGAGCGAGCATTCCTCGAAGGATTCTGCATTCCCGCACTGGGTTGCCTTTGGCAGCCTGGTGTTCGTATTGGCCATGTTCTTTTCGAACACGGTGCCAGCGCTCCGCGAACGCCAAGGCCTCTCGGAGCTGAAGACCCAATTGGTCATCCTGCAGCAGCAGCTTGAGACGGCCATTGAGCAAACCGCGCGGCAGGCTCGGCTGGGATCATCTAGCCAGGGCTCATCTCGGCTGGGATCTGCAACAAACTCGGGAGAAGAGCCTGACGGCAACTTCGACCTACAGTCCCTACTAGTAGCCATCGACGAGCACAATTTGACCCCGCTCGAACTGTGGCAGCAGTATGGCGGATCATCAAAGGGCGAAGAAGACCAGCAACCCAAGTGAAGTTTCCTCGACCCGAACTCGTCCTAGCGCCGTTCTCACCCGCACACTCCCTTCCGAATCCGTAGAGTCCTCCAGCAATCCTGTCAGTCAGCTACCCTGAAGCGAAAAACTCTTGCAACTAGAGACCCTGGCCACCAGAGACTCTGTTCCGCAAGGCACCTGGGCGCAGATGTCCTGGCAACAGATGTCCTGGCAGCAGATGTCCTGGCAGCAGGGACATTAGCCACAGGGACACTAGCCACAGGGACCCGAGCAGGGACACAAGCCACTAGGCAGCCTGGCAATAGACCCCAAGCGACTCTTCGGAACCACGCATCCACCGACATACTGTAACCCCATAGCCAGGCGAGAGCCTGCGCCAGAAGGAACAACCCCTCAATCAGCTATGAGCCAAGAACCCAGCACGAAAGACCTCGAACAGGTCGAGAAGCTCCGCACCGCCTACGCCTCGATGAAGCAGGAGATCCAGAAGGTCATCGTTGGCCAGGATCACGTCGTCGACGAACTATTCATGGCGCTGTTCTGCCGCGGGCACTGCCTCCTAATCGGGGTGCCGGGTCTCGCCAAGACACTGTTGATCTCCACGCTGTCCCGCGTGCTGTCGCTGAACTTCAAACGGATCCAGTTCACGCCGGACTTGATGCCGACCGACATCACCGGCACCGAGGTCATCCAAGAGAACAAGTCCTCCGGCGAACGTGAGTTCAAGTTCCTGCCGGGACCAATCTTCGCCAACGTCATCCTCGCCGACGAAATCAACCGGACGCCACCGAAGACCCAGGCCGCGCTGCTTGAAGCAATGCAGGAGTACACGGTCACCGTCGCCGGTCAGCAGCACAAGCTGAAGAAGCCGTTCTTCGTGCTCGCGACCCAGAACCCGATTGAGCAGGAAGGCACCTACCCGCTGCCGGAAGCCCAGCTCGACCGGTTCATGTTCATGGTGAAGGTCGACTACCCGAGCGAAGACGAAGAGCGCGAGATCCTGCGCCGCACCACCGAAGACCGCGACGTCGACATCAAGCCGGTGCTCGGCGAAGAAGAGATCTTCGAGCTGCAGGCTATTGTCCGCCGCGTGCCGATCGCCGATGCGGTGCTCAATTACGCACTGCGCCTGACGCGCCAAACGCGCCTGACCACCGGCGAAGCGCCGGAGTGGATTCAGGAGTGGCTGCAATGGGGCGCTGGCCCGCGCGCGAGCCAGAACTTGGTGCTAGGCGCCAAGGCGCACGCGCTGCTGCAAGGCCGCTTCTACGTCGCCGCCGAAGACATCCGCGCGGTTGCCAAGCCGGTGCTTCGCCACCGCTTAATCACCAGCTTTGCGGCCGAAGCCGATGGCGTCACGACCGACAAGGTCATCGACCGCCTGTTGGAAGAGACTCAGGCCAACGACTCCGCCGTGCTCAACGACGGCAAGCTTCCGAAGGTTGTGTCGCAGTGATCCAGTGCGGCTAAGCGCCGTGATTCCTTGCGACTAAGCCTTGTGTTGCCCCGTGGGCGGGACGAAACAGCATTGCTCTACCAGGCATTGCGCCCGCCGTCCGCCCAGCGGGGAACCCTATTCCGAACATCTGAACGACCGATCGAACTGCCTTCACATGGCTCTCTTGCTAGCGGCGCAGACCAGCGCCCAAGCATCCATGGGTCGAAGCAGCGATGATCTCGTTCGCCTGAGTGTCTGGCATGACTGAGATCCCCACCAACTACCTCGACCCCCGGGTGCTCGACAAGGTCGCACGCCTCGAGCTGCGCGCGCGACTGGTCGTCGAAGGCTTTGTCACCGGCATGCACAAGTCGCCGTATCGCGGCTTCTCGGTCGAGTTCGCGCAACACCGCGAATACGTGCCGGGCGACGACCTGCGCCACCTTGACTGGAAGATCTTCGGCAAGTCGGATCGCTACGTCATCAAGCAGTACGAAGAAGAAACCAACCTGCGCGCGCACCTGTTTCTTGACCAAAGTGAGTCGATGAACTACGGCGCCGACGGCACGCTGTCGAAGTTCGACTACGCGGCGACGGCCTGTGCTTCGCTGGCCTTCATGATCCAGCAGCAGGCCGATGCGGTTGGCCTGACGATGTTCGATGAGAAGGTCTGCAAGCAGGTCCCGCCGTCCAACACCCGGCAGAGCCTGGCACACCTGTTTTCCGGACTCGAAGGCGCCAAGACCCGCGAGCAGAAGACCAAGATCGGCACCGTGCTACACGAGTTGGCCGGCCAGTTGCGACAGCGCGGCATGGTGATGATCTTCAGCGACCTGTTTGACGAGCCAAAGGATGTCATCCAGGGCTTGCGCGAGATCGCGAGTCGTGGCCACGACGTCGTCGTGTTCCACGTGATGGATCACGATGAACTCGAGTTCCCATTCGAACGCATGACGATGTTCGAAGGCATGGAGCAACTGCCCGAACTGTTGTGCGATCCGAAGTCGCTTCGCGATGCCTACCTTGCCGAAGTCAATGGCTTCGCCGAGGAGATCCGCAAGGGTTGCTTGTCGCAACGCATCGACTACGTGCGCGTCGACACGCAAAATCCACTCGACATCGTTCTCACGTCTTACCTGAGCGCGCGAGCCGCGCGCGCCAAGCGCAAGAAGTAGCAATCGGTGCAGTTCCTTAACCCAGCCTTGCTGGCCGGCGCACTGCTGTTTGCAGTGCCACTACTGATCCATCTGCTCAACCGCCAGCGCCACAAGCGCCGGCCTTGGGCTGCCATGGAGTTCTTGATGCGCGCTTACCAAAAGCAGCGCAATCGACTCCGTCGCGAAAACCTGTTGCTGCTGCTACTGCGTTGCTTGATTCCGATCTTGCTCGCGCTGGCAATTGCACGCCCCCTGCTGCAGGACGCCATCGGTCTGCTAACTGGCGGCGGCACCGTGCACCACGTGTTCGTCATGGACGCGAGTTACAGCATGGGATTGCGCGTCGATGGTTCGCGAACCCCGTTTGAGCACGGCCGATCGATGGTGACGCGCCTGCTCGATCGCTTCGAGCAGAACCCCAATCGCAACGACAAGGTGACGCTGGTCACCGCGGGCGTTCGCACCAAGTTTTTGGTTCGCGACGACCTCGACATCGCGGCGGCGCGAGCTGGCTGGATGCAGATGCAGAAGCCAGAGGACGGCGCTGGCGACCTGACCAACGCGATGCAACAGGTGCTCGCGGCGCTCAATGAGTCCAGCGACCCAAACACGCAGGTCTACGTCTTCACGGACATGCAGGCGCGCATCTTCGGTGACTCGTTGCCCAAGGAAGGTGACGTTTCCGAACCGGAGTTGACCGACACGCTGCGCGATATGGTCGCCGAGTTCACCGCTCGCGAAGGCCTGCAGCTGCATTGGATTGATTGTGGGCCGCTCGCGACCGGCACGCTGCCAGCGAACACCGGCGGCGTGATCGACAACGTGCAGATCACCAGTCTGAAGTTGACCGATCCAGCCGCGGTCCAGAAGAGCCCGGCGGAAGTGATCGCCACGGTCAAGAACCTTGGCACCAGCACCGCCAACTGCGAAGTCACGCTCGACATCGACGGCGGTGAGCCGATGCGCAAAATCATCGAAGTGCCTGCCGGAGGGGAAGGCGAAGCCGACTTCCAAATGACGTTCCGCACGCCGGGCACTCATCGGGTACGAGCGATGTTGGTCAACGATGCGTTGGCGGCAGACGACGAACGCTTCTTGACCGTCGATGTTCGCGATCGCATCCGCATCTTGCTGGTTGACGGCAAGGCAGGTGGCGACCCGCTCCAGAGCTACGCGTATCTGTGGCAGTCGATGCTCGACCCCGACGAGAACACGCTGCCGATGTTCGCAGTTGAAGTCGTCGACATCGTGACGCTGCTCGGCGGCCAGTGCACGCCCAAGAACTACGACGTGGTGGTGCTCGCCGACATCGAGCGACTCAACAACCGCGCCGCTGTCGCACTGTCCGACGCGTTGCGTGCAGGCACCGGCGTGTTCTGCCAGTTTGGTCCGCAGTGTGAAATCGAAAGCTTCAACCTGCACTTGCATGCAGCCGGTGAGGGGCCGATGCCGTTCCGGTTGCTGCCTGCCATTGGCGGCGCGCCGGGTAGCTCGACGATTCGTGCACCGAGCATCGTCGACATGGAGCATCCGCTCCTGCGCGAGTTCGAAGAGGACGTCTACCGCGAGATCCTGCAAGCGATTCCGATGTGGCGCTGGCATGGTGTCGCCGCCGACTCGCTGCAAGAAGACGCGGTCACCGCGGTGCGCATGACGGACGCTGAGCAAACGCCGTTGTTCGTCAGCAAGCCGTTCGGTGAAGGCCAAGCGGTGTTCCTGATGTCACCGATCGGTTCCGAATACGACGCCGATCGCTGGAACCGCCTCGACGATCCACTGGTCGCATTCCCGCTATTGCACGGCATCGTCAAGTGGTTGGCTCTGCCGGCTACCGACCCGTTCGCTGCCATCGTCGGCAGTGAACTATCGTGCTCGTTGCCGGCCCGCCCAAAGAACGTCGAGGTGCAACGCCCCGAACGTGATGGTCGTCCGCGCACCCCCATCGCCGAAGCGCCGCGTGCCTTGGCCGGGGGACGCTTTTCGCTGCCCAGCTTCGCCAACACCATCTTCGCTGGCTTCTACATTTACGACCTGGAGCTCGATCGCGAGTCCGGCAAAGAGCCGCTGACGCTGCCGTTCGCGGTCAATGTCGATCCAGCCGAAGGCGAACTGCAGTATCCAAGCCGCGCCGAAGCGCAGGCCGCAATCGGCATCGAACGCGTGCTTGAGGCATTGCCTGCCGCCGCGGCCGACAACGACTCCAACGCCCGTAGCGAGCTCGGCCCGTCACTCCTCCTGTTGACCCTATTGCTAGTGCTTGGCGAAGCCACGCTGGCACGTTTCGTAGCGGCGCGCCGCAGCTGATCGATGCTGACCCTTCCTTTGCAAAGCATGCTCGCGACGATGCGGAATCTAGTTGGCTGGCACCTACCACAAGAGCCAGCTGTATCGACGGATGCCACGCCAGCAGGTGAGCCACAAACACCGCCAGATCTTGGCGGTACGGGTCTCGGAAGCACCGGCACCGATGCCCTGACCGACTCGTCGACCTACGACGAAGTGATCTTCCGCTTCCTGGCGATGCCGCCCCTGTGGGTTGTCGCGCTCATCATCCTGCCGGCCACGGTGGCCTTCGCGTGGTGGGCCTACAGCGGCCTCAACCGGCTCGAACGCCCAACCCGCATCGTGCTGTCAAGCCTGCGTTGGTTGGCGATCGCGATCTGCATCTTGCTGCTATTTCAGCCAGCGTTCGAGACCACCAAATACCGCAAGACACGCAATCAGGTTCATGTCCTGATTGACGACAGCGCCAGCATGGCGCGCAAGGATCGCTATCCATCGCCCGAGCAAAACGAATCGCTGGCAGCATGGATGCCTGGCCAAGATCTGGGCGAGAAGACGCGCGCCAACCTGGTGCAACAAGTGCTCGAAGATCCAAAGGGACTGCTGCCGCAACTGAGCGAGACGCACGATGTGCGCCTGTTCCGCGTCGACGGCAAACCAACCGCCATTCGCAGCATCAGCGAGCTGACCGCGCGCGGTAACCGCACCGCGATCGGCAACGGCCTCGACCTGCACCTACAGTCGGCGACTGGCGCCAACCTCGACGCTGTGATCCTGGTCAGCGACGGCCGCAACAACGCTGGCCTCGACCCAGTGGAAGTCGCCCGCAACTATGGACTACGCGGCATTGCCGTGCACACGATTGGGGTCGGCGACCCCGAGCCACCGCGCAACGCGTGGCTAGTCGGCCCGCCCGGCCCCAAGGAAGCGCTGCGCGAAGAGCAGGTCAGCTTTGATGTGACGCTGCGCGCAGAAGGTCTAGCTGGCGAACGCGCCCGCGTTGAGCTGCATGGTTCGCTTGATGGAGGCCCGTTCGTGCCACTGGCGACTGCCAATGACATCCTGCCGCCCCCCGGCGAAAGCACCAAGGTGCGAGTAGCACACGCGTTTGACGAAGCCGGTGATTGGACGCTTAAATTCACGCTCGCACCGCTCAACGAAGAGAGCCAACTAGACGACAACGAAGACATCCGCTTCTTGCGCGTCAATGACGAACGCATCCGCGTGCTGTTCATCGATGACAAGCCGCGCTGGGAATACCGCTACGTCAAGAACGCGCTCAAGCGCGTCGACCCAAGCATCGAAATGCAGTCGGTGTTGTTCGACGCCAGCCCGCGATTTGAACAAGAACACTCCAAGGATCTAAAGGCGCTCAAGGACCTGCCGCGCACTCGCAAGGAGATGCTCGCCTACCACGTCATCCTGATCGGCGACGTGCCTCCCGAGCGCATTGCACCGACCGAAGAAGGCCGGCGTGACTGGCTGAATCTGCTGGTGCAGTTCGTCGAGTTTGGTGGTGGCGCTGGCTTCTTGTTCGGCGACGCGGCCATGCCCGAGCGCTACCGCAACACAGTGCTGCAAGACCTGCTGCCAGTCGTGCTCGAAGACCCAACGTGGCTCGCCAACAACAAGCCGGCGCGCGACAAGCCCTTCCGCGTCCGCCTAGAGAACCCACTCAGCCCCCACGAGATCCTGCTGCTGCAGCGCGACCCCGCGTTCAACCGCGACCTGTGGGAAGAAGGCTTGCCGGGCTTCTACGTCTACCATCCAGTGCAGCGCGCCAAGCCCGGCGCGACCGTGCTGCTGCGCCACCCCAACGATCGCAACGCCTATGGCAACCGACCGATCGCGGTGGTTGCGCCATTCCCGCGGGGCACGACGTTCTTCTTGGCAACGGATGAAACGTGGCGCTGGCGCGACCCCTACGCCGAGCTCTACATGGACGCGTTCTGGCGCAACGTCGTTCGCCACCTCGCCCGCGGCCGGCTCGAACGACGCAATGACCTGATCGAACTAACGCTCGACAAGTCGTTGGCAGAAACCGGCGATCGCGTCCGCGTGCAGCTTCGTGTGCACGACAACGAACTGCAGCCAGCCGTTAGCAACGAGCAGCCGATCTTCCTGCGCGACACCAACAACGAGACCCAAAAGCGCATCTTGCGATCGGTGCCTGGAGAGCCCGGCCTCTACCAATCAAGCTTCACGATGGCCGAGTCTGGCGCATTCAGCTTCTTGGTGTTCGCCAACGAAAACCCCGCCGACGCGGTGCTGGCTAGAGAAGACGTGCTGGTGCGCATTCCCGACCAAGAACTAGCCGACTCAAGTCAAGACGCCGACACCTTGCGTCGCATCTCAGAGGCCAGCCACGGCGTCGACAACAGCGGCCGCTATGTCTTCCTAGGTGACGCCACAAGTTTGGTCACCGACTTCAAGGGCCGTAAATCCTACGAGACCCGCGAAGACACCATGACTAGACCAGTATGGGATACTTGGTGGTCGTTGCTGTTGGTCTTGCTCGTGCTCGGCCTTGAGTGGCTGCTGCGTAAGCGCGCCCGACTGGTCTAGCGAACAAGTCATTGAAGACTCTTGCAGACTTTACTGATTCACCAGGCTCGCGCCGATCGACAAACAAGGGTCCAAGCCGCAGCCATCGACTAGCCTGCGCTTCAGACCAGCAATTTCTAACCCAGGCAGTTTCAACCCAGCCGGTTTCAACCCAGCGAGTTTCAAACCAGCAATCTGCATCGATGATGACGACCCAGTCGAATAACGTGCTGATGCAACCGACTGCTAAGCTTGATCCAGCTAACGACCTGGTCCCAGACGGCAGCGCTATCAAGTCCTCAAACACCCCGCACCGAGACAATCCAATGGCCACAAACGAACGTATTCGGCAGCGCCTCCGCTTCCCCGTTCTGTTCGTAGCTGGCCCTCTCGGCACTGGCTTACAGATGGCTGCTGCTTTGCAGATATTCTGCATGATGGCCGTGGGCATGATGGCGGTCACGACCACAGCCAGCGCCCAGCACACGCCGCGGCGCACGGTTCCGAAGCCCATCGACTTCGCGACCAGCCAGAACGACAACCTGTTCTCGCTGGTGCGCTCGCAAGATGACATTCACTCGCTAGAGCAAGCGATTGAAGAATTGACCGCCGGCAAGCACGACGCCGCTGTTCGTCGCTTGCACGAGCTGCTGCGCATCGACCCGCACGGGGTCGTCCCCGTCGCACCTGGTCGCTTCCTCGGCCTTCGCACGGCCGTCGTGACGGTGCTGGCAAACATGTCGCCCGCCGCCAAGAACACCTATGAACAACTCGCCCTGCGCGAGGCGGGCACGCTGCTGCGCAGCGACCTGAAGCAGCTATCGCCTCGACAACTCAACTCAGCTGCCGAGCGCTTCCCGACCACTAGCAAGGGCTTCGCTGCCCGCATCCTGCTCGGTGATCGCGCCCTGGAAGCTGGCAATGGTCTACTGGCGGCACGCCATTATCGCTCGGCACTCGACGCCGCTGCGATCGCATCGGCCGACGAGAAGCGCGTCGTGCAACGACTGGCCTGTGCGGATGTATTGATTGAACCGCGCACCGCGAGAGCCGCCCAGGCAGCCGAGCGCTTGCCAGCGGGCAGTGGTGAGGCACTGTCGGTCTTGCTGCCAAGCACCGATCGCTTCCCAGCCATTGGCGGCGGCCGGTCCGGCGCGACCCCGATGGCCGAGCCGGTGGGCAACCCGCAGGCCTTCTGGCGCGAACGAGTGACGGCACCAGGCTTCGAAGGCAGCGAAAAGGGCCAGCTGGCCATGTTCCCCGTCGGCGACCTCGATGGCATGTTCATCAACACCGGCCGCAAACTGATCGCACTCGATCCGCTGCGCAAAGAGGAGAAGTGGCGCTCACGCTCTTGGGTCGGCGGACTCGAAGTCGAAGCGCCCACGCCGACCAGGCGTCGCTTCGGTGGCCGGCGCCGTAACATCAATGCAGCGGACGCGATCAACCCCGACATGGTGCTGGCCGCGGCCGTCAGTGACGACGTCGTCGTCGTGGCGCTCGAAGTGCCGGACAACAGCAAAACAGTCACGTTCCAAGGGAGCTTCGAAGTCATCAGCAAGATCCCGCGGCGCCGCTTGTTTGGGTTCTCGCGACAGACCGGCGATGTGTTGTGGCAACACTTCGACGAACTCGATGGTCCGTGGACACGCAAGTTCCGCGGCCAAGATTCGTGCGGCCCACCCATCATCGCTGGCGATGTGGTCTACGCACCGATCCAAGATCGCACCGGCGCCATCGCGTTCTCGATTGGCGCCTACGACCTGCACACGGGCGAACTGCTGTGGAAGCGCTTGGTCTGCTCGAGCCAACAAGACGTCAACATGTTCGGCAACGCGCGCATGGAGTACGCGTCATCGCCACTGGCGCTGCAGGGCGGTGTCATCTACGGCGCCACGAACATTGGAGTCGCCTACGCGGTCGACGCCTTATCGGGGCGCTTGCGTTGGATCACGTCCTACGACGTCGTCTACATGCCGAAGGCTCGCCTACATGGCCAAGCCGACCGACAGGTGTTCTTCTCCAACAACGCACCAGTCGTCGCCAATGGTGTCGTCTGCCTGACCCCACTCGACTCGCAGTTTGCACTCGGCATCGACGTCGACAGCGGCGTGGTGCTGTGGCGGCTTCCCTATGACGCAACTATCGGCGGCATGGAGAACCGCGTGCAGTGGTTGTGCGGCGCCATCGATGACGAGTTCATCTTCAGCGGCGCCGGCGTCGTAGCTGCGAAGGCACGACCCGAAGGAACATTCGGCACCAAGGCGGCGATCCGCCAGGTGGTGCGCCCCGACCAGATCAGTGACCGCCGTCAGTCGAGGTTGCCGGGACGCGCGGCCGTCAGTGCCGACCACGTCTGGGTGCCCACACGCGACGGCGTGCTCGCGTTCGATCGCGCGGGCAATCCGCACCAGGACCACGCCCGCATCCAAATCGACGGCTACCAACCCGGCAACTTGATGATGGTCGACGGCGTGCTGACGTCGATCCGCAACAATAGCTTCGACCTAGTGCTTGACTCAAAGGCACTGCTCGCGCGCAGTCGCGAAAGTGCTAAGGATGCGCCTAACGATCCCAACGCGCTGCTGCGTCTCGCGACCCTGCAGGACGCGTTGCTGACCACGGCATCCACCGTCGCCGAACGAACGGCCGTGCAAGAACTCTATCGGCGCGGCTTGCAGGCTTGCATCGACTCCGGTTTGCAGAAGGGCCACCCAACGCGCATGGCTCTGCAACGCGAGCTGTTTGAACAAGCGCTGCAAGTAGCCGACACTGCCGCTCGCGCTGGCAACCGCGACGCCTTGGCGCGCCTCGCCGCCGCGCGCGACCTAGCCCCCGACAACGAAACTTGGCTGCTGGTGCAGACGCGGGTGCTGTCCGGTTGCCGCTCCGATCGCGAGCGCTTCCTCAGAGAACTGGACTTGCTTGAGCAACAGGCTCCGGCGGGGCGCATGCCCTCGCCGCTGCGCATCACCGTCAGCGCCTTCGTGCTGTGGCAACGGGCGCTCGCTTACGCCAACGAACCGGCGCGCTCGAGCGAACTGTGGCAACGCATGCTAGAGCAATATGGCGATGAAGTGATCGGTGCGGATTCGGTCGCGACCATGGCCGAAGCGGCGATCAACGGCCTAATCAAGCAGCATGGCAAGACTGCCTATGCAAACATCGCGAAGCGCGCCGACGAAGCCCTAGTGACCGCCGGCAAGTCGACCGATGCCTTGAACGCGTTGACGCAACGGTATCCCAACAGTGACGCCGCTCGCCGCGCCGGGCTATTGCTTCTCGACCGCGCCGTCGCGGAAGGCAATCTCGCCATCGCCTGCGAGGTGCTTGCACGTGCCAACCGCACCCAGACCATTGCACCCAGCATCCTTCGCCGTGTGCAAGTAGCCGCGCTGAGACGCGGCAACAACGCGCTGGCCACGGTGATGGCCGAACGCATTGGCACCATGCCGGACGCTCCGTCGGACTGGCCGGCCGATGCTGGCTCGACCTTCACCGAGGCTGCCAACCAGGCCATCGCAGGTTTCCAGCCGCCAGTCACGACCCCGACGGAGCTGCCCAGCGTCGATGTGATGATCGTGCCACCGCGCACGCCCCAAGAGTATCTGCGCATGCTCGATAGCCGCACCGGTCGCGGCTTTGCTCGACCAGAGAACACGCCGCTCTACGTGGTCGCTGGCAGCGAGCTCGTTGCGTTCGATCTTGACAGCGACGAACGCGGCGAACTGTTCTCCAAGCCGGTCGAGTTCCTCGAGCACGTCTTGATCTGTGGCACAACTCTGGTCGTGCCCGACATGGAACGCGTCTTCGCCATCGACTACCGCACCGGTGAAGAGCGGTGGGAACTGGAGTTCGAACAACCGCGATTGATCGAAAGTCTCGGCATCACCAACGGCGTGTTGCACGTCTCGGCGCAGCCGACGATTCCCGACGGCAAGAGCGAACTCATCGGCATCGAACCAATCACCGGCACACGGTTGTTCACGCGTTCGCTCGGCGATCGACAACTCAAGCCGAAGCCCATCCACAACCAACTGCTGCTGATGTCGGTCTCGCGCGACGGCATTGCCGTCGAACGAATCGACCCGGTAACCGGCAAGACCACGGCCACGATCTCGTGCCAGAACGCGACGACTCCGGGCCTGCTAGAATTGCGTCCCGACAGCCTCGCGACGCGTCTGTATCCGCAAGGCATCACCGGCGACGACGACCGCATCTACTTGCCAGTCGAAGGCCGCAACCAAAACGCGTTGCCGCAGGTGATCGCACTCGACAACGCCGGCAAGATTGCTTGGCACTGGCGCGGCGACGCAGGCAGCCTGTTGCTGCTCGCGCAACGGCGCGCGCCACACTTCGTGGTCGCAGTTGGCAACGACCAAGGCACCAGTCGCATGTTCTTGCTCGATCTGAAGACCGGCGAGGAGCTGCGTTCGGCAGACCTAGGCCACAACGCCACCGTGCTCAACTGGGAGCGCTCGTGGCTCGACAATCCGTTGCCCGCGATGCTAGCCATTGGCTCGCAGGTCGATCGCCAAGTCCGTCAGCGCCAACTGATCTGTTTCGCAGTGGAGCCGGGGCCGACCTTTGCCATTCCGCTGAGACCTGATGATGGCGACATCGAGCGAACGCCTCAGTTTGGCATCGATGCGGCCGGCAACCGATTCGTGACGTTTGGCGTTCGCCCCCGCCAAGCGGACGGCGCCTTCCGCCTCTACGCAATTGACATAAGCACCCGTAAGGGCGCCTTTCAGGGCAGTCAGAAGACCCGATCCGTCACGTCCGCGGGAGCTCCCCATGGGATGAGTGGAATGGGACCGTACACTGTTCTTTCCACCACACCGGGCCTAGTTCTTCTTCGTGACAAGCCAGCCAAGAATCGATGAGCCCGCAACCGATAAGAACCACATGATGCGCATGCCAAGCCTAACGGCCGTGCTGCTCGCGGCACTCTTCACGACAGCCCTGCTCCCGGCACAGGAAACCCTGCGCCGAGGTTCGAGCAACGAGCAGCTAATCGACGATGAGTTGCGTCAGGCGGTGTCGCGCGGCCACGAGTGGCTAGCGGAGCATCAAAACGCCGAGGGCTACTGGGCCCAACTGGTTGGCTACAAGCTCAACACCAACTACGAAGCGCTCGACAATCGGCCGCTGCCGCACGTTGGCGTGACGTCGTTGGCCCTGATGAGCTTCCTGGCCGGCGGCCACCTGCCGGACCGCGGCAAATATGGCAAGGTCCTGAGTAGCGGCCTGAACTTCGTGCTCAAGGCATCGCAGGACGACGGCCAGATGCAGCTCAACGGCACGCGCATGTACAGCCACGCCTTTGCGACGCTGTTCCTCGCGGAAGTCTACGGCATGGTCGAGCGCGACGACGTCAAGCGCGTGCTGCAACGCTCGGTCGACTTGATCGTCGACTCGCAGAACGCCGAAGGTGGCTGGCGCTACCGGCCGTTCGCGCGCGAGTCCGACATGTCGATCACGGTGTGCCAGGTGCTGGCCCTTCGATCGGCTCGTAACGTCGGCATCCACGTGCCCCTCAACACGATTCGCAACGCGCAGAACTACGTCTACCGCAGTGCCGTTCGCGACAACGATCGTAACTACCGCTTCGGCGGCCAAGGTGGCTACGGCGACCAGGGTGGCAGCTTCCGCTACCAGAACCGCGACCACACGCGCGCGACCTTCCCGCTGACGGCGGCCGGCGTCACGACGCTCTATGCGGCCGGCGAATACGACAGCCCGATCATCCGTAACGCGCTCGACTACATGGATCGCCAAGTCGACAGCTTCAGCCGCGATTGGAACAAGCACTACTTCTTCTACTACGGTCACTACTACGCCGTGCAGGCGTACTACATCACGGGCGACCCCAAGTGGCAGTCCTACTTCCGCAAGATCAAGCGCATATTGCTCGACCGCCAGCAACACGACGGTCGCTGGATCTGCGAAGTTGGCCCTGGTGATGCCTTCGGCACTGCCGTCTCGACTCTCATCATGCAGATCCCCCTGCAGTACCTGCCGATCTTCCAACGCTGATGCCGACTGACCCCGTAGCTTCCCAACTACGCCCGCTGCTTGCCAAGCAGCTCGGGCGGTTGCGCAACCGCTACCTAGTGTTCGGTATCGCCAAAGCCGTGCTTTGGGTCGCCGCACTGGTAGTGATGTTCTTCGTCTTGGATCGCTGGCTTCGTCTGCCAACTGCAATCCGCTTGATGCACCTGCTGGCATCCTTCGGCGTCGGCGTCTATGCGATCACGCACTTCGTTCGCTACCCGCTGAGCAAGAAGTTCACTGAGATCGATCTCGCGCTCTGGCTTGAACACACCTACCCCGAACTGCACCAACGACTGGTCAGTGCGGTGCAGCTTCATAGCGTCGACACCGACGGCCTGCGCAACCAGTCACGGGCGATGATTGATCAGCTGTGGCAGGAGACTGCCGCACGCACCCAAGAGCTCAAGCTCGACGCACTGTTCGACAACCGCGCGCTCGGCCGGGTCATCATGCTCGCCGGCGTTCTGTGTGCCGGATTGATCATCGGTGCGGTCACCGCTCCTGAGACCGCTCGCACGTTTGTGATGCGCCACATCGGGTTTCAGATCGACTATCCGCGCGAAACGACCCTGATTGTCGAACTGCCGCCCGCTGGTCCCGACATGCAACGCGAGGACCGCGACGGTGTCACCGAGATCATCGTGCCCGCCGGTGCCGACCTGCACGTCTCGGTGCAGGTATTGGGGGTGATGCCGAAGGAAGTGTTCCTACAGATGACCGCGCTGAAAGCAGACGGCACAACCGGCACCGAACGCAGCCTGCAGATGACTCCACGGCCAGGAGATCGCTTCCGCCACGTCTTCCGCCGCCTGTCTGGCTCGCTCGAGTTCCACGCCCGCGGCGGTGATGATGAGAACGGCGACCGTCGCGTGATCGTGCGCACCGTGCGCCCGGCCCAAGTCGCCACGCTAAAGGCCACCGTGGTACCGCCCGCTTACACCGGCATCGAAAGCCTCGAGCAAGTTGGCGGCGCGATCGAAGCGCTGGTCGGCAGCAGTGTCTACCTGTCGGTCATCTCGACCGCACCGGTGCGCAAGGCAACGATGGTATTCCTCGAGGACGGCCGCCGCGTCGATCTGAAGCCGAGCAGCGTGACCGACGACAGTGGTGCCGCAACCGAGTTCCAAGCATCGTTCCAAATGGTCGGCTCAGACCGCTACCAAATCGAACTGCTCGCCGACAACGGCTTGCGCAATCCCAAGCCGGGCACCTACCCGATCTCAGCATTGCAGGATTACGCACCGGTCGCTCGCTGGCTCCTGCCCGAAGACGACACGCTCGCGCTATTGCCAACGGCACTGCTTTGCCTGCGCATCGAAGCCCGCGACGACTTTGGTTTGACCAGCGTGCAGCTATCGATCGAACGCGGCGGCCAAGAGACCGTGACCCGCGCATTGCTGCCAGTCGATCAAAAGCCACCGCTAACGTTCTTGCCAACCGAACTGTTCGAGGTCAGCGAGTTACTCAGCGACGACGCCACTACGGACGGCTTGTTCGTGCAACTCACGCTGCTCGACAACAAGGCACCCGAAGCGGGCACGGCGAGTCTGCCGCGCCGCATCGTGCAGATCGTCGATCCACCAGAACTCGCCGCGTTGATCGCCAAGTCGTTCCGCCGACTGCGCGAAGAAGTGACGTCCGCCGACAGCATCCAAACCGACCGCCGGAGCCGACTCAACGATCTGATCAGCCGCCAACAAGAGAGCGAGGCGGTCAGTAACACCGAGGTCGCACAGATCCTGACCGGCATCGAAGTTGGCCAAGGTCGCATCGCCACATCGGTCACCCGGATACACCGCGGCCTGATGCGCGCGTTCGACCTACACCTGTGGAACCGGCTCGAGACCAGCCAACACGCGGCCACGGTCGTAGAGTTGTTCCGCGAGCACTCCGCAAAGATGACTGAGCCGGTGGCACTCGACCCGACCTTCTACCGCGACCTCACGGCGCGACGTGAGGCAGGAACACTCGGCGCTATGGAAGCCACTCTCGACCCCATCCTACAGATGATCGACATGAGCGATCAACTCGCACAGGACGACGTGCCACAGGTGCAGAGTCTGCTCGCGAAGGCCCAGGTCGCCCGTGGGGAAAGTGACCGCACGCCGTTGCTGGTGCAGGCTCAGGCCCACCAGCAGCACATCGAGACAGTCCTCAAGCAGTTGCTGCTGCGCCTTGAGGAATGGAATGACTACCAAGACCTTGTGCAGGAAGTTCGGGCACTCCGTGACCGTCAACGTGACCTGCAGAATCGCACCGAACAGGTGAAGGGCAAGTGATGCAAACCAACCGCACAACCATCAAGTTCATGAGGCTCAAGACGACCCTGGCAGCAGCGCTGCTCGCGTTCGCTATGCCTGTCGATGGCGCTCAGGCACAACAGCCATCTGGTCAAGGTGCTCAAGGTCAGGCTGCTGGCAAACAAACCATCGAGCGACTGCGTCGTGATCAAGACGAGATCATGCACAAAGCCGAGCGCCTCAAGAAGCTGATGCTGCGGCTGATGAAGCGCTACCAGCGCGAGCAAAAGCAGGAGCAGGTCGACTACTTGAAGGAAGGCCTCGCCCACCTCGAACGTTCCGGTGTGCTCAGCGATGTCGCGACGATTCGCGAAGACCTTGAGTCGACGGCGTTCACCGAAGCCTTGCGCAAGCAGCGCGACGTCGTCGCCGACCTCGAACGCTTGCTCAACATCCTGCTCGCTCGCAAGTCGATCGAAAACATCGACGACGAGATGAAGATCGTCGCCGAACAGGCCCAGACCGCCGCCGAACTTGCGCGCCGTCAGCGCGAGCTAATCGAAGCGGCGCAGAAGACGATGGCAAGCGAGCTGTCGCCAGCCGAGCAGGAGCTCGCCGACACGCTTGCCAAGATGCGCGATGCCGAGCAACGCGAAGCGGATCGCAACGCCCAGCAAGCTGGCACCCGCCGGCCGTTCTTGGAGAGCGCGCTGTCGCGCATCAAGGAACTACTCAACGCCCAGAAGCGACTCGAGTCTGGACTTGAGGACGAGGCATCCGGCCGCACGCCCGACGCCAAGAGCCAAGCGTTTGACCTCGGTGACCTGAGCGAGCAGGTTCGCCAACTGCAGCGCGACGTTCGCGACCAGAAGCAACAACAGCAACTCGGGAAGGCCGGCAAGGAGATGCAGGACGCGGCGGATGCGCAAGATGCGCAGGCGCTGCAGCAAGCGCGCGACCGCATGGACCGACTGCTCGAGACGGCACCGAACCTGCCGAACAGTCCGGGTGAGTTCAAGGGCCGCGATCCCGAGTGGGAAAAGGTGCGCGCCGAGTCAAAGGCTGCGCAAGACGTCAACAGCGAGTCGGGCCAGCAGGCCCTCAAGGAAGTTGGCAAGCACGCCGAAACCAACGGCGAGCAACGCGACGGCGAAGCCAACCAGCAAAACGGCTCGAAGAGCGACAAGCTCAGCAACGCCGCCAAGGACTTGTCCGATCGCCTGAAGAAGTCGGCGCCGAAACCATCCGGTGACGAGCAGGGCAAGCAATCCGCTGACGCCGTTGCCGATGCTAGCAAGCAGCTCGCCGACGCCAAGAAGGCGCTCGATGAAGGTGATACCGAGAAGGCTGGCGAACTCGTCAACAAGGCGTTGTCAGCACTCGACCAAGCCCGTTCCAAGCATCGCAAGGAGAACCCGGACGCCGCCCGCAACGCAGCCAAGATGGCGGCCGACGCACGCGCTGCGGCACAGGAACTTGCCAACGCCCCCAGCCAAGAGAACGCGGAGCAAACCGCGCAAACCGAGCTGGATCAGGCAGCCAAGGCACTTCGCGACGTTGCCAAGAAGGTCGAAGACGCCCGCGAAGCAAACGAGCCAGCCGACGCGAAGCCTGCTGCCGACAAGTCGCGGCAATCACTCGAAGCCGCCAAGGAAGCCATCGAGAACGCTCTGAAGGACGCTGCCGAGAATAACGAAGCCGAACTCGACGCAGCGCAGCAGCGCCAACAGCAACTCGCACAGCAAGCGCAAGCGGCCAAGCAGCAAATGCAGCAGGCCGGCAAGCAAGGCGACATCAATCAGCAGCAGCAGCAGGCCGCTGAGAAGGCGCTAGACCAAGCGCAGAAGAGCATGCAGAAGGCCGAGAGCCAACTGCAGAAGGGCCAGCAAGCCGGGGCCGCGCAGCAGCAGCAGCAAGCTGCCGAGCAGATGCAGAAGGCGATGGACGCGCTGCAAGAGAACCGCGAGATGACGCCGGAGCAGAAGGACCAGTTGGCCAAGCAAGCCAAGGCCCAAGAAGAGCTCACCGAGGACATCATCAAGCTCGCCGAGGATCTCAAGAAGCGCCAGAACAAGGACGCCGAGCGCTCCGCTCAAGAGGCGGCTGACGCATCGCGCAAGGCCCAACGCGCGATGGAAGAGGGCGACACCGAAGAGACCGAACGCCAACAAGAAAAGGCGCGCGACAAGCTCGAAGAAGCCACGGACAAGCTGCAAGAGGAGAAGGACCGCTACCAGGACCTTCGCCAAGAAGAACTGCTGTTCCGCATGAAGGACGAGTTAACCGCTTTCATGGAGAAGCAGCAGCCGATCACCGAAGCGACCAAACAATTCCAGACGTCGAGCAAGGGTGGTCGCCTGTCACGACCCGTTCGCAGCAAGGTCAACGGCCTCGGCGAAGAGGAGCAATCGCTTGCCGGCAAGATTGAGTTCTTGGTCACGGCCCTGACCGAAGAAGGCAACCTCGTCTACCAGTCGGTGCTCAGTGCAAACCTCGAAGACCTGCGTGAAGTCGCACGTCGTTTGGCTGGCCGCGCGCCAGACGTCGGTTCGTTCACAACCTTGCTGCAGGACGACATTGAGCGTCGCTCCGTGCAACTGCTCGAAGCTCTCGAACGCGAGATGAAGCGTCGCGACGAAGAGCGCAAGGAGAAGCAGGAACAGGAGCAGCAGGAAAAGCCGAAGAGCAAGAACAAGTTCAACCAGCAGCGCAAGATGCTGGTCTCGTTGATCGCGGATCTTGAGATGCTGAAGAGCCTCGGTGGCGACACCAAGGAGGCCATGCAGAACCTGACGATGCTGGTCGAAGTTCGTGGCGACGAGGCAATCAGCGAGGCCGAAGTCTCGATGATCCAGCGGCTCGCCCACCGCCATAACGAGATCACCAAACTGTTCGTGCAGATCAAAGCCGGCGTCGAAGAGGCTATGAACGCACAGGGCAGCGGCGACGAAAAGGAAGAGGGCGGCACCGGCCGCTAAGGAACCACCATGATCAAACCTACGCAAATCACGTTCTGGTGCCTCGCTGCCCTGATGCCGGTCTCGCAACTGTCGGCCCAAATGGGCGGCGGCGATCCGAGCAAGGAGATCAAGGAGATCGCCGCCGCGATCGATCGCCAACTCAAGGAGATCGACGACCTGCTGCGTGAGTCCGGCCGCTCAGGCCAGCAGCGCAACAAGCCAAAGGAACTGCTGGAGAAGGCCGCTGAGGGCAGCACCGTGGTGCAAGACGGCATCGAGAAGCTGATCGAAAAGCTCAACGACATGAAGAACCAGGGTGGCCAAGGCCAGCCCAGCGGCGAACCGAAGCCCGGCGAAAAGGGCCAACAAGGCCAGTCGCAAGATGGCCAACCGCAGGATGGTCAACCGCAGCAGGGCCAAAGCGGCCAACAACGCCGCGAGAACCAAAGCCCTGACTTCGTGCAGCAACCGCAAGAAGGTCAGCAGCCTGGCAAGGAAGGCGAGAAGCCCGGCGAGAAGCCCGGCGAGAAGCCCGGCGAAGGACAAGCCAACGACGAACCGAAGGGCGGCAAGCAAGGCAAGGATGGCGGCCAAAACCGCGACGGCAAGAAGCCGCCAAACTCCCCCACGGGCCCCGGTCAACCCGGTACCGGGGAAGGGGAATGGGGCGACCTACAGCCTTACCTGAACTTCCTGCGCAATCGGGGTTCGAGCCCCAAGGTGCCTGAGAAGTTCCGCAAGTACTACGAGGCCTACCTGAAGAACAAGTCGAAGGGCAAGTAGTAGACGAAGCCGCCACGTGCCTGCATGGCACATTTGGCATAGAATATTATAGGTAAGAACTGCCGGCTTGCGCCAAGATCGAGGTTCGAAACGGAGCCTCGTTTGGAGCCTCGGTTCGCCCCGAACCACATCCGAAGCCTGCACCACGTCCTGTCCTGATTTACGGGTCCTATGCCACCTACTGACGGGCTTGCTCGGCAAACACAGATGCTGGCAGCGCTCACACGAGCCCAAGCCACGTTCATCACCGAGAGCAATCCTCGGGAGGCCTTTGAGCAACTGCTCGAGCTCCTGCTCTCCATCACCGCCAGCGAGTATGGCTTCATTGGCGAGGTGCTACGTGATGACGATGACAACCCATACCTGAAGACCTACGCGATCACGGACATCTCTTGGGATGCAGCCACGCGCTTGTTCTTTGCCGAGAATGCGCCCGCTGGTCTTGAGTTCGTGAACAAGAATTCGCTGTTTGGCCACGTGATGACCTCCGGCAAGCCCGTCATCACGAACACACCATCCAGCGACCCACGCTCTGCCGGCATCCCCGCTGGTCACCCACCACTGAATGCGTTTCTGGGGTTGCCCTTCTTCTTGAAGGACGACCTGCTGGGCATGGTCGGGGTGGCCAATCGCGAAGGCGGCTACGATGAAGAGATCGCCAAGTTCTTGGAGCCATTGCTCAGTACTTGCGCCCACCTGATTCACGGCCGCCGCCTCGAGCAAGAACGCGAGCAGAGCCGCGGGCGCGAAGCCCAATTGATTCAGAGTTTGGAGAATGCGCACCGTGCTGAGGCGCTGGGACGTTTGGCCGGCGGCATCGCACACGACTTCAACAACCTGCTATCGATCATCGGATGTAGTGCAGAACTCATCTTCGCGGCGACGAACGACCCCACCGTCGCCAGCGACTCAGAGGCGATCATGCACGCCACCGACCGGGGCGCACTGCTGGCGAGCCAACTGATTTCGTTTGCTAAGAGCGGTGAGTTCAACCCCGCCGTGACGGCGTTCAACACGCATGTCGGTGACAGCTTGCGCATGCTGCGACGATTGCTTGGCAGCGACATCGAACTGGTCGCGACCTTCGACGAAGCAGTCGGCTCGGTCTGGATGGACCCGGTGCGCCTCGAGCATGTCATCGTCAACCTCGGCGTCAATGCACGCGACGCCATGCCCACCGGTGGCAAGCTGCATGTAGCGACGAGGCTTGTTCAAGAAAAGAGCCAAGCGTTCGCCCAACTAACGATGGCTGATGACGGCATGGGCATGGACGCATCGACCCAGACCAAGATCTTCGATCCCTTCTTCACCACGAAGGCTCCAGGCAAAGGTACCGGCCTTGGCTTGGCGATGTGCCAAGGTGCGGTGCAGAGCGCAAACGGCACCATTCGCGTCGAGAGCACCGCGGGGGAAGGCACGATCTTCATCGTGCAGGTCCCGATCCACCACGGAACGGTGGCAACACCAGCAACGCAAGAGCCCACGCAACATGTCGCGCCAACTCCAGTGAGCATCCTGTTGGCAGAGGACGAACCGCGGCTTCGAGAAGTTGCCGAGCGAATCCTCAAAGCCGCAGGACACGACGTCGTGAGCGCCGGTGACGGCTTCGAGGCCGAACGGTTGGCAGCCTCGCACCCTGGCGGCTTCCAGCTACTACTGACCGACATGATCATGCCAGGCATCGGCGGCTTCGAACTTGCTCAGCGACTGCGAACATCGATTCCCAACATCATCTTCATGTCGGGCTACATGGGCGCCTTGGATGCCTCGGAAGTAGCCTCGTCATGGCCTGTTCTAAGCAAGCCCTTCACCTCCCAGCAATTGCTCGCGAAGATCGCAGAGTCCATACCAGCAGCACGTTCAAGCGACGACAACACAGCGCGGTAGCAAGCGAAGCTGCCAGCCCACTGCGCTGGTCGCGCCCCGCGAACGGCTTGCCGGAAAGCAGCTGAGATCTTCAGAACAGTGCGTAATGCTCGCGGCGCCCTTCCGCTGTAATCCGCATGCAACGCCTACTACTCGCAGCCATCTTCGCTGCACCGTTCTCCTGCGCGCAGGACATGATCGCTGTCAGCTGGAGCGGCGGGGTCTACTCACTCGACTCGTTCACTGCCACCACGACGTTGATCGGCACGGGTACGTTCGGCCAAAACGCACTGGCTCGGGATGATCTCGGTGGTCTGTGGAGCACCAGTCGAAACAGTTCCAATGTCTACTCACTGACCAGTATCGATCCGACCACGGGCGCTGCCACTATCGTCACGACGAACTTCGCGGACCTACGGGCGATGGCTTCGGCCGGCGGCACGCTGCTATGGGCGATTGAAGACAACGGCTCCGATGATCTCGTCACCATCGATGTGACGACCTCCCAAAAGACTGTAGTTGGCCCAACGGGCTTCTCGTCGATTCAGTGCCTCGCGACGTTGGGCGGCGTAATCTACGCATACGACAACAACTCGGGGCTGCTGACGATCGACCCGAACACCGGCATCGCGACCGATGTCGATGTCGCCGTTGGCGGCAACGGCGACATGCAATGGCTCGCACGCCGGTCTGATGGACGCTTGGTGGGAGGCGACGATTCGGTCTACGAAATCGACCCAGCAACCGGAGTCGCAACCCTGATCGGCGGCACGGGCCTCAACCTTCGCGGTGCTGAGCCCTACCAAGAACGCATCACCAACTTTGGGGTCGGCTGCGCCGGTTCGTTCGGCACGGTCACGTCGTCGGCAACGATTATCAGCGGGCCCAACGCACAACTGACCATGAGTTCGTCGAACCACGACGCGAACGCACCGGGCCTAGTGCTGGTCGGGATCAGCAGCATGGCGACGGGCGCCTTGCCGCTACCGTTCAACATCGACCCGATCTTTGGCACGCAAGGCTGCACGCTCTATGTCAGTCTTGATGTGACCATTGCGGCAATCACCTCGGCGCAATCACCAGCCACGCTCAACCTGTCGTTTCCGCTCCTGACGGGATGGAAGGGTTATTCCCTGCTGGTGCAGCACGCCGTACTTGAGAACGTGCCCGGCGGCATCTCGCTGTCGGATGCGGTCGCCGTGCAGTTCGGATTCTAAGCGCCGCCAGCAAGGCGCGCTGCTCCCGGATATCGCCCCGTGCTCATCGGCACATCTGGTCAGACCTGCTGCGAGTGGGACGCGGCCGGCAGGCCAGGTGTCAGCTGTTTGGCGCGACAGCTGTTTGGCGCATTAGGACAACTGGCGCCAACCAGCTGGCGCATTCGAACACTCGCCAGCAACAACTAGCGAGCTTGCTTAACGGAAGCCATCGCCAGACAAGATCGGTTCCCGGCGCGCGCCGATGTTGATGCAGATCGCCAACGCCAACAGCATTGCCAACGTCGAACTACCGCCGTAACTCAACAACGGCAGCGGCAGGCCAGTGCTAGGAATTAGCCAACCACAAACTGCAACGTGGAACAGACTCTGCGACCCGAGCCACGCAGCAACGCCAACGCACACCAACCTGCCGTAGCGTTCGCGCGTGCGCATCGCGATGCTGATCAAGCCGAGAACCAACGCGGCGATCAGGCCAAGAATCAGTAAGCACCCGAGGAAGCCACCTTCTTCGCCAACCACAGCGAACAGATAGTCTTCGCTTCGGTATGGCAGGAAGTCGTAGCGGTTCTGTGGTCCGAGGCCGAGGCCATGGCCGGTCCAGCCGCCCGACCCCATGGCTATCAAGGCCTGCCACGGCTGGTAGCCCTTGCCGCGGATCATCTCGCGGATTTCGTGCGTGCGTAGGTTGGAATCGTCCCAACTCCAGTGATGGCCCCACATCTCAATTCGCACGGCTTGGTAGTCGTGCAGCAAGTAGAAGTAGGCTAACACCATCACGCCGGCGGCAATCGCCAGCAACATCAGGATGCTGCGCGCGGAGGCACCGGCGGCGTAGCACATCGCGAGCAACACCGGACCGAACACGAGCGAGCTACCGAGATCCGGCTGCTTGAGGACCAGCAATGCTGGCACCGCCGCGACCAACATCGGCACGATCAGGCCTTCGAACGTCGTGGCGCGACTCTTGAAGCGCAGCAACGCAGCCAACGCGAGCACGACGGCAATCTTGGCGAACTCACTAGGCTGGATCGAGAAGCCGGGGAACGCATACCACCGGCGTGCGCCATTAATTGACGGCGCAAAGAACGGCAAGCCCAGCAACGCCAATACGGCCACGGCATATAGGAACCATGACGCGCGCATGATGTGCACGTAGTGCGGCAACACCACAAAGAACCCGACGCCCAGACCGACGATAACGAACAGCGACTGGCGCCCCTGCTGCGCGCCGAAGACCGCGTCATCACTGGTAGCCGATCCGATGAACAACAGGCCGGCGAGACAGAGCGCGGCAATCGTCAGGACCAACCAGCCGTCGACGTTGCGCAAGGCGCGCATCCGCTGATTCGCGCGAGCCTGAGATAGGCCGCTCATTTGGTCAGATACCTGAGGTTGAGATCGGGGTTGCGCGCCACTTGCTTCAGGAAGTCCGCAACCATGCCGCCAGCCGCATCGCCACCGTGCACACCGCTGGGAACTCGATAGACAACGGCGCAGAAGACGAGCTGCGTGCCGCCCTGACCGGTCCATGGCATGTAGCCGGCGAACCAACCGTTGTTCTGTTTGCTGACCTTATTGATCTCGGCCGTGCCGGTCTTGGCGTGTACGTCCCAGTCATCTCGCAAGTCTACGGCGCGCGCCGTTCCGCTGCGCACGCACCTAGCCATGCCTTCACGCACAACTTCGAGCGACTCGCCGATATCACCAAGCGGGATGTATCGTCGCGGCTCGCCTAGTCGTAGACCGATATCCGGCAGCACGCCCGTTGCGATGCCGGCGTAGGCGCGCGCGATGTGTAGCGGCGCGACCTGAACGCCGTAGCCAATGGCACGACGTACCAGCGAGATCCCTGGATCAACCCCAGGCACGCCAATCTGCACGCCTCGGACGAGCGGTTGCCAACACTCGAAAAACGGGTCGCCCTCCGGCGGCTTACTGAGACCAAAACGCCGCAGCGCGCGCCCGACGCCTTTCACGCCCAGGCCATCACCGGCTTGATAGAAGAACCCGTTGCATGACTTAGCTAGCGCGGGAACGGCACTGCGTCCCTCCTCCCAGTGTTGCCAGTCGCAATTGAGTTTGCGCCCACCGATCATGACGAAGCCTTGGCACGGGTTCATGTCAGCCTCAGTTCGGTAGGGCCGCCCCAAGCGTTTGCTCTCAAGGTGTTCGAGCAAGATGAACGGCTTGACGACCGAACCAATGGATCCGTTGCCCTGCCAAATGAGCCCGGGCACTCTAAGAGTCGATCCTTTGGCTTTCGGATGCGGGCGCACGGGCGCGCCAGCCAGTGCCAAGATATCGCCAGTGTGTGCGTCGATGATTGCCAGCGCAGACTCGAGCCCGGCCAGGTCTTTGGGCTCGCTGTAGCGCCCCCGGTAGTTGGCATCGGCTTGCCGCACTGCGAGCTCGGCGATTTCCTGCAAGCCAACATCAATGGTCACATGCTCGTCCTTACCGGACTCCACTCGCAAGTGGCTCCACAGTCGGTGCTCGCGACGGCGACTGTCGTGCTCGACAAACCGCATGCCGAGCTTGCCAGTCAGGCTTTTGTCGCACAGGGATTCCATGCCGCTGATGCCACTGCGTTCGTTGACGAGTGTCTCGCGTTGGAAGCGGCGCTCCGCCTCCTTGCGCATGTGCTCAAGAGCTTCTTCGTTGCCGACCACGTCATCCGGTACCAGCTCCTCCTGCCATTCATCAGGCATCGACGACGGCTGCCCATGCTTAACGGTCTTACCGTCCTTATCCTTGTCCTCCCAAACGAGCCGGTCGTTGGAGCGAACCTCGCCAATCATCACGCCCAACGACGTATCGCGACCGCCACGACGAACGCGACGAATCGACGGTTCGACACCAATGCCGGGGTGCGCCGTCCGGTCGACGCGCAAGGCTGCTGCCAGTTCAAATTCGACATCGTGGGCGAAGTAACGCCGCATATCTTCGACCAGACTGCCCCACCGCACCGGGATCCTGTTGCCATCCGTATCCCTCTCCTCGATGTCGTTCTTGTCCTTCTTGTATCCGATGACGACCTTGCGCTTCTCCAAGCTGTCACGCCGCAACCGCTCAAGCGCCCCCAGCAGGGTTGGGTCAACCGTGGTTCGACCAAGCCGCAAGTTGTAGTTCTGCTGCGCTACTTCGAACCGGCCATTGAGTTCATGTAGACTCTGCAGCCGCTCATCGAAGCGCTGCAACAGTTCGGCGCGCGACATCGGCAAGACATCGCCAATGCCAATGTTCGCACCAACCTGCGCGGCCTTGCGCATGGCGGCATAGACCTTGTTGCGCGGCATGCCCGAACAAACCGACAGAACCGTCGTGGCGTAGCGCACCAACGGCGAGAACTGGGACTTACTTAGCACGCCCGGCTGCAAGGCGCGCACCGGTATCGAGAGCAGGTCTTCTGCAGCAACACGTGGACCGAGTACGCCATTCTCGATTGTATAGGTTGTGCCGACTTGATGCGGCCGCAACGAGGCCCAGTGGGTCGCGCCATGCACGGCGGCACCGACTACGTGGTAGACGCGAAAGCCGCGGTAGTAGATCGAAGCACGGGTCGTCGGTTCGTCCCACGCCAACAACTCGCCGTTGCGATCAAACAACTGACCGCGCTGACTTGGCACCGACCGGAATGCCCAACGGTTCTCGTAGCTGCGCCGCGCCCAGACCTCTTGCTCTTGCACCATCAAGATGAATAGGTGCACCAGCAAGATGCCAAGAGCGGTCAGGAACGCGCCCGACAACACCACCAATCTTGTGCGGCTACTGGTCACGGCGCGACCAACTTCTCCAGGCCATCGCGTTCGGTGAAGCCTGCGAACGGCGGCAAGAACCGCAACACCGACAGCAGTGGCGGCACCAGCAGCGCCGACCACACGACTTGCCAGCCATTGAGCATCGAGCTCACGGACGGCTGGTCAAAGGCACGGCCGAACAAGCCGGCCAGCTTGGGCATAGCGATCGCCAACAGCGCGGCGGCGATCGATTGCCAGAGCCAACGCTGGGCGACGAACAGCGTGCGCAGCGGCAGCAGCAGTGCGACCGGAATGCCGATCACCAAGATGTGTATCGGCAAGGTTGCCTCGTCGACCAAGGTGCGACCGATCGCAACCCCGAGCAGCAAGAACGGCAAGGCCGAGCGCTGCGCAAACCATGACAAGTACAGGCTCGACAACACTGCCATGTCGAGCGGCGGCAAACCTAGGTCTTGCAAGAAACCAACCAGCAGGAAGCCCTGCGGCACCAGTAGAAACCACCAAAGCCAGCGCCTCATTGGTCCCGCTCCGCGACGATGACTTCGGCGATGCGAGGACCCTTCATGATTGGCACGATGACCTTCAATAGATTGCGTTCAAACTGGTCCGGCACGGCGCGACCAATCCAAAGAGACGCCGGGCAGAACTTGCCGTTGCTGCCGGTAAATAGGAAGCCGTTGCCAAGCCGCGCAAGTTGCTCGCGACTCGGGCCGCTCCACTTGAGCCACGCGACATTGCCTTCGGTGCGCACGACGCTGCCATGCAGTTCGACCGGGCTGCCGTTGCCTTCCGTTGGCAAAAACAGCAGGCTCCAATTCTGACGCGACGCGGCGAACGAGGTAACCAGCGCGCTGCCGAGGCAGAGGCCACGCGCCGAGCCAAGGAACAAACCGTCCTGCACCACTGCAGCGCCATCCGGAACGTCTTCGTCCGCGACCAGCATGTGGCGGCCGCGCGTGGCTCCGGGCAGGTCGTAGACGACGGCTTGGATGCGACGACGCGAACGCAGCGTCGAGTGGAACTCTCGAGGCGCAGCCGGATGCTCACCCGACCGCCAAACTACGACATGCGACAAGGCGCGCGGCGCAACCGCCGGCGTAACGAACATGCCGATCGTCAACGAATCTTCGTCACCATCCCGTTCGTACCCCCACCGCCGCGTACGCCCCACCAGCAGGCCGCCAGGGACGCGCTGATGGCCGAATGCAATCGGCAACGTGTAGACGCGCTGTTGCGATTCGCGGAGCTTGGCGGCGCGGTATGGATCATCCCAGAAGTCGACCCTGAGCGGGGCGGGATCCACCGAGGCCGCCGGCTCGATCACAAACCGCAGCTGCGAACCGTCCTGGTTCTCCAGGGCCGCGTAGAGGCGCGGCGCATCGCGATGGTTGCACAGCATGACGCGCGCCGGATCGTTCGGTCCGTCGTCGACGGCTCGGCCAACGCCAGGCTGCAACAGGAACCCGAGCAGCACAGGTCCCTTGGTCACGATCTCGCGGCAGCCGGCAAGCTCCGCGTAGGTGTAGTCCAGCAACAGTTCACTCGGCTCGCCGCCACCACCACGACGACCGACTGACAGCACACCGCACAGGATGCTGGTGTCGCCGACCGGCATCGTGATGCCGGCACCGGCGCAGTCGTTCCGCTGCACGCGGTCAAGCAACTCGTCGCTGAGTTCGCCGATGAGCGCCAGTTCTTCGCGATTGGCCGCCATCGCTGGCTCGCCCAGCCAAGCAGAGCCAACCCGTGGCACGAAGCAGGCGGACCCGACCAACCAGCGCTCCAAGGGCGCAAACACCCGCGGCAACGTCAACCAAGCCAGCGCAAACAGCAACATGGCGTAGAGACCCGCCGGGAAGGCTGCTGATTTCTTCACCATAGGAAGAACGATCCACCACTCCCAACCACCCAACCGAACGACACGCTCTTCGCAGCGCTCGTTTCCGTTGTTCTGTTACGGGCTACATCCATCCGATGCTGGCCCGCACTCGCAAATCAGCCGAGGTCTTCGCCGCCTTCAAGGAACTGCGAATACAGCTCCAGGTTCTCAAGGAAGATTCCGGTGCCGCGCGCGACGGCTTCGAGCGGACGCTCGGCAACGCGCACGTCGAGTTCGGTCTCCCTGGCAATCAACTCAGGCAGGCCGCGCAACAGCGAACCGCCGCCACACAACGTGATGCCGGAGTCGACCAGGTCGGACGCTAGTTCGGGCGGCGTGCGCTCGAGCACGTTCTTGATCGTGCCGATGATCTTGCGCACCGGCTCCTGCAACGCTTCGCGCACGTCCTCCGAAGAGACGATCGCGCGCCGCGGCAAGTTGACCAGCGAATCGCGGCCACGGATTTCGACCTGAATCTCTTCTTCAAGCGGCACGCAGCTGCCGGCTGCAATCTTCAGGCGCTCGGCAGTGATCTCACCGATCAGCAAGTTGTACTTGGCGCGAATGTATTGAACGATCGCATCGTTGAAGTCATCGCCAGCGACGCGCAAGCATTCGGCCATGACGACGTTGGCCAGCGAGATCACGGCGACCTCACAGGTGCCGCCACCAATGTCGACGATCATCGTGCCGCGCGGTTCGTGCACTGGCAGGCCAGCACCAATGGCAGCAGCGGTCGGTTCGTCAACGAGGAACACTCGTCGCGCCCCGGCGCGCTCGGCACTGCCGATCACCGCGCGTTTCTCAACCATCGTGATGCCCCACGGCACAGCGATGACGAGGCGCGGTTTGACCAGTCGCTTGCCACCGCATGCTTTGGCCATGAAGTAGCGCAGCATCTTCTCGGTGATCTCGAAGTCGGCGATGACGCCGCTCTTCATCGGTCGCACGGCCAGGAAGCCTGGCGGCGTTCGGCCGAGATATTCGAGGGCAGCGTCGCCAACTGCCATGCCGTCTAGCAGCACATCAGAGGTTCCCTTGCGAACAGCAACGACCGATGGCTCATCGAGAACGATGCCCTTGTCGCGCACGAAAACCAGCGTGTTGGCGGTGCCCAGATCGATTCCCAAATCGACTGAGAAGCCGCGCAGCAGCCACTCGAACGGTTTCAACATTGTGATGACCTAAGCGGTCACCCGCCTTGCTGGCGCGGGTGAACCATGACCTGCAGACACATACACCGGGACCAATCGGCGCGATGTGCAAGGTAGCAGTCCACGCTCCGGTCGCAACGTATTCTTCCTATCGATTGCGTCTCGACAGAAGCAATCGACCTGCAAAACCGAACGAACCCGATCCGCGCATCGCGCGAACCGGGTTCGTTCGGTTGCCTTTCGTAGTGCGACGCTCGCGTGTCTCTGGCAGCGACCAGATGTGGCGAGGCCTCTACACGCTGCTAGCGGTCGTCTTCTTACTTGTGACTAGGCCGTGTAGTGGCCATTGGCCATGACAACACAGACGATCGCCAGGGCGAGCACGAAGAAGGTGGTGAAGACAATGCCTTCGTCGATACCGAGTCCGGGCTTACTGATGGCTTCCACGTCAGCGACGGGTGCTACAGCAGCTGCTTTGCGGTTTGATTTGCGTGCCATGATTGCTCCTTAGTTTGTTAGCGAGTTGGATGTCCGAGCCAATTGCACTGTCCGCGCTGACGAATCAGCACGAGCAGCGACGATGGCTTGGTCACTAGGGCTTCGTCGAGGCCTTGTCGCCAGTGCGAATCGTAGCTTCGCCCTTGGTGAACATCAGGTTGCAGAGAACCGCGTTGGCGCTCGCCTCATACTTCGTCGCGACAGCTTCGGCCTTGAAGCCGTTGTCGTCGTAGATGGCGAAGCGGAACGGCATGCGGCTGATAACCGACTGGATGTCGACGTTGCCGGGGTTTTCACCGATCGAGATCGTGCAGAGACGGCCCGAAGCGTTGGTGACGGTGCCAGCCAGGTCCGGAGCGGCCATCGCGTTGATGAAACCGTTGGCTTGAGCGGCGGCGACCAGGAGGTTCTTCTCTTGGTTGTCGCGATCGAGCGAAGCGATGCGCAGGTCCTTCTTGCCAATCGTCTCGTTGAGGCCGGCAATCTCGTTCTTGAGGTTGCGGTTCTCACCGTCGGAGGAGTTCTTGGAGTTTACGGCTTCGTCGCGGGCGCTGATGGCGGCCATCGAAGCTTCGTAGGCCTTGCGGGAGTCAGCGAAGGCCGACTTGGACTGGGTGTTGGCAGCTTCGGCCAACGCACGCAGCGCCTTTAGGTCTTCTTGCTGCTCGCCAGTGAGCTTGCCGAGACGCTTGTTGTCGTCTTGCTCACGGCCGAGGGCCAAGCGAGCGGCGTCAGCCGACTCTTGGTTGGTGCTGCTTGCAACTTCGAACTTGTTGCGCTCCTTCTCAAGCTGGCTGATCTGCATGGCCACCTTTTCGGCAACCTCTTTGCTAGTCGCCTTTTCTTCGGTGAGGAGTTGCTTGTACTTGTGCTGGTTTTGCAGAAGTTGGCCGCTTGTGACGACGAAACCGACTGCAAGGCAAAGATTGAGAACGATGAATACGCGACCGATGGGACTCATGATGACCAGGTGGTTCTTTAGCTTACTGCGAGCCTGAAGGGAGAAATCAGGACGCAGGTCATTAACCAGAGGGGTTGAAAAGACGCCAAACAGAAAGGCAAAAAAGATGGCCCTTCGGAACCTCCTGAGTGGTCGGACGACCGGACAGGAGAGATCCACATCCCAAGCGAAAGGGGCCTTGGGGGCTGCGGAATCCTAACTCCATGCCCGGCACCGTCAAGGACCACCTGAGCTGTCCCCGTAAGAGCCGGGAGCAACTGCGGCGGAGAGTGCCGTACGAGCTGGACGTATTCTAACCCACCGAAGCACGCTGCGCGCTGCTGCGAGCGCCGTAAGTAGCGCCAAGATCCAGCCGCAACTTCGTCTCAGCCATGCCATTGGCGGGACCCGGCCAGTCGCACGTTGCATCGAAACCTCGAGAAATCTCGCCTGCGGCTGCGGAGCGGCCGCAATTGGCAGCCCGGCGACGACCCGGCCGTCCTGGTCGACCGCGACGCTGTGGCCATCCATGGTGCAGCGAACAATCGGAACGGCGTTCTCTAGAGCCCGGACAACGGTCATGGCGACCAGCTGGGTCAGCTCCGCGCCGCCCTGGTACCAGGTCTCATTTGAGAGCACGACCAAGAACTCAGCGCCGGCCTCGACCCGGCTAGCCGCTGGGCCGTAAAACGCGTTGTCGTAGCAAAGCAAGGAGCCGAACGGCACGCCGGCGGCGGTCTTCATCGGTGGGCGGGCGTCCCCGGACAGACAGTTGGCGGGCGTGCCCAGCGCCTTCTCGAAGCTCACGCGTATCGAGTCGGCCCACGCGGCGGGCAAGATACCGACCAGCGGCAAGAACTCGCCGCCCGGCACCAACCACTGCTTGGGCTGGTAGTCGAGCACCCGGGCACTGCTCAGATCCAATAACAACGCAGCCGGCCCGAACCCGTCCCCATCGGCAACGCTGCCGCCGAGCACCAGGCGCGTATCCGACTTCGGAAAGCGATCGGAGAGCAAGGCGCCACGACCGGCCTTAATATCCTCAGCACGAATGGAATCGAGCAGACTGCTTTCTGGCCACAGAATGAGGTCGAGCGCTTCGCCGGCTGGCCGCGGCGCCTCAAGCAACGCCACGGTCGGCGCCACCAGCCGCTCTTCGACCAACTGCGAGTAGACCTCGCGCGGTGACGCGGCCCCCCATATCTGGCTTGGATGATAGCCCGGCTCGACAGCCGCGATGCGAACGGTGCGATCCTCGGCCGCTTCCTCGGCGGTCAGAGCGACGGCACCAGCGAGCACATGACCAGTCGTCACCGCTGCAACGGTCGCTGCTACCGCAATTCCAAAGCGCAGCAACGTCGGCCGCCATGAAGGCACGGCAACCCGCCAACTCTGCCCTACCTGCACACCCGTCGCCGCCAGCAAGGCGAGCAACGCGTTCATCAGCGGTTCGCCGCCGACGGTCACGATCCGCATCAACGCCGGCCACTGCCAAAAGCTGTGGCATGGCTGACCGTGCGGGTAGTAGATGTCGGGCATCATCGCGCGCAGCCAGAACGAGCCGGCACAGGCGATCGCAAACGCGAGCGAGCGGCCCCGCTTCGGCGCGCCGCGCACGGCGGCTGTGCCCAGTAAGAAGTAGAGGCCGCCGACCAAGACGATCGCCAAATAGGCCGGCAGCATGATGTGGTGCACCGACCAGGAGAACCACGCCATGTAGATGCAGCCATAGACGTAGCTATGGCGCAGCTTGGCCTGATCGGAATTG
>JBNMNW010000011.1:0-45094 GCA_051278165.1 Planctomycetota bacterium | reverse complement strand
TCCGGATCCTCGCCGAGTTCCTTCGGACCTTCGGCACCCTTGGCGATCAGTTCGAGCGCGCAGGCTAGGGTCATTTCGTCCGGAGGCGTTTCGTCAGGCACGGGCGCCGTCTTGTCGCCACAGGACAAGAACGGACCGTAGCGGCCGACGCGCACTTCGACGAGTTCGCCCTCTTCGTTGTTGCCGAGCGGGATCGAGCAGATCTTGCGCGGATCGATGTCGTCCTGAACGTTCGTGATCTGGTCTTGCAGGCCAGGCGACCCGCCTTCCTTGGTATCGCTACCGAGGAAGAAGTTGCGCAAGTAGTCGGTGCGGCTGGCGCGACCGTTACTGATCTCATCGAGGTCGTTCTCCATCTGCGCGGTGAACGTGTAGTCGACCAGCCAGCCGAGATACTGCGCGAGCAGATCGACGACGGCGAACGCGGTGAAGGTCGGCACCAAAGCCGAACCCTTCTTCCAGCAGTAGTTGCGGCGCACGATCGTCTCGATGATCGACGCGTAGGTCGACGGGCGGCCGATGCCGCGCGCTTCGAGTTCTTTGATCAGGCCAGCCTCAGTAATGCGACCCGGTGGTTGGGTCGTGTGGCCAGATGCCTTCAATTCCTGCGCGTCGGCCTTCTCGCCTTCCTTGAGGTTGGGCAGCACGCGCTCGGCGTCGGCTTTGGCTGCTTCGGCATCGGTGTCGTCCAGGTCTTCGACGTAGGCGAGGCGATAACCGGCGAAGTCGACGGTACGGCCGGTCGCGGTGAAGCGCGCGTCGCCGTGGTCCTTCGTCTTCATGATCAAGGTCATGGTCGTGCGCTGGCCATTGGCATCCCGCATCTGGCTGGCCACCGTGCGGCGCCAGATCAGTTCGTAGAGCTTGCGCTCATCGATGCCCATGTCGGCCGACAGATCGTTGGGATGCGTGAAGGCTTCGCCGGCGGGGCGAATCGCTTCGTGCGCTTCCTGCGCGTTCTTGACCTTGGTGGCGTAGGCGCGCGGCTCGCTCGGCAGGTATTCGGTGCCGAACTCCTTGCCGATCAGCGAGCGCGCTGCATCGACCGCTTGCGAACTCAACGTGGTCGAGTCCGTTCTCATGTAGGTAATGAAACCGTTCTCGTAGAGGCGCTGGGCGGCGCGCATCGTGCGTTGCGCGGCGAAGCGCAGCTTGCGAGCGGCCTCTTGTTGCAGCGTCGACGTCGTGAACGGCGGTTGTGGCCGTTCGGTGTAGGGCTTCTGGTCGACCTTGGTGACGTTGGCCTTCTGGCCCGTTAGCTCCGCCGCGAGCGCCGTCGTGGTCGCTTCGTTGAGCGCCGCAACTTCGCCTCCGCCGGGTAGCTTGCCGCCGTCCTTCAGGAGGCCAGTTTCTTGCTCGAAGTCGCGACCGGATGCGACGCGCTTGCCGTCGACGGTGTGAAGGTTGGCGGGGAACGGGATTGCTTCCCCAGGAGCAGAGCCACTGCTGCCGGCGAACGTGACCTCAAGGCTCCAGTAGTCGGCCGGCTTGAAGCGCATGCGCTCGCGCTCGCGCTCGACGATGACACGCACCGCGACACTCTGGACGCGGCCGGCACTGAGCTTAGGCTTGATCTTCTTCCACAGCAGCGGTGAGACCGTGTAGCCGTAGAGGCGGTCGACCAGGCGGCGCGTTTCTTGCGCCTCGACCAGGTCCATGTCGATCTCACGCGGCGACTCGAGCGCCTTGAAGATCGCCGTTTTGGTGATCTCGTGGAAGACCAAGCGCTTGGTCGGGCACGTTGGCTTTAGCTCTTCGAGCAGATGCCACGAAATGGACTCTCCTTCACGGTCCTCATCTGTCGCGAGGTACAGGCAGGACGCGTCCTTGACCATGTCTCGGAGCTTTTTGAGGTGCTCCTTCTTCTCTGCCGGCACGACGTAGAGGGCTTTGAACTCATCCTCGACGTTGATGCCTAGCTTCGCCCACTTCTCGCCTTTGAGCTTGGCAGGTACCTCGCTGGCGGTGCTGGGTAGGTCACGGATGTGACCTATACTCGCTTCAATGCGATAGTTAGAGCCGAGGTATTTGCCGATCGTGCGCGCCTTGGCGGGCGACTCGACAATCACAACTGGGGTGCCTTCGTTCTTCTTCGCCATGCGCTTGCGGTGGGACCGAGTGGCCTTGTTAGGGCCGGTGGGGAACAACTGTCAAGGCTCTCGGGGGCAGGATCCGTCTCGCGAGCACCGGATTCGGGTGATCTGGGGCCAGGAAGAAGGGGCTTTCACTCGCGGATTATGGCGCTGTTTGCCAATGTGGCAAGAAGACTCGATTAGTGCCTATGCACCTCTGGTAGCGACTTCCTGGCAGTTTTGGACCGTTGGCGGCGCCGCTCGCGGAGCCCGGTTCTAAGATCTGCGGTGGTCGCCTCAGCGGCCAGTTTTGCGAACATGTTCTTTCTGCCGCCGCATTCGCATCGAGTGGGGCCCGAACGGCTCGCGCCTCGAAATCTGGCGAGGCACGTAGCCGAGCGACCGCCGTTCCTCTGGCATACTGGTCCGTGCGTGAGCCATTTTGACCCCGACAACCCGTATTCGTCCAGCGATGCGGCCGACTACGGCGCCGACGACATCAAGCAGCACTTCGTCGAGCTGGCGGAGACTGGCAGCGCGTCAGAGGCCAGCGCCTTGGCCGCCAAGCTCCGGCGGGCGGGCATCATCGCGCTCGCCAACGCGCAGCAGTATCCGCGGCAGCGTGGCGCGCGTGGCACCCTCCGTCAGCACATGCGAACGTTCGTGATGGTGTTCGCAGCGGACCTGGACCGGGCGATAGAGGTCCTCAACGATGAACTCGGCGAAGAGGGTGAGGTGCTGAGCGGCGACATCGCGCTGGCGATGCAGGAAGCGCAGGACAACCCCGACGCCGCGATGGCGTGGTACTACCAGGAAAAGGAGAAGAAGCAGCGCCTGCGGCCGAACTGGCTGCTGCTGGTCTTGCTCGGCCTGATCGCCGCCGCCGTCTGGCACACCGTCTCATGAAGCAGTTGGTACCGTGCCAGATGGGCTGAGAGGGCACAGAAACAACTCCTTCGCTGCCTGACCTAATCCTCTGCGTCCTCTGCCGGCGTCTCGTCTACGGGCGGCGCATCTCGATCGCGCAAGGCGAACCGGATCTGCTCTGGTCGCTTCTTCAGCGACCGCCACAGCTTGGCATGGTGACGCTTGGTGATCTCAACCATCGTGATGCCCTCTTCGGTGCAGCAACGCATCTGTGCGAAGTGCTTCTGGATGTCGGCGCGGCCCAGCAGCCGTTCGTCCTCGTCGAAGTCCGGCACGTCGATGGCGGAAGTCTTGTTGACCAGCGCGACGAACGCAAACGGCAGCGCGCGCAGGTCGATGTTCAGTTCGCGTGCCACCCGCGCCCAATAACCATCGGTGAACACTTCTGGCGGCGGCGTCGCGAAGAAGTGGCACCAGTCGTTGTGTTCGATCAGCGACGGGCACGAGCCTTGATGGGGGCAAGGCGCTTGCACATGGAAGCTGTCGAGCAGCTCATCGCGCAGCTTGGACAAGCGGCGCGAGACGCGGCGGTTACCTGGCTCCACGATGATGACTCGCTTGCTGCGCGAGATCAGGGCCCGCAATTCGTCGTTGCCTTCGTCATCGAGTTCGCCAAGAACGTGACTGACGAGCAATACGTCAGGCGAGACGTTGTTGACGCTCGGTATCGGCCGAGCCTTGAGCTTCGGGGCATCGATCGCGATGCGCTTGGCCGCGAAGTTCATCGCATGCATCGAGCGATCGTAGAGCAGCACCTCCCCGGCCCCGAAGTGCGCGGCGAACTTTCGTACCGCGATCCCGGAGCCGCAACCGTAGTCGAGCACGAGTTGCTTGTCGGCGCGCTCGAAGCCGCGATCTAGGCACTCGGCAAGGGCCGCGTCCCACTTCCAGCCGATGCGCTCGGCCAGCACCGCGTCGTAGGCTTCGACATCCTTAGGGTCGCGCCAGTAATCGTCGAGGGCGCGCTTGCCGCGGCGCTCTTCGAGGAACATCTCACGCAACCGCGTAATGCGGGTCAGGTTGGGCAGTGGCCGGGACATGGCGCACAGCATGCCGCGCAGTGCCGTCAATTACTCGGGGTCGGTTGCGGTTCCTTGCCGATCCGGTGGTTGCTTGATCAGAAAGGACTGCAGCACGAACATGCAGCCGACGAACAAGGCAGACGAGAACCTGTCGAAGTAGAACCAGCTGCAGCTGCCGGCGCCGATCAGGATCAGGCCGAGGATGCGTGTCAGGGTTCTCCTTGAGCGAAAGGCCATTGGGGGCTTGGTTTGGGGATACTTGCTATCTTGGTGGCGGGTGGCAGCCGCGCGGTGTCATCGTGCCGACAGCCGCACGAATAGGAGAGCCTAACGGGCTGGAGCACTGCCAAAAGGTCTCCGCAAGCTTGTGGCGATCGCTGCCCTCTGCAGGCCGGGGCTCGGTTGCGAGCTGATTCGTCGTCGCGACGAGACCGCTTCAGATGGGTATGCCCGGCCGCTGCACTAAGCCTCTTGGCCCAACGCGCCAGCGAAGAACCGCAGGCCAAGGAGCGCGGCAATGCCTAGGCCCCACGACCCTGCCAGCATCCAGCCGAGCAGTGCGCACGTGCCGGTGATGATAAGGACCAGCATTCCGACGTGCGCATCCTAGTTCGGCGACTCCGTGCGTGTCGACAAAGCCACCAGTTGCGCCGCTGGTACGAATCGGAACTGCCGGTGGCAACACGTTCTCTCGCTTCGAGACACCGGCGCGTTCTGAGGCGGCTTCGCAACCCTCCGTGCCACAGGGACTTCGCCGACCGCAGTAGCTGCACGCGGGTAGCAGTCGAAACTAGGCGTTCGGAAGTGGCCTAGTTGTTCCGACAGAGCAATGGCAAGCCGTTGCTTGGAGGAAGGAAATGAAGATTCAAAACCAACTGTTCGTGGTCGCGTTGTCTGGCATCTGTGCTAGCTGCGGGACGGTTTCTAATACAGACGTTCACAACCCTGCGGTTGCGATCAGCACGACGGGCGCAGATGGGGCCGTGCCGCCGATGACCGACTCGGTTGTGCCGGTGGGCGAGAGCTCCTCGAGAGTGGCTTCGAGAACGTCCACAGCCGTCCGTTTACCTGCAGGTGTGGCGCCAGCGCCGAGTGGCGAGGTTGCCCTCACGCCGACGGTCGTGTCGTCCCAATTTGCTCACTTGCCAACGTTCGATGCGCCCCCGGTTCTGGTCGGTGGCAACGCGACGGTTCTCGGCGGTCGGTTTGTCGGCGATCTGGTGCTCGATCAAAACCGCTCGAAGGTGACGGGTGCGGGACCCGGCCTGACCATCATCGATGGCAACTTGATCGTCGCCAGCCAATGCTCTGTGGTGGGCCTGACGGTGACCGGCGACGTGATCTTCCGCGGCAACAATTCCCGCGTGTTCGTCGATTGCCTCGGACAAGTGCTCGACTACGGCATGCGCAACCAGCACTCGATCGGGTTGTGACGTAACCGCATCGGTGGGGTGCGGCGGTCTGGACGCTGTCGCATAGTCTCTTGGCATGATGCGAGGAAGGTTGCTTGTTGCGGCGCTGATCGATGCTGGGGCGGATCTCGACGGCCAGAACGACGACGGAGAGACGCCCCTGGATGCAGCGGCTGGCGCGTGGAGCGAGCAGATCAAAGGCGCCGTCAAGTTCTTCGGCGGCACCCTCAAGATGGAAGTCGATCCCGCCGTCGTTAAGGCGAATCGGTCCAAGGCTGCGGCGCTGCTGCGCAAGCGCGGTGCCAAGTCTGGTAAGTAGCGACTTCGGTGAGCGGTCGGGATACGCGCTACGAACGGTGCTGGAACGTCGTGGCCCGATGCGCGACGTTGCCGGTTCATGAGTAAGTCGACAGCCAAGATGCCACGCGGGTTTGCCCCCGTGCCCCGAACCGGCGTCATCTACGTGATGGACGCCGCCGCCGCCGCGGGCTTTCGTGCCGGCGATCCGGACTGGGTTAATCTTGGTCAGGGTGCTCCCGAAACGGGCGCGCTGCCGGGTTCACCCGCGCGCTTGACATCGATTGCGGTCGCTGCTGAAACCAGTGAATACGCGCCGGTGCCCGGCATGATCGATCTGCGTCAGGCCGTCGCGACGCTCTACAACGAACGTTTTCGCAAGGGCATGTCGTCGCAGTATGGGCCCGAGAACGTCGCGATCTCGGCCGGTGGCCGCACTGGCTTGACGCGCATTGCTGCCGCGCTCGATCGTGTGCACCTCGGCCACTTCCTGCCGGACTACACGGCGTATGAAGAGCTGCTCGAGCAGTTTCGCGGCTTCATTCCGATTCCGATCCTGGCTAACAAGCGTTGCTTGCCGAGTCCCGAAGAACTGCGCAAGGAGATCGTTGGGCGCGGGCTGGGTGCGTTGTTGCTGTCGAATCCGTGCAACCCGACCGGTGACGTCATCACCGGTGAAGCGCTATCGCAGTGGCTAGCCGCGTCGCGCGAACTGAGCTGCCCGATGATCTTCGACGAATTCTACTCGCACTACATCTACGACGCGGACTGGCCGGCAGGCGACGCCAACAGTGCGGCGCGGTTTGTCGAAGACGTCAACACGGACCCGGTGCTTGTTGTCGATGGCCTGACCAAGAACTGGCGTTACCCCGGCCTTCGTGTGTCGTGGACATTGGGGCCGGCTTCAGTAATCGAAGCGATTGCGTCGGCGGGTTCGTTCTTGGATGGCGGGGCACCACACCCGATCCAGCAGGCCGCCGTACCGCTGGTGTCGCTCGACCACGCCATCGCCGAAGCGCGCTCGATCCAAACCGAGTTCGTCAAGAAACGCGACGTGATGGTGCGCAGGATCCGCGAGATGGGGTTCGTGCTCGATCGCGATCCGCGCGGCGGCTTCTACTGCTTCCCGTCACTCGAAAACTTGCGACCCGAACTGCGCGATGGCGATGCGTTCTTCCACGCGTGCCTCGAGCAGAAGGTGATCACGGTGCCCGGCCACTTCTTCGATGTGAACCCAGGCCAGCGCCGCAGCCACCTGCCGTCGCGGATGCGCAACTACGTGCGCCTCAGCTTCGGCCCGTCGATGGCCGAGATCACGCTCGGATTGGACCGGCTAGCCGAGCTGTGCTCGGCCTAGCCAAGCCATCTGCGCTACTTGCGCAGTGGACCGGTTGGGCGAGCTTTGCTCGGCCGAGCAAGCCATCTGCGCTACTTGCGCAGTGGCCGGACGATCAGGTCCTTCAGCGCGAAGTTGCTGCCTTCGCCAACACGCGTCACGAACAGGTCGTTGTGGTGGCGGATCAGGCCGAACTCGTCGAAGCACGAGACGCCGCCGCAGATTTCCATTCCCATGCTGACGAGGTCGCTGGCCGAACGGCTGCAGTCGACCTTGAGCTTGGCTGCGGATTCGCGCGACAGCTTGCCAGCTTCGAACTGCGTGCAGCAGTGCGTCAGCCACGTCAGGCCGCGCTCGAGCGCGATGTCCATGTCGACGATGACATCTTGCACGCGTTGGAAGCGACCGATCGGCTTGTCGTCGAACTGGATGCGTTCTTCGGCGTAGACGCGGCACTTGTCGAGTGCGAACGCGAGCGAACTCAGCGCCAGCGCGGCGATGAATAGACGGCCGCCGTTGAGCGTCGTCACCATCACCTTGAAGCCGTCGTTCTCGGCGCCGAGGATCTGGTCGTGCGGCACCTCAACGTTCTCGAACATGATCGAGCCGGTGGAGGACTGCTCCCACACCTTCTTGCCCTGCATCTCTTGGTAGAAGACACCAGGCGCGTCCATCGGCACGATGAAGCACGTCGAGCGCTTGCCGTTGGGGGCGTCGGGCGCTGTCAGCGCGTGCACGATGACGTGGCTGGCCCAACGTGCGTTGGTCGACCAGCACTTCTCACCGTTGATGACCCACTTGTCGCCTTTCTTGATCGCAGTGACCTGCGGGTTGGCGGCGTCACTGCCACGGCCTGGTTCCGACAGTCCGAACACAAACATGCGGTCGCCGTTGGCGAGCGCTGGCAGGTGCGCCTTCTTCTGCTCATCGGTGCCGCACAGTTGCACTGGCTTGGCGCCGAGCGAGATCGCAGCGCCAGGTGTGATCGCGACTGACTGGCTGTGGTAGCCGAGCGCTAGTCCCATCAAACACAGGTCGGTGTGGTCGCCGCCCTGGCCGCCGTATTCTTCGGCGATCGGGAGGCCGAACAAGCCGAGATCGCCCATCGCGCGGATGCACGAGTCGGGGACCAATTTGTGTTCCCGTTCCCAGCTCAGTAGGTGGGGTGCGATCTCTGCGTCACCGAAGTCGCGGACCGCTTCATAAAATGCAAACTTGTCCTCGCTGATCAGGCTCTCGAGGTACGTGTCAATTCTGCGTGCCATATTGCCGAGCAGCTTAGCGCGGGCGGGCCCCGCGATCGACACCGAGCGACCTGCTTAGCGGTCGCTCTTCTCTACCTTGACCTTCTCATCGGCGACTTCTTTGTCCTCGCCAGCTTTCTTGGGGGCCAGGTCGGTGCTGAGGGCCGGCACCAGGTCGGCGAGGAAGGCCCGGGCGGTCGGGTTGCCGTCGTCGAGCTCTAGCACGCGGCGGAACGCGGCGACCGAGCGGGTCGGGCGATCGGAGAAGCGCAGGTTGTAGGCCAGGACTAGTTGCGCCCAGGCGTCGTAGGGCTTGCCAGTGCAGTAGGTCTGCAGTGCTTCGAGCTGCGTCTCGAACAGCAACTCGTCGCTGTAGAAGGTGCGCTTGTCGACGTCGGCGGTCACCATCGCCGGATCTAGGCGAATGGCCTCGGCGATCAAGAACGCGGCGTAGTGGTAGTCGCCATTGGCGAACACGGCATCGGCCAGCACGAAGTGGATCGAGGCGTCGTCCGGAACGTGGTTGCGAGCCTTGGCGTAGGCTTCGGCCGCGGCATCGAAGCGGTCGTTCTTGAAGTAGAAGTCGCCGAGTTCGATGTATTGCGAGGCGAGCGCTGCGGGCGTGCTTGCCGGCGCTGGTGGGCTGACGCCAGATGCGCCAAGGGCTGGTGCGCCAACGCTGCGGGCGGTGTCGACGATGCTGTAGCCCTCGTCGATTGGCTCGAGCTCTTCTTCGACGACCACACTGCTCGGCACGCTGAGGTAGGTCGGGCAGTAGCTGGTCGTCGGATACCACCAGTAGCTCGACGGCAGCGCATTCGGGATCGAGAACGAGCTCCAGTAGCGATTGCGGTAGCAGCTGTTCCAGTAGTTGCCGCGAAATGCGTTGTAGGGCGACAGCACGCCGACGTTCCAGCTGAACGGGTCAAAGCCCCAGTTGTTGAAGCCCCAGTTACCGAAGCCTGAGTTACCGAAGCCCCAGTTGTTGAAACCGCAGTTGTTGAAGCCCCCGTTGCCAAAGCCGTTACCAAAGCCGATACCAAAGCCGTTACCGAAGCTGTTGCCCCAACGGCCGCCGTAGAAGCTCGAACCGTAGCCCCAGTAGCCGCACCAAAGCGAGCTGCCGCGGTAGCCGGCGCCCCAGCGGTAACTGGCCTCAGCGTAGGGCTGGCGACCGATTCGATAGCCGTTGCGAGCGGCGCCAAGGCGCGGCGACGCAAGGCGTGGCACGAGCCTCGGCGTGACTCCGGTAACGGCGGGAGCGTTGACGGGAGAGAAACCATTCACCGTGGTGCGCGGCGTCAGGCGGGGGGTTGCGCGCGGCGTGTTTCGCGTGGTGCGGACGCCCGGCGTGGCATTGCGAGCGTTGCCGATACGCGGTGACCTGCTGGGCGTCGCCACGCGATCGCGTGGCTTGTAGCGGTTGGAGATCGGCTTCGAACGAGGAGTGGCACGCGGTGCGGATCGAGGCGCCGAACTGGGCGTTGCCCGCGGGATTGCACGCGGTGAACCGCGTCGTGTGGTCACGTCGCGAACCCGGCGAGCGTTTGCTTCGTCCGACGGCGTCAGCTTGCGCGGTTGGTAGCGGTTGTTCGAACGCCCCGTCGACGTGCGCGGAGTGCGCGTTGTCGTCGTGCGGTTGGAGTTGCTGTTGTTTGGCGTGCGCGTTCTGGGTGCGGGCGTGCCGACACGGCGGGTGATCGTATTGCCGCCACTCGTGCCGTTGCTCGGGCGCGGTGTGTAGCGATTGTTTGTGTTCGTGCCTGTGCTAGGGCGACCGGTGCTTGCTGGTGGCCGGTAGCTACCGGTGGTGCTCCTGGTGCGCGGCGTGTAGCCGGCTGAGGAGCGTGTGCTGCGTGGCGTCGAACGCGTCGGCGTCGAGCGCGTCGGCGTCGAGCGTGTTGGTGTCGAACGCGTCGGCGTTGAGCGTGTTGGTGTCGAGCGCGTCGGCGTCGAGCGTGTTGGTGTCGAACGCGTCGGCGTTGAGCGTGGACTCGACCGCGTCGGCGTTGGCCGTGAGCGCGGCGCCGATCGCGTCGGTGTCGGACGCGAACGTGGCGCTGACCGGGTCGGCGTTGGGCGCGACCTGGGTGCTTGGCGGGTTGGGGTTGGCTGGGATCGCGGTGCCTGGCGAGTTGGTGCCGGGCGCGATCGCGGTGCGGACCTCGTCGGGGCCGCGCGGGAAGGAGCTTGACGACTTGGTGCGCGGGCCGCCGGGCGGGAGCTTGATGTGCCTGCCGAATTGCGCCGTTGCGCGGACAATGGCAGGGCGATCAGTAGCCCAAGAAGAACGGTAAAGATGGTTCGTTGCGTCGTCATGGTTCCTCGCGTCGAGGTGAGGGTGGTCCACACAGCAAGAAGGATACCGGATGCATAGGCCCGGCGCCGAGGGGTCTAGTGCTAGGTTTACGCTATATGGATTCGCTCTAGAGTAATAGTTCGGGCAAACTGAGCTGTCGCTGTCTCGCGGCCACTACACGGCATTCTCTTGCGCGGGCCACCAGCGCCGGGCAAGACTTGATGATTCCAAAGCCATGAAGGAACCCACCCAGCGTCCCGCCGCCCGCCAGAGCATGTTCGGGCCACCCTTACGCACGTTCTTTCGCGGTTTGGCGGCGATCCTGCCGTTGGCAGCGACCGGAGCACTGATCTCTTGGGCCGTTGTCAGTGGTGAGACGCTGTTGCGGCACGTCATCATTGTCTGGTTGCGACTGCCGGAAAAGCAGTATTGGCCAGGCATGGGGTTTGTGTTGTCGATCGGCCTGGTCTTCCTGATCGGCCTGCTGATGTATTCGTTCATCATCAGGCAGATCTACCGGCGCCTGACGAACCTGCTGGAGCACATCCCGATCGTCAAGTTCGTCTACGGCATGTTCGTCGACGTCGCGCGTCTGGTCTCTAGTGCGGAAGAGAAGCCCTTTCGCCGGGTCGTGTTGGTGCGGTTGCCCGAGGGCTTGGAGCAGATCGGCTTCGTGACCCGCGACGCGTTCGACGACCATCCGGATATCGGCGAGGGCAAATTGGCCGTCTACTTTCCGATGAGTTACCAACTGGGCGGCTTCACGGTCATCGTTCCCAAGGCCAACGCGAAGGAACTGAAGATGACGGTCGAGGAAGCTCTGCGGTTCTGCGTTACGGCTGGTGTCTCTCGGTCCGAGGATGAGTAGCCCTGCCGCCTAATAACTGCGCCGCGGGAAAGGCTCTCACGGCACGGTCACAGAGTTATTGCGTGCAGAGTTCGCCCGTGAGCCGTGATCTGTAGGCGTAAAGCGATCTGAGTCCGTAAGATCCGTGACCCATCATGCGGATCCCTTACGCAACTGTTGTCCCCGTTCTGCTTGCCTCGGCGCTCGTCGCCCAAAAAGCACGCTTCCCTGAGTCGATGGATTTCGGTCCATGTTTGATGACAACCTTCGATGGTGGTGGCCTCTGCGGCACTACCGAGAAGGGCTTGGTTATTCGGCTCGGCGACCGCGGTGCGGTTTCGTTCGATACCGAACTGCTGCGCATGTCGGTTGCGTGGACCGACGGTTGGCTGCGCCTGCGCGGCACTGCCTACGACGGCTCGCACGGTCCGTTCCCGTCGCGCGCTGGCAACAAGCTCGCCGAGACCGGTCCCGGTCCAGGTTGGTCACGCGGTGGCAGCTTCGACGATCCGCGTCCGATTCCGCACGGCCCATTGCCGTCGGCTTGGGGCAAGTTCGGCGGTCACAGTCGCGTCGGCGATGAGGTGGTCATCGACTACCGACTTGGCGATATGTTTGTGCGCGAGATGTATGCGTTGGAGGGCGACAAGGGTCAGCCCATGTTGGTGCGGACGCTGGAGCTTGGCCCGTCGAAGACGCCCCAGCAAATGGTCGTGCTCGAAGGCGGCACAGCAGCAACCAGTGGCCAATTCAACCCCGTCAATGGCGTGCGCGCGGTGGACCTCAATTGGCAGGAAGAGAGCCAGCCCGAGAAGAAGTCCAAGGGCAAGGCAAAGAAGGACACGGCGGCTGCCAAGCCGGTGATCCTCGATCGCAACTTGCTGGTCGTCTTGCACGGTAGCGAAGGCCCGACCGTCGCGACCAGCGGCAACCGCATCTTGATGAGCGTGCCGGCGCACGACAAGACGCTGCGAGTGCAGCTTGTGATGTCGTCGCTTGGCGATCATGGCGAGCAAGTCACCGCGTCGCTGACCAAGAAGCGCAATGTCACCGGCATTCCGCTTGGCGCGGGCAACAAGCGCTGGGATGAGAAGATCGTCACCAAGGGTGTGCGTGGCACCGATGACGGTCCGTTCGCCGTCGATACCATCACCATCCCGTTCGAGAACCCTTGGGGTTCGCGCATGCGCACCGGCGCGTTCGACTTCTTCAGCGATGGCCGCGCCGCGGTCTCGACGTGGAATGGCGACGTCTGGATCGTGTCGGGCATCGATGACTCGCTGGAGAACCTTGAGTGGCAGCGCTTCGCGACCGGTCTGTTCGATCCACTTGGCCTGCGCATCGTCAACGACGTCGTGTTCGTGCACGGCCGCGATGGGCTGACGCGCCTGATCGACATCAATGACGATGGCGAAGCCGATCGTTACGAGTGCTTCAACAACCAGATCTACATCACCGCCGCGTTCCACGAGTTCGCGTTCGATCTGCAGACGGATAAGGAAGGCAACTTCTACTTCACCAAGGGCGCCCCGGTGAATCCTGGCGGCCGCGGCTTCATGAAGATCGTGCCGCACCACGGTGCAATTCTGAAGGTCAGCGCCGACGGCTCGACGATTGAAACCGTTGCGACCGGCATGCGCGCGCCGAACGGCATTGGCGTGTCGCCAGATGGCATCATCACGAGCGGTGATAACGAAGGTACCTACATGCCGCGTTGCCGTCTTAACTGGATCGAGAAGCCGGGCTACTACGCTGGCGTCAAGGACACCGCGCATCGCACCCCGGTGCCCGATCAACCCGATTTGCCGCTGTGCTGGATGCCGATGGATGTCGACAACTCGAGCGGTGGCCAGGTGTGGGTGACGGGCAGCGCTTGGCAGGATCTACAAGGTCGCTTGCTGCACAACTCATACGGCACCTGCTCGACCTACCTCGTGCTGTCCGAGCGCATCAACGGCCAGATGCAAGGTGGCGTGGTCCGGTTGCCGGCGAACTACTCGTCGAGCTGCATGCGCGGCCGCTTCTCGCCGATCGATGGTGAGATGTATGTCATCGGCTTGAAGGGCTGGCAAACCAGCGCCGCGCGCGAAGGTGGCTTCCACCGCGTGCGCCGCACCAGTCGCCCGCTCGATCTGCCGGTGGCGCTGAGCACCTGCGACAAGGGCGTCTACCTGACGTTCTCGGACCAGGTTGACGCAGAGGTTGCCGCGGATGCGGAGAGCTTCGGCGTCGAGATCTGGAACTACCACTACTCGCAAAACTACGGTTCGCCCGAGATTTCGATCCTGCATCCCGAGCGCAAAATCGCGCAAGGCAAGCCCAACCGCGACTCGTTGCAGGTCACTTCCAGCAAGCTGTCGAGCGACGGCCGCACGGTGTTCTTGGCAATCGAAGGCATGCGCCCAGTGCATCAGATGAAGATCACCTGGGACCTCGATTCGAAGGATGGTCGTCCGATGCGTGGCGAGCTGCACAACACGATCCACAACCTGCAGAAGGACCCTGGTTTCCCGAAGGCAAAGTAAGCATGCGCGTTCGTTCCACGTTGGCGGTTGGTTGGACTCTGGCGGTAACGCTGTTGACGGCGACCGGGTTTGGCGAGGCTGAGCCGGTTGTTGCGCTGGCCGCTGCGATGCCGCAGTTGTCTGTAGTTCCATCAGTTCCTGTGATTCCGCAGGGACCGATGGCGCGCGGTGCCAAGGTCACATTTGTCAGCGTGCGCGGCGACAAGGTGCGGCATAGCCAAAGTGCGCGCCTGTTGTCGTTGGCGGTCGACCGCGGCGAGACGCCGACACCGTTTTTGCCGGTCGGCGCGTTCCGGGCGACCTACGAAGTCGTGGTGACGTTGCCGGCGCGCGACCGGATGAAGTTCCATCTCGACGGTCGCGGCAAGGTGAAGCTGACCGTCAACGGCAAGGTCGCGCTTCAGGGGTCGCTCAGTTCGAGGAAATCGCTCGAGACCGAGAAGGCTGTGCGTCTGAAGAAGGGTGGTAACGATATCAAACTAGAGTTCGAAAGCGCCGTTCGCGGCGATGGGGAACTGCGGGTGTTCTGGTCCGGCTATGACTTTGGCTTCGAACCGATCGCGCCGGAGTTGATGTCGTATCCAGCGGCCGACGAGGCAGTCGTCGCTGGCGAGCAACTGCGCGACGGCCATCAATTGTTCGTTGAGCGTCGCTGCGCGCGTTGCCATGACTTTGACGAACTTCGCCTGGCAGACTCCGCCTACCTCGAACTCGATCGCACGGGTCCCGACCTTCGATTGGTTGGTAACCGCGTGCAGCAGGGATGGATGGCGAAGTGGCTGAAAGATCCACACGAGGTTCGCCCGGAAGCGACAATGCCGACGTTTCCGCTGGCTGGCTCCGATGCCGTGGATATGGCGAGCTACCTAGTGACCCTTGGCCAGCCGCAGCCGCACGCGGGCTTTACGAACAAGCAACTGGAAGCCGGCGAAGAGCGCTTTCGCGAACTCGGCTGTGTTGCGTGTCATACGCGCACCGACGAGTCGCCAAAGGATGCTGAAACCGGCGACCGCATCCATCTGGCGTTCGTTAAGGAGAAGTGGCACGCCAGCGCTCTGGTGGCCTACCTGCAAGATCCGTCGGCGCACTACAGCGATGTGCGCATGCCCAACCTCAAGGTGTCGGCCGAAGACGCCGACAACCTGGCAGCCTACTTGCTGAAGGACGCTGCCCCGTTGCCAGTGCAAAAGGGTGACGATAAGAAGGGACGGCGGTTGGTGCGCAAGCACGGCTGCGTCTTGTGCCACGCGTTTGATGAAGACATCCCGCCTGTCGATCGCGTCTTCCCGCGCTACCGCAACCTGAAGCCGAAGCGCGGCTGCCTCGCTGACAAGCCAGGTGGCGAGGCGCCGAACCACAACCTGTCTGCGCAAGAGCGCGCTGCCTTGCGGTCGTTCTTGCCGCAGGCGAACGAGGTGCCGTTCCGCAAATCACCGCTCGACTTTGGTTCGCGCCATGTCGCCGCGGAGCGCTGCACGGCGTGTCACGCGCTCGATGGTCAAGCTTCGACGTGGGCGCGGCTTGCCGAGAAGTGGTCCGAAGACGAGCCGCTGCCGCCTGAGCAAGATCCTGTCGCGCAAGGCTTGCCGTCACTGACCTGGGTCGGCGCCAAGCTGCAGCCGTCATGGATCCGCAAGTTCGTCACTGGCGAACTGCCGTCGCCGCGTCCGTGGTTGACGGCCCGCATGCCGAAGTTTGAAAAGCACGGTGCTGTGCTGAGCGATGGTCTCGTGCGCGAGCACGGCTACTTGTCGAAGGATGAGCCGATTCGGGCTGGCGGTGCCAACCTTGCGATCCACGGCGGGCGCTTGATGCAGCAGGGCACTGGCTTTGGCTGCGTGCAATGTCATGCCGTTGGCAACAACAAGGCGGAGCAGGTGTTCGAGCGCGAAGGCATCAACTTGGTGACGGCTCGCAAGCGTCTGCGGCACGAATACTACACGCGCTGGCTCGCCGATCCGACTCGCTTGGATCCCGATGCACGGATGCCTAAATACGCCGACAACAACGGCAAGACGGCGTTTACGGGTGTGCTTGCCGGCGATGCTGCCAAGCAGTTCGAAGCGATCTGGCAGGCCCTTGGAGATAGGGCAAAGTAGTGTCGGATTCGTTGCGTGCCTTAGGCGTTGAGTTGCTCGCTGGAGACGGCGGCGGCTTCGAATTGAAGGGTGGCGATAGCGACTGGCTTCGTGCTGTCCTGGTGTCGTTCGGTTACCGCGCCCATATCGAAGGCACGACGTTGCATGTGCCGGATGCCGACCCGGAACGTTTGGGACGTGCGGTGCACGCAGCGATCGCACCCGAAGCGATTGTCTTCGACCTCGATGGCGTGCTCGCTGACATCGGTAGTCGTAAGGCGATTGCCAGCGTTGCCGATGTGCAGGCCGTCGCCGCTCGGTTTCCGATTGCCGTGGTCACGACCTGTCCGCGCAGCCTCGCGGAGTCCGCGCTCGATGCACACGGCTTCCTGCCGTTCATTAGTGTCGTGGTCGGCAGTGAAGAACGGCCGTGCAAGCCGGATCCTCACCCGGTGAACGTGGCGCTGCAGCAGCTTGGCAAGCAGGCGGCGTGGATGCTGGGCGACAATCCGAGTGACGTCACCGCTGCTAGGGGGGCCGGAGTCGTGCCGTTCGCGGTGTTGCCGCGCGGCATTGGTGCCGAGTCACATATGGATCGGCTACGCGCGGCCGGCGCGGTGCGCATGGTCGTCGGGGTCGAATCGCTGTTGCCACTATTGCCGCTCCGACCCGAGTAGAGCGAGTGCAGTGACTCAAGCCGAGTAACCGTCGATGGCTACTCGGCGAGCTACTGCCCGAACGCCGCGGGCACTACTTGCCGCGCAGTTGCCGGTAGCGTTCGCGATACTTCTTAGCCAGTTGGGTCTGCTTGGTGCGCAGGTCGATCTGCCGCCCTTGCACGAACGCGCTCTCGATCTTCGTCGTCAACTCGAACGGATGGCCGGTCGCGATGAACAGCGTCGCATCCATGCCCTTTTTCAGGGAGCCCACCTGGTCGCCGACGCCGAGGATTTCGGCCACGTGCATCGTGATGGCGGCGAACGCGTCCTGCTCTGACAGCCCGTACGCCGCGGCGGTCGCCGCGTGATAGGGGAGGTTGCGATCGTTCGAATAGTCACTGCCCGTCGCGATGCAGAACTTGACGCCCGCGGCTTTCAGGTCGCGCGGCAACGTGAATGCTTCGTCGTAGCCGACATCTTCGCGGCGTGGCAAGCGGTGCACGCCATCGATGATGACCGGCACTTGGTGTCGCTTCAGCATCGCAGCACAGCCGCGCGCCTCATGGCCACCAACGATGATGATGCGCAGCTTGCGCTCGATGCCCCATTGAATGGCGGCCTCAATTTGCTCGACGGCGTTCGCGAGCACGAACACCGGGACCTCGCCGCGCAGCGCCGGCACCAACGCCGCATGGCGGATGTCGAGCGCGACGGTCGGATCATTGGTGCGCGCATCGGACCAAGCTTTTGCAGCCGTAAACGCAGCATCGATCTTCGCTTGTTGGCGAGCTGTGCGATCCTTGTCTTCGGTCGAGGTGTCACCGCGGCCTCGGAACCTGCTGCGGCCGGATGACGGCCACGAGATCACCGGGCCGGCGTTGCGGCGAACGGCCATGTCAGCGTTGGTCCAGCCATCGAGCTGAATCAGTGATGCGCGGCCTGGCAGCATGCCACCGATCGGGAACACGTTTGCGAGTAGCACACCGTTGCGGCGTGCGACCGGGATCGCCGCCGAGTCCGGGTTGACGGCGGTCAAGGCCAATGCCTCAGGAGACTGTTCGCCGAGTTCATCGGTGTCGACCGATTGCGGTACACTGCCGATCTCGATCAGGCCTAGCGAGGTGTGCGCCGAGATCATGCCGGGGAACACGTGCTTGCCTTCGAGGTCGATGCGAACCGGCTCGCCGAGGCCTGCAGGTAGCTCGAGACTAGCGCCTGCTGGCAGGATCGCTTGGATCTTGCCTTGGTCGAACCAGATGCTGCCACCAAGCACGATGCCGTCCGAAACGGTGTGGATGATCCCGTTGGTCAGCAGCACCGGGCCCTTCTGCGGTGCGGCCTTTGCTAGCAAGTCCTGGGCTGCAAGCTGCAGCGATGCAAATGGCAGTGCGATGGCTAGAGCGAGCAGCCTTGCGGTGTTTTGGCTAGCGGTGTTGTGGCTTGGGCGAATCACTTGTTGCCTCCTTGCGCGTTGCGGCAGCAGTAGTCGTTGTTGGTTTCTTCGGCGGCCCAGTAGGCGTCCTTGGGGTCGCCTTCCTTGGCGGTGCGACTGCCCTTCTTGCTGCCCTTGTCGAGTGCCAGTTGCAGCAGTCGTTGGCGTTCTTTCTGGATGCGTTCGCGCGCTAAGAGATCGTGTTCGAGCGAGAACATCATGCGTCCATCGACCCACGTTGCTTCGCAGTGTGCTGCATAGCCGAGTGGGTTGGCGGACCACAATGCGACGTCCGCGTCCTTACCTGCCGTTAGCGAGCCAGTGCGCTCGAAGATGCCGAGCTGAATCGCCGGGTTGCGGGTGACGAAGTGCAGGGCTTCGTGCTCTGCGACGCCGCCATACTTGACGGCCTTGCCGGCTTCGGTGTTGAGGCGGCGCGCGTGTTCATTACTGTCGCTATTGAACGACACGTTGACGCCATACTCGTGCAGGATGGCGCCGTTGTCGGGGATCGCGTCGTAGACCTCGAACTTGTAGGCCCACCAGTCGCTGAACGAAGACGCGCCGATCGCTGACTGCTTGATTGCGTCGGCGACCTTGTAGCCTTCGAGCACGTGTTGGAACGTGCCGATCTTGATGCCGTATTCGTCGGCGAGGCCGCACAGCATGAAGATCTCATCCTGGCGGTAGCTGTGGCAGTGGATCAGTCGGCGGCTGGCTAACACTTCGGCGAGTGCTTCGAGCTCGAGGTCGACGCGCGGTGGCATCACCTTGGCGCGTTCGCGCGGCGATAACTCGGCGTAGGCCTTGTGGTCGCGGGCATAGGCTTCGGCGGCCGCGAATCGGTCTCGCAGCACCCCTTCGACGCCCATTCGCGTGTTCGGGTAACGAGTGTTGGTTGTGCTGCTGCGATTGACGCGTCGTGGGTTCTCGCCGAGCGCGAACTTGATGCCAGGCTTGCTGCCTTCAGCCAACATGTCGTCGGGATGGCTGGCACCCCAGCGGATCTTGACGGTGTTGCTTTGGCCGCCGATGACGTTCGCCGAACCATGAAGTTGGTTGACCGCCGTCACGCCGCCGGCCAGTTGCCGATACCAGTTGACGTCATCTGGGTTGACGACATCTTGGATGCGCACTTCGCTGGTGACGCCTTGGCCCCCTTCGTTGACACCGCGTGAAATGCCGGTGTGCGAATGGCAATCGATGATGCCAGCCGTGATGTGCTTACCCTTGCCGTCGATTATCTGCGTGTTGGGCGGCAGCGGCGGCGCATCACTGCGCGGGCCGGCGAACACGATCTTGCCATCGTGGGCAACCACGGCGCCGTCGCGTAACTTGCCACGCCCGTCACCGGTCCACAGCGTGGCTCCAAGGATCGCGAAGTTCTTTTGCTTGGGGATTTCCATCAACCCATAGCCACCGAGTGGCGTTGGCAAAGCCGTCAGGGTGATGGTGGCGGTGGGCTCGTCGTCTTCGTCGTCTTCGTCGTCTTTTTCAGCCTCTGCTGGTGTCGCCGTGATCACCGTGACGCTGCCGTCAGACGGCGTGCAGACACCAATGAGTTGGGCGCTATTCGGTTTGGCATCACTCGGTTTGTTGCCAATCGGTTTGGCACTACTGAGTTCGTCCTTGTCGATGCGCAGACGCAACCAGAACGTGCGGTCCTTGGTCGCCTTGCCCTTGAGTTGGCAGGTCAGCGAATGCGCATCTCGTTTGACGCTGCGCACCTTGATGTCGTCGTCGCCGAGTTTGCACGTGACCTTCTTGCCGTCGATCGTCAGTGTCGGGTTGCCATCCGCTGTGTCGCCGGGCCAACCCGTTGCGATCGTCCAGGTGCCATCGAGGCCGGCATCCTTCTTGGTCGAGATGACGTGGCGGCGGCCGCCGACCCAAACGTCGCGCACGACGCATTCCTTGCCAAACAAGCTGCCGTCGACCACCACCAGGTTCGCCAACATGCCGGTCGCAATCGTGCCGCACTGCTTGTCGATACCGAGCAATTTGGCTGGCTCGGTGGTCACCGCCGCCAGCGCTTGGGCGTTGGTCACACCTTGTTCCATGGCGTCGCGAACTCGTGCCGCGAAGTCGTCACGCTTACGCAGTCGCGACGTCGTCCACGCGATGGTCACGCCAGCATCGAGCAAGCGCTTGCTGTTGCTCGGCGCGTGTTCCCAAGTCTGAAGTTGGCGCAGCGTGACGCGGTCGGCTGCCGAAGCTGTCGACACGTCGGGCGTGTCCGGAAGCTGCAGTGGCACGACGATGGTTGCGCCGCTGGCAGCGATCGCTTGCAGCCGCCGGAACTCCATGCCACTGCCGACAATCACCGGCATGCGGGTGAACTCCTCGGCAATCTTCAAGCAGCGCAGCGCCTGTAGTTCGTTGCTCGTGTCGAACCACATTGGCAGGGAGCGTTGCGCGAATACTGCCGCTAGCACGCTCGAAGGTTGCGGTGCGTGCTCCGCTAGCGCGGCATCGTTGCTCGCGGCTGCAAGACTGCGGCCATACCACTGTCCGTCAGAAAGTGATTGGCGCAGCAGCGCGATGGAACCCATCTCACTACTTGGATAGCCACCGCGGTTGGTTTGCAGGCTGGCAACGGTGTAAGCCTCGTTGCGCAGCACGCGGGCCGCATCGGTTTCGGTTGGCTCGTCGAGCAGGATCACCGACGACGTGCCCTTGAGGATGCCGCCGGATGGTGCCGCCGCGACGACCGTGAAGCCCAATGCGCGCAGTTCCTTGCGTTCGGATTCACCAACCAGGCCACCGTCGAGCGCGCTGCGCTGCGGTTGCACCATGGTGTTCCAGTGCTTGTCGGTCGTGTCTTCGTCGAGCGCCGGAACGTCCGAGGCGAAGAACGGTTCGATCATGCCGGGGTAGATCGTCAGGCCGCTGCAGTCGATGACCGTAGCGCCCTTCGGAACCGCCATGCCGGTTGCCACCTGGGTGATGCGGCCGTCGCGCATGACGACCGTGCCGAGCTGCAGTTCCTTGCCCGGTTCGGTTATGACCCGAGCGTTTAGCAGTGCATACCAACCTGGATTGACGGGTCGCGGTCCGTTGTGCGGAGGACCTTGCGCGATTGCCGACGTTACCAGGGTGGCGAGAACGACGAGTTTGCCGATTCGCATGCGCAGAGCATACGTCGCGTCCCGATGCGAGCGAGCGTTACCGGGTTTGCGCGAGTACCGGATTCGTCAGCGGTCGCGCCGGTGCACTTCGCCATCGAGGTCCACGTCGTAGAGAACTGTGTAGGATCTCGGTGTTTCGGAGCCAAGCTGCTCCGTTAGCACTAACGTCAGGCCTCGCGACATCGGGAAGAATCGGAACTGCGCGAGCACCTGGAACTCGCCACCTGGTCCCGACCCCGTAACCACCGGATTGAAAAACCACTGGCTGCCGTCGGCTGTGATCGCGCCCTGCACCTGAATGGCATAGTGCATCACTTGGCTGCCAAAGCCGGTCTGCACGTCACGCTCAAGCAGCGTGTGGGCTACCTCGAACCACGGCCCTTGTCGAAATACGGCGGTGTATTGCTGTCGTTCGCCTGTCTTCGTGACGAGGCTGCCACTGGTGATGAACCTGCCTGACTGCATTGGTTCAGGCGGCACGAACGAGTTGGATATGGGACTGCCGGCAGCGAGGCCGGCACTGGCTGCGAGCGCGGGTTCGTTCGCGTGACGTGTCGGTTCGTCCAGCTCGCCGATGGAGAATCGGTTGTTGAGGCGCGGCGTCACGCCCCACCAGACGACTGCGATCCCGGCGAGGAGGCCACCACCCGCCAGCAGTATCCGTTTCGGTGCCACCATGCGGCTACTGTGGCGGTCTCGGCCGTCCATAAAAGAACCGTATCGAGTTTCGTGAACCGATCGGCGAGCTCGAGCGACCTGACCATCGAAGTGCCGACCTGCGAAGGCCTGATATGCAAACCTGATGCGCCGTTCCGCCGACCAGACCCTGGATGAATTGCTGGTGTTGTCGTGTTGCGACGGCAGCAAGGAGGCGTTCGCGGCTTTGCACCGGCGATGGCACAAGAAGCTGTTGGTGCATGCTGGCCACCTGCTTGGGCGATCACTGCGCGACCGAGCGGACGACGTTTGCCAGGAGGCGTGGTTGGCGATCGCCCGCGGCATTGAGGCGCTCAGTGAGCCCGAACTGTTTCGTGCGTGGGCGTATTCGATCGTGACCCGGCGCGTTGCGGATCTGCGCCGCACCCTCGGTCGAGTCGAGCGCGCGACCGAAGGCCTTCGCCAAGAAATTGCGAACCCTGAGGTCGCTGCGGACGACTCAGGAGATGAGCAGGAGTCGCTGCGGTTGGCACTCGAAACGTTATCGAGCGAAGACCGCGCGCTGCTGCGCCTGTTCTACCTCGACGAACTGTCGGTTGCCGAAACCGCCGAGGCACTCAACATTCCAGTCGGCACCGTCAAGAGCCGGCTGTTCCATGCGCGACAACGACTGCGTCGCGCGCTGCAACGGAGTACGACATGAACCCCAACGAAAAGATGTCCCGCGAACTCGATGAACAATTGCGCACAGCACTGCGCGCAGACGATGCGGAGTTGTTGGCCCGACTCGATACGGACCCGGGCATCTTCGACACCGTGCGCGCTGGCTTTCGCGGCCGCAACGCATGGTGGGTGTATGCCACTACCGGCGTTCAGATTGCTCTGGTGGTGATCGCGATTTGGACTGGCGTGAATTTCTTTGGTGCCGAGTCGGTCGACGATCGGGTGCTATGGGGCATTCCGATGATGCTGACTGTGACGATGACCGGTTCGATCAAGATGATCGTATGGAGCCACGTCGAGCGAGCGATGCTGCGGCGCGAAATCAAACGGGTCGAATTGCAGGTCGCGACGTTGAGCCTGTCGCTCAAAGCGCGTGAGTAGTCAGCAAGAACTTGTTCGACCAGGTTGACAACCTCGACAACGCGGGTATCTCTGGCAGTCATGGAACGTCTTCTTGAGACCCAAGCACAGCAAACGCGAACGCACGGCGAGCTTATGCACGCTTGCGTCGCCGCTAATTGCTGGTGGTGGCTAGCCGCATCCGCGGGCCGCCATGATCGTTCCAAATCCTCAGTGATCTAGACCAAGCAGATCTTCGAACACTGACGAACGAAACGAGAAGGCAGCTCCCGCGGGAGGCTGCCTTCTGTCGTTTCAGGGGGTGCCAAGCGCGCGAGTTGCCATTGCACAATGGCAAACCAACCCCAAGTATCTAAGGCAACAGCATCGCTCGATAACAGCGCTGTAGCCCCGGTTTCCAGCCCATTTGGAACGCCCGCGATCGTCTGCACCGTGCTCGCTGCGGAGCTGCCGATCGGCAACTGCGCGGTTGCGGAACTGCTGCATCGGCGCACTCGTAATCGCGGTCGAGTTCTCTTCGCGAACCAGTCGTCAGGCAAGCAAACGTTGGTCGTGACCCGTGCGCCGCTGCGGCTGACCGTGCGCGGTGATACGGCGACCATCTCACTGCTCGAACTCGCCGTGGCGCCGCTGTTGCGCGCCCTGCGTGAGCGCATGCCGACGGCAGCATGGTGCGGTCCTGACTTGCGTGTGCCTCTTGTCGTTCCGAAGACCGATGCCACGGCGGTTGATCGCGACGTGTTGTGCGAGCCGTCCGTGCTCGACCCGGTGCGAGCACTGCTTGGTCTGATCGGTGACCGCGACGTCGCCGAGGTCGGCATCGCAGTGTATGGCGCGCTTGGGTTTGATCTCGTCGATCGCTTTGAAGACCTGGGCGAGCGGCGGCCGGATCCGAGTGACGATGCAGACATCGAACTCGTGCTCGGTCTCGATGTGGTTCGTTATGACGAAGAACGCGGGGTCGTTCACGTGGTGACGCGCGGCTTGCCATGGGAGGCAATGTCCGCGGTGCAAGGGCGCCATGCAGCGACGCTGGCGGCCCTGCAACAGCCGGATGACCGCGGTGAAGCTGACGGCTCGTGTGGCGATTGTGTTGCTGAGCAGCCAGATCAGTCATTCCTCGATGGTGTCGTGCAGTTGCGCGAGCACATTGCCGCGGGCGACGTGTTCCAAGCGGTGTTGTCACGGGCGGTGAGCTGGCAGTGCAGCGCCGATTCCCTCGACGTCTTCGAACGGCTGGTGGCCCGCGAGCCATCGCCCTACACGTTCCACCTCCAACTCGAACGCGGCGCGTTGTTCGGTGCCTCGCCGGAGACCTGCGTGCGGGTCGCCGACGGTAAGGTCGAGATCCGGCCAATTGCCGGCACAACCCAGCGTTCCTCAGAGCCGGAAACCGACCAACGCCTGGCGCTCGCGCTGTTGTTTGATCGCAAGGAACGGGCCGAGCACGTGATGCTGTTGGACCTCGCTCGCAACGACATCGCTCGCGTCGCCGAACCCGGCACGACCGAGGTGGTGCAGCAGTTCGCAGTCGAAAAATACAGCCGCGTGCAGCACCTTGTCAGTCGGGTTCGGGGCACGCTGCGCTCGGGCCTCGATGCCCTACATGCCTATCGCGCGGCGGCCAATATGGGCACGCTGAGTGGCGCTCCGAAGGCGCGCGCGACGGAGCTCATTCGGCAGTTAGAGCCAGCGGGTCGCGGCTTCTACGGTGGTGCTGTGGTGTGCTTGATGGCCGATGGTGGGATGGACTCGTGCATCGTCATTCGCAGCATCCGTGCGATCGATGGGGTGTATCGCGCCCAAGCGGGGGCCGGAATCGTATGGCACAGTGATCCGCAACGAGAGTTGCAGGAGACGCAGCGAAAGTTGCGTGCCGTCAGTGAGGTGATGGCATCGTTCGCGGCGCAACCGGCCCTCGAGGTGCGGGCGTGAATCATCTGCCGCAACAATCGAACGCGAAAGCTCGCGCTCGAGTTCTATTGCTAGATCATCGCGACAGCTTCGTCTTCCTGCTGGCGGATCAGATCGCGCGCCTCGGCGTCGATGTCGATGTTGTGCGCGCTAGCATGTCGCTCGCCGAATGGCAGGGTTGCATCGCGCGCATGGATCCGACCTTGGTGGTGTTGTCACCCGGTCCTGGCCATGCAGAGCAAGCCGTGTTGGCGCGGGCTTGGTTAGCAACTCGTCCGACAACTCCGGTCTTCGGCGTTTGCCTTGGCCATCAGGTGATTGGGCTAGCAGCTGGCGACACAATCGAACGTGCTGACGAACCCGTTCATGGCGAGGCTTGCACTGTTACGTGGAGCCAGCAACCGTTCGCGGATCCGTTGCCCGAGGAAATGCCGGTCGCGCGCTACCACAGCTTGCTCGTCGTTCGTGGCCAGCGCACGACGCCGTTGCGCACGCTGGCCACCACCCGCAGCGGTGATCGCGAATTGGTCATGGCTATTGAGCACACGGAACTGCCGCAACTAGGCGTGCAGTTTCATCCCGAGTCGGTGTTAACGCCGCATGGCCAGCAGCTGTTGCGAGGTGTCATGACTTGGGCCGAACAGAAACAGACGTCTTTGCAGGTAAAGGAAACGATCCGATGAGTATCTCTAAACTGTTGCGTGCGGTCGTGGCCGGAGAACCGGTCGACGCTGTTCATCTCGAAGACGTGCTGGGACTGGCCATGACCGGCGAGGCAGATCCAGTCCAGCTCGCCGGCTTGCTGTCAGCGCTTGCATGCCGGCAGCCCCAGGCGGAATGGTTGGTTGCTGGGGCCCGAGCGTTGCGCGCCCATGGCATCGCGGTGCGACCGCAAGTGCGGCCGCTCGTCGATACCTGTGGCACCGGTGGCGACGGTAGCGGTACGTTCAATGTGTCGACGGCAGCCGCGTTCGTGGTTGCTGCTTCTGGTTGTGCCGTTGCCAAGCACGGCAATCGCGGCGTCTCGTCGCCGGTCGGTTCGGCCGATGTGCTCGAGGCAGCTGGCGTGCAGTTGCAACAAACGCCGCAGCGTGCCTGCGAACTGCTCGATGCCGTCGGCTTCGCGTTCTTGTTTGCGCCATCGTTCCACCCGGCCATGCGCCACGTGGCGCCGATTCGCCGGGCACTCGGAGTGCGCACGCTATTCAATTTGTTGGGTCCGCTCGCCAGCCCGGCGCGCGCCGAGTTTCAGGTGGTCGGGGTCTATTGCAGCACGTTGACGCGAGTAGTCGCCGAAGCCTTGTTGCAATTGGGCAGCGCCGGCGCATTGGTCGTGCACTGTGACGGCGTCGATGAGATCGGCTTGCACGCGGTCACCGTTGCGCATCAGGTCAAGGACGGTGAAGTGCATGAAGTGCGCATCGATCCTCGCGAGTGTGGCCTGTCGTTCAGCAGTCTCGAGAAGCTGCAGGGCGGTGCGGACAAGCATGCGAATGCGTTGCTGCTGCGCGAAGCGTTGCGCGGCGAAGGTTCGGAGCGCAGTGAGATCGTCTCGTTGAATGCTGGCGCGGCGCTCTTGGTGGCGGGTCAGGTCAAGACCTTGCAGCAAGGGTTCGAAGCCGCCCGCGATGTGATGCGCAGCGGCGGCGCCGAACGGGTGCTCGACCGCTACATCACCTCGTCGCAAGACTGCAAGCAGGTGGCGTCGTGAACGGCTTGCTAAATGACCTGGTGTCGGCGTCGTTGCGGCGCGACCTTGAGGACCCGGAACTGCCAGCCGCCACCGGCAACCGTCGGTCGTTGCTCGAAGCGTTGCGAGGTCGGCAGCAACTATCGTTGCTAGCCGAGTTCAAGCGAAGCAGCCCCAGTGATCCTTGCTTCGATGCGAGTGTGCAGTTGGTCGAACAACTACAGCGCTACGAGCAAGCCGGTGCGGCTGGCATATCGGTGTTGACCGAGCCGACACGCTTTGGTGGTTGCCTAGCGGATCTGCGCACGGCAGTTGCGAGCAGTGAACTGCCGATGTTACGCAAGGACTTCTTGGTCCGGCCTGGGCAAGTGCGCGAGTCGCAAGCCCATGGCGCTACTGCCGTGTTGCTGATCGTTCGTTGCTTGCCAGGCAATCAGTTGCAGGAACTCGTCAGCGCGTGCCGCGATGTGTCGCTTGAAATGCTGATTGAGTGCCATGACGAACAGGATCTTGATCGCGCGTTGCCATATGGCGACGCGATGATCGGCATCAATAACCGCAACCTCGACACGTTATGCATTGATCGCGACGTGTTCACCCGACTGGCGCAGTCCGTGCCGGCGGGTCGAGTCGTGGTCGCGGAGTCGGGATATGCTGAGCCGTGCCATCTTGATGCGATCGTTGGTCTTGCCGACGCGGTCTTGATTGGCTCCGCCTTGATGCGTGGCGGCGATGCAGCGGCGTTCCAACAGCACGCGCGTGCCATCGGAGATCCGTCATGAGAATCAAAATTTGTGGCCTGCGTCGCGCCGCCGACGCCGACGCTGCGATTGGTCTCGGGGCCACGCACGTCGGAGTCGTGATGGCCGAAGATTCGCCTCGCTGCGCGACGCGACAGGAGGCTCGTGAGATCGTGCGGGTCGCGCACGGTGTGGCCGAAGTCGTGCTGGTCGTTCGCGGCCAGTCCGACGAAGAAATACGCGCCCACTGCGATGCGGTGGGCATTGAGCGCGTGCAGGTGCACGGCGCCGACCATGCACGTTGCCGAGGTCTCGCAGCGGCTGGCTTGTTGCCGATGCCGGTCGCGATGGTCGGCGAAGGCGCGGAATCGCTGCCGAGTTTTGTTGATCAGCCAACGGCGCATGCGCCGGCGTTGCTCGACGGTGGTCGCGGCGGCGCCGGGCAGTTGTTCCCGTGGGCCTTGCTTGGCCCGAGCGCTCCGCATGGGGTGTTTGTTGCCGGTGGCATTCGCCCGGCGAATGTGCGGCGGTTGCTGCCATTTTTACCTTGGGGCATTGATGTCAGCAGTGGCATCGAGCTTCAACCAGGAGTGAAGGATCCAGTTCTTATGAGTCAGCTATTTGGCGCGGTGCGTTCGGTCGGAGTGATTCAATGACGGCCATTCCCAAACCAGTCATCCCACAGGTCGGGGCATTCGGTGAATACGGCGGCCGCTATGCGCCGGAACTGTTAATGCATGCGCTGGCAGAACTCGCGGAAGCCCATCAACGCATCGTGCCGTCGCGTGAGTTCCAGAAGGCGTTCCGGCGTGAGCTTCGCACTTGGGGTGGCCGGCCGACGCCGCTCACCGAAGTACCGAACTTCTCTCGTCTGTCGCGACTGCGTGTGTTCTTGAAGCGCGAGGACCTGCTGCACGGTGGTGCCCACAAGACCAACAACGTGATCGGGCAGGCTCTGCTCGCCAAACAGCTTGGTAAGCGGCGGCTTGTTGCTGAGACCGGCGCGGGTCAGCATGGTGTCGCAACCGCGATGGCGGGGGCGCGCCACAGCCTTCCGGTCACGGTCTACATGGGGGCGCGAGACATGGAGCGGCAGGCGTGCAACGTGGCGCGTATGAAACTGTGCGGTGCCGAAGTGATTCCGGTTGTCACCGGCGCGGCAACCCTCAAGGAAGCGATCGACGATGCGCTTCGCGATTGGTCTGCAACCGTAGACGACAGCCACTACGTGCTCGGCACGGTGTGCGGTCCGGATCCGTTTCCGGCGTTGGTGCGCGACCTGCAAGCGGTGATTGGCCGCGAAGCACGCGCGCAGTGCTTGCGGCAACTCGGTGGGCTGCCCGATGCGGCGCTTGCGTGCGTCGGTGGCGGTAGCAATGCGATTGGGTTGTTCCAAGGCTTCCTTGGCGACGATTCGGTGAAGCTGTTTGGCGCCGAACCGGGTGGTTCCGGGCTTGCGTCTGGTCGTCATGGTGCGACGCTCTGCGCTGGCACGCCCGGCCTTCTGCACGGCGCGCGCAGCTACATGTTGCAGGACGAACATGGCCAGGTGCGCGATAGCTACAGCATCGCGGCTGGCCTGGACTATCCGGCGGTAGGGCCTGAACACGCGTTCTTGAAGGACTCCGGCCGCGCCCACTACCACGCGATTCCGGATGATGAAGCGATGGCGGCGGTGCATGCGTTGAGCCGCAGCGAAGGCATCTTGCCGGCGATCGAGTCAGCGCACGCGCTCGCCTTGTGCTTGTCTGCTGTTGAGTCGGGGCTGCTGCGAGAAGGTGATCGAGTCGTGGTGAACTTGTCTGGTCGCGGTGACAAGGACCTCGCGACGTTGCAGGCGCACATGCTCGGAGGTGCCTCGTGAGCCTCGCCATGCTTCGTGACGTCTTGGCGACCTCGCCGCATCACGTTAGTCCGTTCTTAATGCTCGGCGATCCAACGCCTGACATCTGTGTCGCTCTGTGTCTCGAGTTGGTTGCGGCCGGTGCCACGATGCTGGAGCTTGGCTTGCCCTATGCCGATCCGTGTGCCGACGGCCCTGCGGTGCAAGCCGCCGGACTTCGTGCCCGTGACGCTGGGGTTTCGACCGACGAAGCAATCGCCACGTTGGCGGCGATTCGCGCGGCGTGCCCGAACACGCCGCTCAATCTGTTGGTCTATGGCAATCTCGTTCACGCCCGCGGCTTCGACCACTTCTGTCGTGATGTTGTGGATGCGGGTGCCAGTTCGATGCTCGTGCCGGACATCCCGCTGGAAGAAGGCGCAGCGTTGCGAGCAGCCGCGACCGATCATGGTCTCGGCAACGTGTTGTTTGCCGGACCGCGCACTCGCGACGAACGTCTGCGTGCCATCGCTGCGGCCAGTAGCGCGTTCGTATACCTAGCCGGCCACCAAGGCATCACCGGTGCCAAGTCGGGTGGCGAGGATCGCGCCGTCATGGTGGCGCGGGTGCGTCGACAGGTGCCTGTGCCGCTGTGCGTCGGCTTCGGCCTTAGCACGCGCGAGCACATGCAAACGGTGCACGGCAGCGGCGCTGAGATCGCCGTTGTCGGCAGTCATTTACTGCGCGTTCTAGCGCGCGCTCTTGATCACCACGCAAGCCAAGAGCAATTGCTCGCGGCGGTGCGTTCCGCATTCGAAGAACTGTTACCGGCACAGCGCCGGTCGCAGGAGACACCCTCATGCTCGTAATCCTGCACCCCAACTGCACCGTCGCCGAAGTGGCAGCGGTCGAAGACACCATCCGCAATATGGGCTACACCCCGATTCCGGTGCCGGGGCCGAGTCGCACCGCGATCTGTGTGACCGGCAACAAGGGGCCTGTTGATGGCGCACCACTCGCGAGATTGCCGGGGGTCGTAGATACGATCTCTGTGACCAAGCCCTACAAGCTAGTCAGTCGCGAGACGCAGCCGAACGACACCGTGGTTGCCGTTGGCGACGTAATGATCGGTGGCGACTCCGGGCCGGTGCTGATTGCCGGGCCATGTAGCGTCGAAACCGAGTCGCGCACCCTCGCCATTGCCGAAGGCGTTGCTGCGGCCGGTGCCCAGCTGTTTCGTGCCGGTGCGTTTAAGCCGCGCACGAGCCCTTACGACTTCCAAGGACTCGGCGTCGAAGGCTTGCGAACGTTGTCGCACGTGCGCGAGCAGACCGGCTTGCGCATCGTCTCCGAAGTTATCGATGCGCGTGACGTTGCCGTCGTGGCCGAGCACGTCGATTTGCTGCAGGTCGGGGCGCGCAATATGCAGAACTTCACCCTGTTGCGCGAACTCGCCGGAGTGGACCGTCCGATTCTGTTGAAGCGCGGCCCGTCGGCGACCTTGCAGGAGTGGTTGATGGCGGCGGAGTACCTGCTGGCGTTCGGCAATAGCCAAGTGATTCTGTGCGAACGCGGCATCCGCACGTTCTCGGATCATGCGCGCAACACGCTGGACTTGAACGTCGTGCCAGCGGTTCGCGAACTGTCGCATCTGCCGGTGATCGTCGATCCTTCGCACGGCGTTGGCCATCGCTCGCGAGTTCGAGCGATGTCGCGTGCCGGGATTGCCGCTGGCGCAAACGGCTTGATTGTCGAAGCCCATACCGACCCGACGACCGCCTACACCGACGCCCAACAGACTGTCGACATGGCGACGATCGCGGGCATCGTGGCCGACATGGCCGTGTTGGCGACGCTTGATCGCGCCCCGGCCGACCAGCCCGCGGCTCAGAGGGCTTAGGGCAGGCGGCCTAGGCTTGGCTGCTTAGAACTGGTGCGTCACCATGACGTAGCCGCCACGCTGAATCTGCTCGTCGTAGAAGTACTCTTGGTGCTGCGGGTCGGTCAGGTTCTGGCCGACTAGCTCGATCGACGTGTTGTCAGTCGCGCGCCATGCAACGCGCAGATCGAGGCGCCACCACGACGGGATGTTGGACCACTGCTGCGTGTAGAGCAGGGTCGCATCCAACTCGAGACGCGGGAACGGTTCGAAGCCAGCCGTCAAACCACCGCGGAAACGCGGGACTTCATCTTCGATCAAGAAGTACTGACTGGCATCGATGTTGCTTGAGTCCGCTTCGGTCTGCGCGGCAAACGCCGTCAGCTTGGTTTGCGGGGTAGGCTTCCACGACGCGTGGATTTCGCCACCGAATGCGTCGGTCTTGCCGTCGGTCAGGAATAGCGTTGCGCCGCTGTTTGGCTCGGTGACCTGGCCATTTTCTTGGTCGCGAACGAGGTAGTAATACGCGTCCGCTTGGATCAGGAAGCTCTCACCGAAGCGGCGGCGCAGGCCAACTTCGAAGGCGGTCAGGTTGCTTGCCTGACGACGCACCAGCAGTCCCGAGTCGCGGAACTTAGAATCTGGTTCTTTGTTGGCGCTGATCGCGGACCAGATGGTTGTGTCGTCGCGCGGCTGATAGGCAAGGCGGATGTCTGGCTGCGTGTCGACGCCGGTGGTGGTGTCGCCGTCCTGGTAGCCGAGGTTGCCGCCAAGGGTGAGGCGCAGCTGTTCGCTGATGTCCCAGTCCCACGACACAAATAGGTCGCCGCGGGTCTCGTTGTATTCACGGCCGAAGCTGGCGATCGCCAGGTAGTACTCCACGTTGAGTGTTCGCAGCACGGCGCCGACGGTGAATTGATGGCTCGGTGCCGGGCTCCACGAGTGCATCAACATCGTGTCGAACAGGTCTTCGCGATACCGCAGATGCTGTTGCGGGGTGGCGTTGAAGTCGTCCTTGATGTCCTGGTCGTAGAGGTTGGCACCAAAGCGCCACTCGGTGAATTGGTTGGGGCCATGGTCGATGTGCACCTTCGACTTGATATGGCCCGCCTTGATCATGTTGAGCGACGAGTAGCCCATGAACGACTCGTACGAGTCGCCGATGAAGCTGTCGTGGTAGAGGCCGTCCACCGACCACGTCGTGCCGTCACTGAGCGTGGTGTCGACACGGCCACCGAGCGAACTGTTGTCCCAGCGGTCACCCGACACATCCGGGAAGCCACCGTCTCGCGTCGCCTTTTTGCCATACAGATACATGGCTGTCTGGTCGCCAAGCTTTTGGCCGTAGCGGAAGGACCCGCCCAAACGCTCTTCACTGCCAAGCCAACCCGTGACGCGTAGTCCTTGGGTTCGATCACCTGCCTTCTTGGTGACGATGTTGATCACCCCCTGTGAAGCCTTGTCGCCCCAACGAGAGCCGCCGGGGCCGCGAATGACCTCGATGCGTTCGATGATCTCAACCGGCAGGTCGACGGCTTGCCAGTATTCGCGGCGCAGCAGAGTGGTGTAGAGGCGTTGGCCATCGATCAGCACCAGCATGCCGGCAAAGCCATATTCTCCGAGCCGACTGCTGAAGCCGTAGGCGCCAGGAACGTCCTGCGCCATGACCAAGCCAGGGACCAGGCGCAACAACTCCGGAACCGATCGCATGCCGGAACGCCTGATCTCGGGTTCATTCAAGACGAACACCGATGCCGCCGTTTTGCCGAGGCTTTGAGTTTGACGAGAGCCGACTTCGATCGGCACGTCCATCAACTCTTCCAGGCTCAGATCCTCAAGGTCGAGATCTCCGCTAGTCGCCTGGCCGGGATCTTGGACTGTTTGCTCGGATTGCGCGACCAGAGGCAGGCCCATGCCGATCAGAAGGGGCAATAGCTTGGTGCTCATTCGGAGTCTCCATCCACCCGCAACGGGTGGTTCGTAGGTTGCATTTTGGAGTAGTATTCGAGGGTCTCGCGCAATCGCGGAATCGAGACCGGCTTCGATAAGACTTCATCCATTCCCGATCCCAGACATGCGTCGCGGTCCTCGGGTGTTGTGTTGGCGGTCAACGCGATGATGGGGATGCGCTGACCAGTCAGGGTTTCCTCGCGTCGAATGAATTCGGCTGCTTCGAGCCCACTCATCTCGGGCATCTGCATGTCCATCAGCACGAGATCGAACGTCTGTTGCTGCCAGGCGTCGCAGCAGACCTTGCCGTTCTCAGCGATCACTACGTCGTGGCCGTCACGCTCGAGGATGCGTTCGATGAGCTTTTGATTGACCGGATTGTCTTCGGCAACGAGCACGCGAAGCCTGGCGATCGTACTATGCACTGTAGCTGGCTTGTCGCTGCGGTTGCTTGGGGCCGTCGGGTTGCTGATGTGGCGCATGCGCGCGGCCAATTCTCGGGCCGAGAGTGGTTTGGTGACGTAGCCACCAAACGCGTGGTCGCGGCATCGCGTCGATGCACTTGCCAAGTCTTGGAACGAGGTCAGGATGAGCACCGGCCGCAATCCGTTCGCGGCAATCGGAACCAACTCGCAAATGTTGGGATCGGCGTCGGGGTCGCGTTCGTCCAGCAACAACACGTCGCCTTCGCGGAAGCTCTTGAGCTTGTCGGGGATGTCGACGTCGACGAACTCCATGTCGAGTCTCTGCGCGATTGCCTTGATCGAACGTCTAATAGCCTTGGAGTGACTCAATAGCACCATACGGCGATCTTTTGACGCTGCCGGGATGGGGGGCATCGGGCTTTCACAGATGCTCATCGGGATGTGCAACTTGAAGCACGTGCCAGAACCGACGGTGCTCTCGACGTGGATTGTGCCACCCATGAGGCGCACCAGTCGGTCGACGATTGACAGTCCGAGTCCCGTGCCGGCGAAGCGGCGCGTGATGGTGTTGTCGGCTTGTGTGAACGGCGAGAAGATGGCTTCGAGGCGGTCCTCAGGAATGCCAACACCGGTGTCTTGCACGACGATGCCAACTTCGTGCACTTCGCCGAGGTCTGCGGTGCGTGAGATCGCGACCCGCACGACGCCATCGGTCGTGAATTTAATGGCGTTGCCAACCAAGTTGGTCAGGATCTGGCGCAGGCGCACGTCGTCGATCAGGTAGGCGCGGGCGACGTCCGGGCCGAGTTCGAGCGATAGCTCAAGTTGCTTGCTCTGAATCCGTGAGGTCAGCGGTCGCAGTGCGTCGAGCACCATCGATTCCAGTTCGGTGGCGACCTGTGACAGTTCGAGTTTGTCCGATTCGATCTTCGATAGGTCGAGGATGTCACACAGCACTCCGAGCAAGTTGGCGCCCGAGCTGCGGATCACACCTAAATACTCACGCTGCTCAAGTGCGTCGTCAGACTCCATCGCGAGCTCGCTCATGCCGAGGATCGCATTGAGTGGCGTGCGGATCTCGTGGCTCATGTTGGCCACGAAGGTCGACTTCGCGCGTGTCGCCATTTCGGCCGCCTCGACGGCGCGCTCAAGTTCGGAGGTGCGCTCACGGACTTGTTGTTCGAGGCGATCGGCGTTCTGGGCGAGGTCTAGGTCGCGCTCTTCGATGACCTCGAGCATCTCGTTGACCGCCCGCATCAGGTCGCCGATCTCATCTTCTGATCCGACCTCGGCACGTAGGGTGTAGTCCTTGGTCTGACGAATCGTATTGGTCGTTGTGACCAGCGTCTTGATCGGGCGCAGCATGCGCGTCAGCAGCAGATGGGCTGCGAGCATGAGCACGAGTAGCGCGGCGACGTGGGTCGATGCCATGCCCCACAAGATCTTGGACAACTTGGCACGTATAGGGGCACCTGCGGCGCGCACGACGACACTGCCATCTTGTGGATTGTCGTCCCCGTCGCGGTAGGTCATGGTCAGTTTGGCCGCGAAATCGTCGCCGTATTCGAGTGTCTTGCGGCCGTCGATTTGCAACAGGTTGATGTCGCCGGCACTTGCGAACAGTTGACCCGAAGTCAGGTAGACGCCGGCCGCTTGCAGATCCATCGTCGCCTGCACCTTCACCAAGAACGCGGTGGCACTCTCCGGGCTGTCGAACTCGACACTACTGATGACGTTGACCGAGACCATCTTGGCCAGGGTTGCGAGCTTTGCCTCGGTGTTGTCGACCAGCGTTATGTGTTCGCGTTGGTATGATTCAACACCGGTCCATACGAACGCGAGCACCGTCAGCACTGAGCAGAGAGCGGTCAGTTGCACGCGCAGGCTGATACTCTTAGTGGTCACTGCTGTGGCCCTTTGGTTGAGAGTTTCAACAATTGCGGGCTCACCTTCATGCCCTGCACCTTCAAGGCATTTTGGTTGACCTCGAACTTCACCTTGTTGTTTTTGATGAACAACTGCACGCCGCCGCCCTTGGTTGCGAAGGCTGCCCGACAACTCATCAGTGGCGTTGCGAGCTTTGCGTGACTTGCGACGATGCGCGCGACGACGGTTGCGTTAAGACTCGTCGCGACATAGAGCAACTGGTGTTGGTGCTTCGTCGTGGTTGCTGCAATGGCCGGGTCAAGAACGACGACCTTGACCTTGCGATTGTTGATCGCCTTGCCAGGCAACAGCTTGATGATTGCATCAGCGAACGCATCACTGCCAACGACCGCGATTACATACGGGGCTTTGCTTTGCTTCGGCGTCGGCTTCGACGTGGCCTTGGTCGTGATGTATGCCGCGATCTTGCTGATGTATGCCGCGCGCAGGCGCATGCTGCGGGAGCTTGGTTCTTGCGGTGCGGCTTGCGCGATTTCGTCGTCGCCGATGGCTGCACGGCTGCATACGGATCCGTGATCGCTAGCCGGTTGCGAGCAAGGAGAGTGATGGCCTGCTGCTGGTAGCGTGCAAATGACACCGAGCAGAGGCAGTAGCGTGAGTAGTTGCGCCCTGGGCATGGACGCGGACTACATCGGAGTTGCAGCAACTCGTTCTTAAAAGGGGTTTGCCCCACTGCGGAAACTAGCTGTTGGGCTTTGCAACAGTCTCTGTCGAATGTCCATAAAGCCAACGCCAGCTCTTGGTCGCCCACCCCCAGCTCTTCGTGACACTGTTGTTGAAGTCAGCAAGTATTAGGTAGAGGCACGGCACCAACACCAGTGTGATCAATGTTGCAAATAGCACCCCGAATGCGAGGGAAACCCCCATCGGCACCAAGAAGCGCGCTTGCATGCTCTTCTCCAGCAGCAGTGGCAGCAGCCCGAAGAACGTGGTCAGCGACGTGAGCAAGATCGGCCGGAAGCGTGCCGCGCCTGCGGTGCGAACGGCTTCGAGCAGCGAGTCGTGATCTCGCCGGCGCTTGTTGATCCAGTCGACCAAGACGATGTTGTCGTTGACGACGATGCCCGACAGCGCGATCACGCCAAACATCGACAGGATGCTCAGGTCATAGCCGGTCAGCATGTGGCCGAGGGCGGCGCCGACGAACCCGAACGGAATGGCCGTGATGATTAGCAGTGGCTGCAAGAACGATTGCAACGGGATCGCGATCAGTGCATACATCGCGAACAACGCGATCGCGAAGCCGCCGGCGAGCGCAATCAGCAGCTCGGTCTTCTTTTTTTGATCGCCTTCGAAGCGCCACGAGAGGCCGTCGTAGCGTGCCATGATCTTTGGCATGACGACGTCACGCAATCGAGCGTTGATCGCGGTGGCATCGGCATTGGGATCGTTCTCATCGATCTCGCCGCTAACGCGCAAGGCGCGCTTTTGGTTGACGCGGGTGATCGTCGAGAACGAACGACCGCTGATGGTTTCCGCAACCATGCGCAATGGCACCTCATCGCCAGTCGCTGTGCGAATGCGCATGTTGTCGAGGTCAGCTAGCGATTGGCGTTCGTGCTCTGGGTAGCGAACCATGACCCGAACGTCGTCGCGGCCGCGCTGGATGCGCTGCGCCTCTTCGCCGTAGAACGCTTGTCGCACTTGTCTTGCTAGGTCGACCTGCCGCAGTCCTAGCGGTTCGGCAGAAGGCTTGATGTGTAGCTCGAGCTCACGCTTGCCAAGGCGGAACGAGTTGGTCACGTCCTTGATCTCTGGCATCGCGCGCAGTTCGGCTTCGACGGCCGAGACGGCGGCGCGCAGGGTGTCCATGTCCGCGTGGTAGAGCTCGAGGTCGATGTCTTTGCCGGTGCTGAAGAACGACGTCGTATAGGTCAGCTCAACCGCATCCGGCACACTGCCAACGCGCTCGCGTAGCGTCGCCATGATCTCGTCGGATCCCGGGGTTCTGAGTTCGGATGGCAGTAGCTGCAAGTTGAGCTCGCCGAGGTGCGAACCCGACTGGAATTGCGCATCCCGGTTGCCGCCGTTGCGAGCCTGCTCGCGTGCAAACGGCTGTGAGCCAACCGTAGCGAGCATGTGTTGCAGCAGCTTGCCGTCGCTCGGCGTTGAGACGTCGTATTCAGCGCACACTTCGCGCGCCTGACGCTCGATGTCGGCGATCGCTTTGGCGCTCGTTGCCAGCGGCGTGCCCTGAGGCATCGTCATGGCAATCACGATGTTGTCGCCTTCGACGGTGGGGAAGAACACGAAACGTGGCTTGCCCGCGGCGACCATCGAGGCGACGACGACCAGAATGACGACGGCTGCCGAGACGGTTGTATACCGCCAGCGCAAGCAGGTCTCGAGCGCGGGTTGGTAGACGCGATTGATGACCCAGTCGAGCATGCCTTGCACGTGGGCTTGGGCCCAGCCGAGCATGCGGCTGCCGATCCATGGGTGCTCGGGTTCCTTATTACTCATCAAGGCGAGGTGCGATGGCAAGCACAGTTGCGATTCGATCAGGCTGAGTGCTAGCACTGGTAGCACGATCAATGGGATCACGCGCCACACCTGTGCATCAGATCCGGGCACCGAGAACAGCATCGGCAAGAACGCGACGATCGTCGTTAGCACCGACGCAAAGACCGGATTGCGCACTTCTCGACTGCCGCGCAGCGATGCCAGCATCGGGCTGGCGCCTAGGCGTCGATGTCGCGTGATGTTCTCGCCAACGACGATTGCGTCATCGACGACAATGCCGAGCACTAGCAAGAACGCGAACAGCGAGATCATGTTGATCGACACGTCCGCGATCGGCATAAACGCGACGGCGCCCAGGAACGCGACCGGAATACCGACTGCGACCCAGATCGCCAAGCGCAGCTGTAGGAACAGCGCCAGGATCACGAACACCAAGATGAGCCCTTGGCCAGCGTTCTTCATCAGTAGGTCGATACGGCCCTTCAGGATGACCGACTCATCGCGCCACGTTGTCATGCTGACGCCTTCAGGCATCATGCTCTGACCACGCTCGGTGACCCACTTTTTGACCGCCGAGGTGATGGTGATGGCATCTTGGTTGCCAACTCGGAATACCTTGAGTAGCGCGCTAGGCATGCCATCGAAGCGTGCCTGCAGGTCTTGATCGGCAAACCCATCGATGACCGTGGCGACTTCACGGAGCAGCACTTCACTGCCGTCTGGCCGAGTCAGCACGCTGATCTTTTCGAAGTCTTCCTTCTCGTATGCTTGGCCTTGGATGCGCAGCAGGGTTTGGCCTTCGCTGGCCTTGATGGCGCCGGCTGGCAGATCGAGGCTACCCCGGCGAATGGCGTTGGCGATTTGGTCGAACGTCAACGAGTGGCGCCGCAGCGCTTCCTCGCCGACTTCAATCGAGACTTCGTAGTCGCGCACGGCCGACAGTTCGACCTGGCTGACCTCGGCAAGGTCGGTTAGTGCGTCGCGCGCGCGTTCGGCGAGTCGCTTCAGTGAGAGTTCGGAGATCTCGCCAGAGATCGAGACGTTGATGACTTCCTTGCGAACCACCAAGCGCGAGACAATCGGCTGTTCGATCTCTGCCGGGAAGTTGCTGATGGCGTCGACGCGGTTCTTGACGTCATCGAGCACGCGGTTGACGTCCGCGTCCTGCAGCGTCTCAATGATGACCGAACCCGACCCTTCGCCGGCAGTCGCGGTGACCTTGTCAACGCCGGTGATGCTGGCAACGGCTTCTTCGATGCGCTGGCACACGCCCAGTTCGACTTCGGTGGGGGTGGCGCCGGGGTAGATGACGGCGACACTGACGATGTTCGGTGTGATCTCTGGGAACACTTCGCGCTTGACGCGTCCGGTTGTCAGTGCGGCGATGCCGGCGACCACGAAGGCCACTGCCAGCAGCGTCGCTGCGACGTGGTTCTGCGTGAACATGGCGAAGAACCCTTTGGCTTCTTCGGGCGGGACCGATGGATCGTAAGTCATCGTTACTTGCCTCCCGCTTGGCCAGGTTGTTCGTTTTCAGGCTCGCGGATGCGCACCTTCATGCCGTCAATAGGCGCTTGCAGGCTACTCAGGCAGACTCGCTCGCCGGCTTGTAGGCCTGCTTTCAAGATTGCGTGGGCGCGCTCCGTGCGCAGCACCGTGACGACACGGTCGCGAAGGCGGTAGGTCGTCTCCTTGGCTTCGTCCGCTTCGTCCGCGACGGCCTCGACGATCCAGAGATGGTCGCCTGAGTGCAGTGCCGAACTAGGCACGCGGAAGACATCCTGCACTTCGCGGCCGGAGATGCGTGCTTCGACAAACATGCCGACCAGTAGTGGTTTGGAGTCAGGTGTGCGAGTGACGCGCGCGATCGCCGTGAGTTGCCGCGTTTGGCGATCAATTTCGCCAGCCACGCGCACGATCGAGCCGTGCCAAGTGCACGGCATGCCGGCGAAGTCTGCGGTCAGTTCGACCTTCGGCCCGTCATCGGTGCGGTCGCCGAGTGGCAGGTCGACAAACGCCGTCTCGCGCAGGGGGATTGGCAAGCGCACTTCAAGTCCGCTGGTGTCGAGCACGACCGCCATGCGCTGGCCGCGCTGCACGGTTTGGCCGATGTCGGCATGCACGCTGCGCACGCGACCGGAGAACGGAACCTGCACGCGGGTTCGTAGTAGATCGGTTTCGGCGCGCTTCTGCTGCGCCTTGGCTGCCGCCAGGGCGAGCTTCGCGTCGCGAATCTGCGGCTCGCGCCGAGCCAGTGGATCGGTTGGTGCGTTGCCTTCGATCTGTTCCCATGCGCGCACCGCTGCAGATGCTTCGGCTTGCTCTTGCATCAGGCGCAACTCAGCGCGTGCTACCGCGGCTATCTGTTGCGTGATCTGCAACTCGTAGTCGGTGGCATCGATTTCGATGAGCACGTCGTTAGGCGTGAACGTACCGCCAGCTCGCAATGCGGGGTGCGTCTTGATGATGCGGCCGCCGACTTCGGCCGCCAGGTCCACTGTGCGCAGGGCTTCTACCGAGCCGCGCGCGGTGACATCGAGTTGCTCGTTGCTGAGCGTAGCGGTCTGCACGCGCACGAATGGGCCGGCGTTGTCAACGGCTTGCACCGCCGGCATCGGCTTGTTGTTGATGATCCAGTTGGCGAGCATTCCGCCACCCACGATGACGATTAAGGGCAGCAGAATCTGGAGTGTCAGGCGTAGGTATTTCATCGAGTGTCTCCAGTGGCTTCGTCGCCAAAGCCGCCGCCAAGCGCGAGCAGCAGGTCAATGCGATTGTCGACGCGTTCGCGGTCGACGGTGATGCGAGCCGATTCGGCTTGGAAGGCAGTGCGCTGGCCGTCGGCGACGGTCAGGAAGTCGGTTAGGCCAAGCTGCCAGCGCTCGCGCGCTAGGTCGCGTGCGAGTGTTGCGTGAACCGCAGCTTCACCGATGCGCAGTTGGCGCTCTGCTAGTTGTCCGTCGCTGCTGAGGATGTTCTCGACTTCGACAAAGGCGGTCAGCACCGCGTTGCCGTAGTTGGCGAACGCTTCGGCGCGGCGCGCTTGCTGGCGACGAACTTCGGCGCGCAGCGCGCCACCGCGGAACAGTGGTTCCAGCAGGTTGGCGCCGAGGCTCCAAACGCGGAAGTCGGTGTCGACGAGGTCTTCGAGATCGAGGCTCCGGGTGCCGCCGCCCGCTGTTAACGACAGCCGCGGGTAGAGAGCTGCTTCGGCGGAACTCACGCGGCAACCGGCTGCAGCGACGCGTCGCTCGGCCGCCCTCAGGTCCGGGCGACGTTGCAGCAGTTCGCTTGGCAAGCCAGCGGGCACCGGCAGCAAGGCCTTCGGCAGTTGCGTGGCAATCACCATTTTGCCATTGGGGTAGCGGCCGACCAGCACGTCGAGTTGGCGCATGCTACGTTGGTGAAGGTCCTGGCGCTGTGCTGCGCTGGCACGTGCGTTGGCCAGGTTGGTCGAAGCTTGGTGCACTTCGAGCGCCGGCCGCACGCCGCGTCGGAAGCGGTCGGTAACGTCGGTCAGCGTCGTCTCAAAAGTCTTGGTCGTAGCAACGGCTAGTTCGAGCTGGAGCTTCGCTTCGATGGCTGAGAACCAGGCGCGGCAGATTTGCGCCGCGAGGCTCATCTGCGCGGCGTGGATGTCGTGTACCGCTGCTTGTTGGTCTGACAATGCTGCCGAGTCGGCATTGCGCAGACGGCCCCAGACGTCGACTTCCCAGCGCACGCCTAGCGACAAGCCATACGTCGTGAACGTCGAGCTGGGCACGCCGCCACCGCCGAAGGGAAAGCCCAGGAACAATTGTCTGGCGCGATCATTCTGAAAGCCGACATCGACTTCCGGCAGTAGCGGGCCGCCGGCAATCGCGTGGGCCGCGGCGGCAGCTTGCAAGCGAGCCATCACGGCGCGCATGTTCGGGTTGTTGGCGAGGCCGGTCGCAATCAGTGTGTCGAGACGCTCGTCGCCGAAGTCGCGCCACCAATCGATGCGCGGTGGTTTGGGCGAGTCGTCTTCTGGCTGGTTGGCCCTCGTGCCGCTCGACCACTGCTCTGGCATTTTGATGCCGAGATCGTCGTCAATGCGTGGCGGGGGATCGCCAGCACACGCGCTCAGCAAGGAGGCGGCCAACACTAGGTAGCGAACCGGTCGTTTCATCGTGTTGCCTCGGCAGCGGCGAACCCGCCAATTGCGAATGCGGTCAATTGCTCAAGGATGCCTTCGTGGTCGTTGGCATCGCACGCGCCGTGCGACACCTGACCTACGACATGCGCGTTTGCCAGGGTGTGAGCCATCGCGCCCACCATGAAGTGCATGCGCCACCACAGAGTTTCGGCCGCAATTCCCGGTGCCGCTTCGCTAAGCATGGCGACGAAACGTTTGCCTAGTTCACCGAATTGCTCGCGCATGAACTCGTCGAGAAATGGGGGCCGCTCGACACTGATGCGACCGAATAGGCGGCACAGCCCGGCGCCACGACTCTCCGGCAGGGAACCTGGGGTCCCAAGCTGACTGCGCAACGCCGGCTCGATGAAGGCGCGCACGATCGCTTCGATCGATATCGGCTGGCTCATGTCGTCGAGCCGCTGTCGTCGCTCGCGATTGATCGGCTCGATGCGACGCTGCAGCACCGCCTTGGCCAGCTCATCCTTCGAGCCGAAGTGGTAGTTCGCCGCGGCGAGGTTGACGCCGGCGCGCGCCGTCAATTGGCGCAGCGAGGTGGCCACAAAGCCCTGTTCGGCGAACAGTTCCTCAGCCGCGTCGAGAATCTGGTCTTTGGTGTCTGGCTTGGCCATCAGTTGGCCAACCTATCAACTCGAACGATTGTTTCAAACGAGTGTACGAATCGCGTTCGCGAGGTATTCGTACTGCTCGATGCTGTTGTAGATCTGCGGTGAGATGCGCAGCATGCGAAGCTTCGGGTGGGGCCAGTTCATGCAGGGGACTTCGATCTTATGTTGTTCCCACAGAATGGCTTGCAACGGGTCTCCAGCCATCTTGGGGGCCCCCGTAGGGTCCGGGTCGGGCAGAATGACCGAGGCGAGCGAGCCGATCATGGAGTCCGGCACGGGCGCCGTGGTGCCGAGGGCCTCGCAGAGCAGGTTGCGGCCGGCGATCGCCAGGTCATGGTTGCGCTGGCGCAGTTCTGCGATGCCACCGGGCAGCAGTGATTCTAAGAACGCAATCGCATCCGGGATGCACATCCAGGCGGTGAAGTCGTTGGTGCCGGTGAAGTCAAACTCGAGCTGGAACCGCGAGCGATCACTGCGCTCCGCGTTGGCGCCGTGGCTGATCGATAGTGGCCGGATCGGTTCTTGGCGATCGCGGCGAACGAACAGCAGTGCCGAGCCCTTCGGCGTGCACAGCCACTTGTGGCAGTTGCCGGTGTAGTAAGCGACGTTCAGCGCCGTCAAGTCGAGTGGCAACATGCCGGGCGCATGGGCGCCGTCGACGAGCGTGTCGATGCCGCGCTTATGCAGCGCTGTCACAATCTCGGCGACGGGCATGACGACGCCAGTCGCACTGGTGACGTGATCGATCAAGCACAGACGCGTGCGATCGTTCGCCTGGCTGACGATGTCGTCGACGATCTGGTTGGCGTTCTCGATTGGGAACTGCACCGGCACAACGACGATGCGGGCGCCGCTTCGTTGCGCGACGTATTCGAGCGCGTTGCGGCTGGAGTTGTATTCGTGATCGGTGACGAGCAGCTCGTCGCCCTCGGCGAACGTCAGCGAACGCAGCACGGTGTTGACGCCGGTTGTTGCGTTGGCGACTAGGGCGAGGTCTTCGACGTCACAGCCGACGAGTTGGGCCAGCCGAGGTTTGCACGCGTCGATGCGCGCTTCGAGCGTGTGATGCAAGAACAACAGCGGCTGCGCTTCCATCTCACGCCGCAATTCGTGCTGCCGCTCCATGATGACGCGCGGGCACGCACCGAAGCTGCCGTGGTTGAGGAAGATGACTTCGGGGTCGAGATCCCAGTGGCGTGCGAACGGCGAGGGCGGCGGAATCGTCATGGTGATTCGATGCGCACGGACATGCGCACCTTGCAGTTGGCGAGCTTGCTCTTGCCTGGAGCGCCTTCATGCAAGTGCACGAACGGTTGCGCGACAATGGGCCCGATCATCGTCAGTTTGCGATTCGCAGCGGTGCGCTGTAGCTGTGCGGTGCCGGTTGCGATGCGCTCGGCGACGTTGCCAGATGGCGGGTAAACGACCAGTTGCGTGGTCTTGGGGCTACTTGCGGTCTTCCACCCGGGGGGCGCAACGAATGCCTTGCCGCTATCGCGCTGGCGGAACGGGACGCCTAACAGCGTCTGCCCATCGTGCTTCCAGATCATTGGGAAGCCGAAGATGCGTTGGTTCTGTGCTTCGAGTTCCGCGTGCACCGGCGCATACGCTTCATGACGCTGCGCCCAGTCGTCGTCGGCCGCGAGTATGACCCATTGCGCCGCTTTGCCGACGACGGTGATCGGGGTCGACGCTTCATGTTCGCGAACCACGCCCGGTGTGGTCATGCGTAGTTGCTCGCCGGAGTTTGCTCGATCGCTGGTTCCTGGCGGCGTGAAGAAGTCGTTGGAAAACAGCAGACCACCGTCTTCGAAGAACGTCTCGCAGGTGCCTAGTGGGGCGAGCGTCGCTCTCTTGACGACCCACGTCGTTTTGGTACGCAAGTAGTCATCAAAGCGCACCGTCTGCTTGTCCGCGTAGACTAGCGCTCTCGGCAGCAGCGTCTTGGCGTGCAGTTGCAGGGTAGTCTTGACGCCGTCCTGGTCGGTTAGAACGAAGTCGTTGCCGTCGCGTTCGCAGTGGATCGCGCGGTAGAGCGGGCCGAACGCAACGGCGTCGACGATGCGCAGCAGCGCCGGCACTCGGGCGCGATTGGCTTCGTTCTCGGCTGCCGGTTCACTCGCTGCGCCATCGTCGAGTCGGTAGACCTTCTGATTGACCCAAAGTAAGTCGCGCTTGCCTTCGTGCACTCGCGCTCGATCCGGCAGGTCTGCCTGTACCAGTAGGCGCCGCTGGTTCGGCAACGTGACCGTCACCTTGATCCGATCCATGCGCTGCGCCAGCGGTCGGTGGCATTCGTCGAGAATGGCGGCAACCAACGTCGCGGCTGAGAGGTCTTCTTGATCGACCGTTCGCGCGCCCGCTGGCGGCGTCTGCGCATCGGCGTCTTGGCCAGCGATGGGCGTCGTTGGCGAACTGCCTGGCTGGTCGTTCGCGGGATTGACCGATGCCGTGTCGAACG